>JAILAO010000168.1 GCA_024681565.1 Bacteroidales bacterium
CGACGCGAACGAGGCCTTCCTCGATTTCGACCCGCTCGTGCGCGCACAGCCGCGTTCCCAGTTCCCGACCCAGCAGCCGACCCGTCTGCGCTGGGGACCGGACTGGACCTCGCTCGTCGGCAACTGGTTTACCGAATGGGAACGCACCGGCGACCGGAAATGGCTGGATCTGATCCACACCGGCATGGAATCGCTTTCGAACCTCCCCAACGGCCTGTTCACCGGCAAGGGTCCCTACGGCTACGACCCGGCCACCGGCGTGCTCACCTACGAGGGCGATCCGGAATGGATCACCAACTCCAACCACCTTGCCAACCTGCAGAGCAGCGTGGAGATTTTCCTGGAGATCCTCGACGAAGCCGGCACCCCCGAATTCATCAAGACCTATATGGAATATGCCAGCTGGTACGGCGTCCCGCGGGACGACGCGATCCGCGACCTGCCGGAGAACGCCCCCTACAAGAACTGGTGGGGCAACTGGAACATCCCGCGCCTGCTGGCTTTCGCAGCCAGCCGGAGCGGTGATACGTACCGCTCGGACCTGGCCTGGCAGCGTTTCCTTTCCGGAACCATCAACATGGAAGGCCAGGTGGTCGACCGCGTGAACCTCAACTGGGTCGGCGGCTCGGATGCCATCAACCCCACGGTCGAAGACGCCCGCGTGGGCACCAACGACGTGGCGCAGTGGAACCTTGAGGCCATCATCATGCAGGAGTTGCTGCCGGACAACATTCCGGCGCTGAAAGACATTGAGCCGTCCGCCTTAGGCGCCCGGCCGAGATAGCAGCTGCCAGAGCACGATTCCCACGGAAACGCTCACATTGAGCGAATGTTTGGTCCCGAACTGAGGGATCTCGACACACGAATCGGCGGCGTCCACGACATCCTGTCGGACGCCGTCGACTTCGTTTCCGAAGACCACTGCGTAGCGGCGCTGCGGGTCGCGACGGAAATCCTGGAGCTGCACGGCGTGTTCCGTCTGCTCGGCGCAGACGACCGTCCAGCCCTCCGCACGCAGACGCTCCACAAGCGCAAGCGTATCGTCCACGTGCTCCCAGGGCACGCTCTGCTCGGCTCCGAGGGCCACCTTGTGGATCTCGGCCGAGGGCGGAACGGCGCAGATGCCGCACAGATAGACCCGGTCCACCTTGAACGCGTCGCCGGTGCGGAAAGCACTGCCGACATTGTGCGCACTGCGGATATTGTCCAGCACCAGGACCACGCCCGAAGGGGGCAGTTCACGGTAACGGTCCGCCTTGATGCGGCCCAATTCTATATTTAGCAATTTCCTGTCGCTCATAGAAGGCAAAGATACAGAAAAGTTGTTATATTTGTGGATACATTAACTACGCCGTATGAAACAGGATATCCAAATCACAGACCTGATCAAGAAAGAATTCGAGCGCCAGAAATCCGGCCTCGAGCTCATCGCCTCCGAAAACTACGTCACGGACGAGGTCCTCTCGGCCATGGGTTCCATCTGCACCAACAAATATGCAGAAGGGTACCCGGGCAAGCGCTACTACGGCGGCTGCGAGGTCGTCGACCAGATCGAGCAGCTGGCCATCGACCGCATCAAAGCCATCTACGGAGCGGAATGGGCCAACGTCCAGCCGCACTCCGGCGCCCAGGCCAACATGGCCGTCACCATGGCTGTCCTCAATCCCGGCGACACCTTCATGGGGCTCGACCTCAGCCAGGGCGGACACCTGACCCACGGTTCTCCCGTCAACGCCTCCGGTCTGCTGTACCACGCCGTGGCCTACGGCCTCGACCCCGAGACCGGTCTCGTGGACTACGACAAGATGGAGAAACTGGCACTGGAGAACAAGCCCAGGCTGATCATCGGCGGGGCCTCCGCCTATTCCCGCGAATGGGACTACGCCCGGATGCGCGCCATCGCCGACAAGGTAGGCGCCCTCCTCTGGATCGACATGGCCCACACCGCCGGACTGATCGCTGCCGGCCTGTTGGAGAATCCTGTCAAATACGCCCACATCGTGACCTCCACGACGCACAAGACCCTGCGCGGACCGCGCGGCGGCATCATCCTGATCGGCAAGGACTTCGACGACCCGCAGGGCCGCACCACGCCGAAGGGCGTCGTCAAGAAGATGAGCCAGGTCATCGACTCCTACGTCTTCCCCGGTGTCCAGGGCGGTCCGCTCGAGCACGTAATCGCAGCCAAGGCCGTGGCCTTCTTCGAGGCCCAGCAGCCGGAGTTCAAAGAGTACCAGAAGCAAGTTATCGCCAATGCCCAGGCCATGTGCGCCGAATTCCTGCGCCGCGGCTATAAAGTCGTCAGCGGCGGCACGGACAACCACCTGATGCTGATCGACCTGCGCGGCAAGTTCGACGCCGTATCGGGCCGCATCGCCGAGCAGCAGCTCGAGCGCGCAGCCATCACGCTCAACAAGAACATGGTCCCGTTCGACACCCGCAGCCCGTTCCAGACTTCCGGTTTCCGCATCGGCACGCCCGCCGTCACCTCCCGCGGATTCCAGGAGAAGGACATGGTGGACATCGTCGCCCTGATCGACGAAGTGCTCAGCTCCTGTGCCACACACATCGAAGCCCTGTCCCTCAAGAAGGGAGAGGAGCCGACCCCGGAACAGCAGGCCTCCCTCGCCCGGCACAACGCGCTGCTGAACGACGTGAAGCGCCGCGTCCACCAGATGACCGCCGGCGTCCCCCTGAACAAATATTAACAGCTGCACCGATATCCGAAATAAGCTGCCCGCAAAACGCGGGCAGCTTATTTTTCGGGTATCCCGTCAGCGGATCAGGCCTGCAGCCCGGCGATGACGCCGGCGGTGAAGCCGGCATCCTCCATCGCATTGAGTCCGCGGATGGTGATGCCGCCGGGCGTGGT
>JAILAO010000108.1 GCA_024681565.1 Bacteroidales bacterium
TTCACGGATCCGCTCAATGAGATCAAACTCTGTGATGTTCCGGCCGAACTCAAGGCCCTCGGCGAAGTCCGCCGCCTGGCGACGCACCTGACGCTGACCAGTGACCGCAAGCGGGCTTTCCTGGATACGGAAATCCTGACCCCCGAAGGCAAGAGCCGCTATCTCCAGGGCATGCTGGACCTCGAAACCGGCGCCTGGGACCAGTGGAATGAGACCGAGTGGAACTGCGACCACGGCCAGGTCAACCCGGCGGACGACAACCTCGCCATGGTGGCCTGGGAAGGCTGCTGGGACGAGGCTGGCCGCGCTTTCCAGGAGGAAACCGGCTGGTATCCCCGCATGTGGCTGATGCGCAAGGGCTCCAAGGAACTCATCCCGGCCAAGACCATCAACTTCGCTTCCCACGAGATCTGGGACGACGACGGCAAGGGCCTCTCCTGGTGCGGCCATGGCTATATGGTCGATGAGCACTGCGTCTATCACCGCGACCTTGCCACGGGCGAGGAGGAAGTCTGGGCCGCCGTTCCGGGCGCCCGCCACAACAGCTGCTCTCCGGACAACAAGTATGTCGTCACGGACCAGGCTCCCGAAGGCTGGTGGCGCGGATGCAAATGGCGTGTTGCCTTCTACAACCGTGAAACCGGCAAGTATGTCTGGGTCTTCTCCACGCGTGAGCCCCTCATGCCGCAGGACAACCAGTCCCGTCTGCATCCGGATCCGCACCCGCATTTCGTGATGAACGGCCAGTATGTCGTCTCCACGGCCAGCAACGGCGACGGTCACATGGACCTCTTCGTCACCCCGGTCGGCCAGTTGATCGAGATGACCAAATAAGAGACAGAGCTTTTGAAAACGGGACGCTTTCTTGCTGAAAGCGTCCCGTTTTCTATTGGGCGAAGCGGCCGTTGATCAGGCGCCAGGCAATCGAGCCAGGCTTGGGCAGCGGCGGCAGCGAATCCCGTCGGAACCAGCGGGCGTCAGCGATCTCCGACTCCTGGATGCAGAGCTCTCCGCTCTTGTAGTCGGCATAGAAGCCAACCATCAACTGGTCGGGGAAGGGCCATCCCTGGCTGCCGGCATAGCGGATGTTCTCCACCTCCAGGGCCGTTTCCTCGCGGACTTCACGGCGGAGCGCCTGTTCGAGCGTCTCGCCGACTTCCACGAAACCGGCCAGGCAGGCATAGATGCCCGCGCGGTCTTTGATGTTGCGCAGCAGCAGGATCTCGTCTCCCCTGCTGATCAGCGTGATGATGCAGGGTTCGACGCGGGGGAAATGCAGTCGTCCACAGGACGGGCATGCCAGCGCTGCCTCAGTGGCATGGAGCTGCAGGGGCTGTCCGCAGAAAGGACAATAGCGGTTGTCCGCCAGCCATTGGGCCAGGCTCTTCATCCGGGCGGCGCGGGCGTTTTCCGCATCGTCGTGGGCAAAGAAATAAGCCGGAACCGGGGTGAATTCATATCCCGCGGGAGCGGCCGTATCCGCTTGAAGCAGGATGCCGACGGACTGCCAGGCCGTATCCTCGCAGCATTGCAGGATACAATTGTCAAGGGAGGCGACTGCTCCCGCATCCGCGGCGTCGCCTCCCTTGTCGGTGAGGATCTCCCGTCCCCGGAAGATGTAGGTCCGCTTCCCCTCCCAGGAAGTGATGTGGTCGAGAAGCGCCATCAATGGATTTTGTTAATACCAGGGGTTCTCGTTGGCCGGGGTGCGGATGTCGCTCAGGCACTGGATCTCATTGAGGAACCATTCGCCGGTGCTGCCTTTCTGGCGGAGCTTGATGGTGCGCGGGGAGTCTGCGCCGCCGGATTGTACCCGGATCGATGCCCATCCTGCCGTCTGGAAGGTGTAGGGATTGCTGACGGGAGTGAATTTATAAGGGTTCTTGGGCGTGTAGTTGTTGTCCGGCGTGGCTCCCTGGAAGAAAGAGCGCGGCTTGTATGCCTTGCCTTGCAGGCGCTCGCGGATGAACTGCCTTTCGTAAGTGGAAAGGTCATCGGGACCTTTCAGCCAGTTGAGCATTTCGAAGCAATCTTCCGGGTTGGTCTCGTAACGGCAGAGCGCGGCCATCACGAGGGCGGCGACCCCGTACGGGTCTTTCATGTTGGCCTCGGGAAGCTGCTTGAGCTGATCGACATTCTCGGGGAGATTGTAGAACGTGTAGGTCTTGATACCGCCGTTCAGGATGCTGGAGGTGTTGATGCCGGCCTTGTCGGCAACGGTCTTGCGGGTCGAACAGCCTCCAAGCACGGTCAAAGCGGCTGCAAAAGACAGCGCAATGCTGAAGAAACGTCTCATATCTGATTAATTTAAAGGTTAGCAGGCTCTTCCACAAATATAAGAATTTTCTCCTATATTTGTATCAATAGACCACAACCATTATGCACCGTTCCCTTTTCGTCCTTCCGTTTCTGCTGACTTGCGGCATCCTGGCTGCGCAGTCTCCCGAAGCACTGACCGTGACTCCGGACCAGCAGGTCCAGTACAATCCCTACCCCAACGGCGACCGTATTCCGGATTACTCTTATTGCGGCTACCGGGCCTCGGAAGTGCCTGTTCCCGACCTGCTGGCGGATCCGACCGTCAGTGTGGTACGTGTAGGACCGTCCGGCGGGGACGACACCTGCAATATCCAGGACGCCATCGATTATGTCGGCGGACTGCCCCTGCGCGGTGACGGCTTCCGCGGCGTCGTGCTGTTGGAACCGGGCCGCTTCCGGCTTGACGGCTCCTTGCTGCTGGACCGCAGCGGTGTCGTGCTGCGCGGATCCGGGGAACTCCGGACGACCTTGTTCGCTGCCGGTCATGGCCGCGAGACCGTCGTGCGCATCGCCGGACAGGATGATGCGGCAGAAGGGCCGGGGCTGCCCCTGCAGACGGACTATCTGCCGGTCAACGCCTCCGTGATCCCGCTCCCGGCGGGGCACGGCCTGCAGGCCGGAGACCGCATCCGCATCACGCGTCCTTCTACGCAGGAATGGATCCACCTGCTGGGTGCAGACCGCATCGGCATGAGTGCCGACTACCACCATTGGCTTTGGGCCCCCGGCGATTTCGACCTGGTTTTCGACCGGACGGTCGTCGCCGCGGACGCTGCCGGCATCACGGTGGATGTCCCCCTGCCGGTGGCCTTTGACGCCCGCTACGGCGGCGGAACGGTCACGCCCTATCGCTGGGACGGCCGCATCGACCACATCGGCGTGGAGAATCTCCGCATCGTATCCGACTGTGCGGAGGGACGGCCCAGGGATGAGGACCATCGCTGGATGGCCGTCACCTTCGAAAATGTCGAGGATGCCTGGGCCCGCCGCATCGTGGCGGAACATTTCGTCAGCTCACTGGCGGCCGTCTGGGAAACGGCCCGTCGCATCACCGTAGAGGATTGCAAGAACCTCGCGCCCGTCGGGGAAATCGGCGGATACCGCCGGCTCGCCTTCCAGACGCTCGGACAGCAGACCCTTTTCCAGCGCTGCTGGTCCGAGGAGGGTTGGCACGACTTTTCCGTCGGTCCGCTTGCAGCCGGTCCGAACGCTTTCGTTCAGTGCTGGGCGGAACGTCCGCACAGCTGGAGCGGTGCGCTGGGCGGCTGGTCCTGCGGCACGCTGTTCGACCGCACGACCGTCGCATCCGCGCCGATCAAGTTCTCGAACGTTTATCTGGACAATATGGGCGGCAGCTGGGCTTCCGCCAATGCCCTCTGCTGGATGTGCCGCACGCCGGAACTGCATCTGGAGGATCCGCCCCTGGCGCACAACTGGGCTTTCGGAACGAGCGGGCAGAGCTACGGCGCCGGATCGCACGGCGAGCACAAGCTCAACAACCCGGACAGTTTCTACTACGAACAGCTCACCCGGCGCGGGATTGTGACCGATGAAGGGGACAAGGTCATCCACTATCGCCGCATTTTCGGCTTTACGGATCCGCTCAAACGGGTCTTCCCGGAGGAATCCCTCGAAGAAGGCCGCCGCAGTGCCGAACCGGCGATGACGATGGACCGCTGGATTGACAAAATGATTTCCGAGTATCCGCTCGCGCAGAGCGACCGGGGCGTCCGCGTGGAAACGCTGGGGATCAGGCATCCGCAGCAAAGACCCGCCCCGGCCCGTCCCATCGGGGTCCGCGACGGCAAGCTGGTGCTGGCGGACGCGTACCTCCCCGGAGGAACCGCCCGTACGCAGATGTGGCAGGGCATGCAGCGGAAGAGTTATCTCCGGCGTGCGCCGGACAATCTGAACCGCTTTGTCCCCGGCCGCACCGGCCAGGGATATACCGATCAGATCGATACGGTGGTCGCCCACCTCAAGGCGCGCGGCCAGGCCGGTCTGTACCACTTCCCCGCCCTGTGGTATGAACGCCGCCGGGACGACCACGGCCGCATGATGCGGGCCGATGCCGAAGTCTGGGCGCCGTTCCTGGAGCAGCCGTTTGCCCGGAGCGGGCAGGGCGAAGCCTACGACCGCCTGAGCCGGTATGACCTGGACCGCTGGAATCCCTGGTACTGGGACCGCATTGCGGCTTTCTGCGCCCGGGCCGACCTTGCCGGTCTGTTCCTGGTCTCGGAGCATTATCTCCAGCACAATATTATCGAAGAAGGTGCGCACTGGGCGGATTATCCCTGGCGCAGCGCCAACAATATCAATGAGCTGGGTTTCGCCGAGGAGACCTACTATCAGGCCGACAAGCGCGTTTTCATGGCGGAGCAATTCTATGATGTAGAGCACAATGCCCGCCTGGCCGATTACCATCGGAAGTATATCCGCCAGCAGTTGGACGCCGTTGCTCCCTACACCAATGTGATCCACCATATCGGCATCGAATACACGGGCCCGCTGCACTTCATGCGCTTCTGGTTGGATTGCATTGCGGAATGGGAACAGGAACACGGCCGTCCGGTCTATGTGATGCTGAGCGCCACCAAGGACGTCCAGGATGCTATCCTCAAAGATCCCCGCTACCGCAGGGAAATCGATTTCATCGACATCCGGCAATGGTCCCGGACGGAGGACGGCTCGCTCTATGCTCCCGATGGCGGTGTCAACCTGGCTCCTCGCCAGTATTCCCGCCTGGTGGATCCCGTCGCTACCGGCCCGGACGCCATCTGGCGGCAGGTAGCCGAGTATCGCCGGGCTTACCCGGAGATCGCCGTCGTATCCAATGCCGGGCGGGCGGAGAACGCTGCCTGGATCAGTTTTGTAGCCGGAGGCTCGATGTGCGCCCTGCCGGCTGTACCGGATGAGTCTTTCTGGCGGCAGACGCTGCCGATGGTTCCGGTCGACGCCCTGCATCTGGCCGGAAAGCAATGGGGTATGGGACTGCCGGGTACCGGCTATGTGGTTTATTGCGTTGCCGATAAAATCATGCTGGACCTGCGCCGGGACCGCAACGATTATACCCTTCGCTGGATCGATCCGGCCACGGGTGCCTGGGACGGTGACGCACAGCAGCTGCGGGGCGGTTCCCGCCTGACCCTCCCCGCCCCCGCACCGGGCCGCGTCGCCTGGCTCTCCCGCTGAATGACTGAGTTTTGACTTAAAACAACCTGATACACATGAAAAAAATACTTGTCCTCCTACTTGCATCCCTGTTCCTGCTGACAGGAATGGAAGCGCGTGCCCAGCGTCTGGAAAACAGTTCCCACAGCACCATCGGTTATATCGGATCCAACGGCCGTATCGAGAATGCCAGCCATTCTACCATCGGCTATTTCAACAATGGCCGGGTGGAAAATGCTTCTCATTCGACCATCGGGTATATCAACAACGGCCGTTTCGAGAATTCATCCCATTCCACCATCGGCTACTTCAACAACGGCCGGGTGGAAAACGCTTCCCATTCGACGGTCGGTTATGTCAATAACGGCCGTGTAGAGAACCAGTCACACAGTACCATCGGTTATTACAACGGGGTCAATCCTGACTGGGTCGCCTTCTTTTTCTTTCACATGAGTGTCCGATAACACCGGCTGTATCATAAAGAACGGCTCCTGGATCCCAGGAGCCGTTCTTTCAATTGTCCGGAGAGGAAATTACTCTTTGGCGAGATATTTCCAGACGAGGGCGGACAGGGCCGCACCGGCGCAGGGACCGACGATGAACACCCAGACGTTGGCGAGGGACTCGCCGCCGTTGAAGAGGGCCGGGCCGATGGAACGGGCCGGGTTGACGGAGGTGCCGGTCAGGTTGATGCAGACGAGGTGCACGAGGACGAGCGTGAGACCGATCGCGAGGCCGGCGAGGTTGCCGGCACCCTTCTTGGCATCGGTGCTTCCGAGCACGACGAGCACGAAGATAAAGGTGGCGAGGCACTCAACGAGAAGAGCGCCGCCCACACCGCCGGCATTGGCGACACCGTTGGTACCGAGGCCGCCGGTCAGATCCGGAGCGGAGACCACATTGGAGAGGAGCAGCAGGACGGCACCGGCGATGATACCGCCGATGATCTGGCCGCACCAATAACCGCAGGCGTCTTTCCAGGTCATGCGACCGGAGAGGGCGACGGCGAGGGTGATGGCCGGGTTGATGTGGCAACCGGAGATGTTGCCGATCGTGTAAGCCATGGCGATGACGGTGAGACCGAAAGCAATGGCGGTACCGACGACACCGGCAGGAGTGTTGCAGCCGAGGAACATGGCGGTTCCGCAGCCCAAAAGCGTCAGAACAAAAGTTCCGATGCATTCAGCAATGTACTTTTTCATGTTATAAACGGTTTAAAGGTTTGTTTCACGATGCTAATTTATAAAAATTCCACGAATAATTATTAACTTTACCCGATAGAAAATACTAAAGAAACAGCAGATATGTACGACGCTACCCATGGACTTTATGTCGCCCACGGCCCCAACGGACCGATTTCCATTATCGGCAAGATGGCCAACCGCCACGGACTGATCGCCGGCGCCACCGGCACCGGCAAGACCGTCACCCTCCAGGTGCTGGCGGAGTCGTTCAGCCAGGCGGGTGTCCCCTGCTTCATGGCCGATATGAAAGGTGACCTGTCCGGCATCAGCCAAGCCGGCCGGCTCAGCGGTTTCATCGAGAAACGCCTGCCCGAGTTCGGGATCCAGAATCCGCAGTTCGCCGGCTGCCCGACCCGTTTCTATGACGTGTTCGGCGAGCAGGGCCATCCGATGCGCACGACCATCTCCAACATGGGACCCCAGCTGCTCAGCCGCCTGCTCGGTCTCAATGAGGTGCAGTCCGGCGTGATGGACATCGTCTTCCGGGTGGCCGATGACAAGGGCTTGCTGCTGATCGACATGAAGGACCTGCGCGCCATGCTGGGCTATGTGGCCGAGCATGCCGAGGAGTACAGCCGTACCTACGGCAATGTCTCCACCTCCAGCGTCGGTGCCATCCAGCGTTCGCTCCTGTCCCTGGAGAACCAGGGAGCGGAGAAGTTCTTTGCCGAGCCGTCCTTCGATATCCAGGATCTTTTTGCCGTGGATGCCGATGGCCGCGGCGTCATGAGCGTGCTGGCCGCCGACAAGCTGATGCTGAATCCCAAGCTCTATTCGACCTTCCTGCTCTGGCTGCTTTCCGACATCTATGCCACGATGCCTGAGGTCGGTGACCTGGAACTCCCGAAACTCGTGTTCTTCTTCGACGAGGCCCATACCCTGTTTACGGACACGGCTCCGGCGCTGGTCAGCAAGATCGAACAGGTCGTCCGGCTGATCCGAAGCAAGGGCATCGGCGTCTATTTCATCACGCAGAACCCTTCCGACATCCCTGACAGTGTGCTCGGTCAGCTGGGCAACCGTGTCCAGCACGCCCTGCGTGCCTATACCCCGAAAGACCAGAAGTCGGTGCGTGCCGCGGCCAACACCTTCCGCGTCACTCCGGCGTTCCAGGCCGAGCATGCCATCATGGCCCTGGAGACCGGTGAAGCGCTGGTCAGTTTCCTCGATCAGAAAGGCGCACCCAGCATCGTGGAACGTGCCAAGATCCTCTTCCCGCTCAGCCAGATCGGCCCCATCACGGCCGGACAGCGGCTGGATATCAACAACGCCTCTGCTGTCGGCGGCAAATACGACCATGTGATCGACCGGGAGTCCGCGTTCGAGGTGCTGCTCGCCGATCAGCAGAAAGCCGAAGAGGAGCAGGCCAAGATGCAGGAACAGATCCAGAAGCAGAAAGAAGAGGCGGAGGAACTTGAATACCAGGAGCCCCGGAAGGCCACCAAGGCGTCCGGCCGGACCGCCAAACCGGCCAAGGCCAAGAAGACCATTGCCGGTACCGTCGCCGCAGCCGCGGCGGCTGCAGCCATTTCCAGCGTCTCCCGCAGCGCCGGTACGGCGGTTGCCAATGCGGTGACCGGCAAAAAGAGCAAAAGCAAGAAATCTACGGCAGAAAAAGCCATCGGAAGCGCTACTTCCAGCGCCCTCCGCGCACTGACGCGGAGCATCCTTGGCAGTTTGATCAAATAGATGAAAGCGCTCCTCCGAACCTGCCTCTGCCTCTCCTTATGCCTGCTGGCTTTTTCCTGCGACCGTAAGCCGAAGGATCGACCGGAGCCCGACCTGCCGCCGGAGCCGGAAGTCGTGCCGCCGATCGGTTTCTTCGCCGACCGCTATGTGGCCGACACAATGTCCATCCGGACCGGCGAGACGTTCAGCGGACTGATGAACCGGCTCGGGATGGGGTCGCAGGCGACGTATGACCTGGTGCAACTCTGCGACACCCTGTTCGATGTCCGGAAACTGCGCGCGGGCAATGAAGTGCAGGCCTATTACAGTCCGGACAGTCTCCGCACCCTGCAGTATGTCGTATATGTCCAGAACCGGATCCGTTCCACGGTATTCCGCTGCGCGGATTCCCTGGCCATCTGGCATTTCGACAAGCCGGTCGTACATGAACGGCGCATCACGGACGTGATGATCACCAGTTCCCTATGGAATGATATGATCGCCTCCGGAGGCTCTCCGGAACTCATCATGAATCTGGCGGACATCTATCAATGGAGCGTCAACTTCTTTGCGCTGCAGAAAGGAGACCGTTTCCGCATGATCTATGACCAGACGCTCTGCGAGGGTGAGGTGGTTTCCATCGATACGGTCCATTTCTCGCTCTACAACGCGGCTTCCGGCAAGGAAGTCGCTGCCGTCCGCTTCGATACCGGAGAAGGCTCCCGCGGCACTTATTGGGACAAAGGCGGCGAGAGTCTCAAACGCATGTTCCTCAAGGCGCCGCTTAAATACAACCGTGTCAGCAGCGGTTTCTCATATGCCCGCAAGCATCCGGTGACCGGTGTCGTCCGGCCCCATACGGCTGTAGACTATGCTGCACCGACCGGCACGCCCGTCCACGCCATCGGTGACGGTACGGTCATGCGTATCGGCTGGGACGGCGGTGGCGGCGGCAACCGC
>JAILAO010000130.1 GCA_024681565.1 Bacteroidales bacterium
TACCTATGCTTCCGGCTCCCCGCGCCAGGGGGATGACGGCCGCAGCATCGCAATCGGCCGTCCGTGGCACAATTATCCGAAGGTGGCGATCCTGCACTCTGATTTCTGCGATGAGATGGACCCGCTCGGCTGGCCGACCAATTGGGGGAAGGCTTATGCGGAAACGAGCCCGGACCTGCATCTCTACGAGTATGGCAACCGCGGACGGCGCGCCGACATGGGCGGACGTGCCAAGTGGACGGGCCTGCGGGCCCTGACCCCGGCCGAGGCGGCGGAATATACGGTTGAAAATGTTCTGGGCGGCGATCCCGCCCGCTGGTAAGGCCGGTCTTTATTCGGATTCTGCGGGGGCCTCTTGCTGGAGGCCGGCGCGGAATTCGGTGGGAGTTATCCCGATCTCCTTCTTGAAGATCCGGCTGAAATAGTGGGGATCGTTGAATCCCACGGCATATGAGATTTCGGCCATCGTCCGGCCGCCCTCGCGGATGAGTTCCTTCGCCCGTTCCATCCGCAGGTGGCGCAGGAAGATGGCCGGAGTCGTATCCAGCAGCCCCCGGCATTTCTCGAAGAGGACGGAGCGGCTGACGCCCATGGCTTCGCACATCTGGGGGACATCCATATTGCCGTCATCCAGATGCTCCCGGAGGAAGTTGGTGAATGATTCCGCAAAGCGGAGATCCTCGCCGTGGAGGCCTTTGAACAGGGAGTTGTCCGCCGTTTCCTGCATCTCTTCCTCCTTCTTCTTGCTGCGGGTCAGTACGATGACGATCGTGACGGCGATCAGCAGGTAGATGGTGCCGGCCAGGCCGGAGTTGAGGAAATTGCGGCGTACCTGGAACACGAGGGTACGTTCGTTGTCCACCTCCAGGCCGTCTCCGTTGGTGGACCGGATGCGCAGGGTGTATTTCCCCGGTTTCAGCGGGGGGATACTGATGTTCGCCTGGTGTCCCAGATGGACCCAGTCCTTGTCTGCACCGTCCAATTTATAGGAGTACAGGATCTGTTCGGGTGCGGTCAGGTCCATGGCAGCGAACTGGAGCCGGATGCCGTCGCTCGGATGGATCCGTATCGGATCATTGCCTTGGATCGTGTGGCGTATGCCGGAGATATACAGCGCCTGGATGACGATTTCGGGGGCAAAATTGCTGTTGGATATTTCCTGTGGATCGAAATAGAGGATTCCGGCGGTCGTGTTGAAATACAGATTGCCGTCGCGGGCCAGCAGGGGCTGTCCTTCGTTGAAGCGCATCAGGTGGCCGAGCCGGTCATACGGGAAGCCGATCAGGCTGCCGGTCTGGAGGTTGAGACGGTTGAGGCCGTTCTGCGTGGCGATCCACAGGTTGCCCGAGTTGTCTTCGATGGTCGAATAGATGTAGTCGGACAGCAATCCGTCGTTGATGGTATAGGCCTGGTAACCGCTTTCCGGGTCGGCGCTGTCGAACTTCAGGAGACCGGCACCGAACGAGGATACATAGAGGTCTCCCTGGCTGGAGAAAAGGACATGCTGGATGTCATAATCCAGGATCTGGCTGAAACGTTCGAAGCGCATCTCTTCGGGCTCTCCGGACGGTTTATCGCAGACGAACAGCCCCATCTGTCCGCCGGCATAGAGACGGCCGTCCGGGCCGATGGCCAGGCAGCGCATCCGGTTGCGGCGGTCGGTAGGGAAGATCAGCCGGTTTTTCTTGCTGATGAACAGCCGGTCCGATTGGTTCAGGTCCACATACGCGATGCCTTCGTCGAAGGTACCGATCCACAGCCGCCCGGAGCCGTCTTCCAGCAGTGAATAGATATTGTCACTGTTGGGCCCGTAGAAAAGTTCGTCTTTGGGATAATGGGTCCGGCGGATCTGTGTCATGTAGATGTCACCCGGCTGGTGTGTGATCTCGATCAGACCGGAGCCCTTGGTTCCGACCCAGATCTTCCCGTCGTGCGTGATGGTCATGGCGTAGCCCGGATGTCCGGTATCCCAGGTTCCTCTTTCTGTGAAATTTTCGTCAAAAGCGTGCAGCCGGCTGTCGCGGGTGGCGACGAAGATGCCTCCGGAGCGTTCCTGGACCATGGCCCGGACGCTGTTTTGCGGCGACACCTGTCCGCTGCCGTCGATCGAGCGGAATTTGAAGTTGTCCTCCTGGAAGATCACGCGCTCCAGACCGCCCCAGGTCGACCCGATCCACAGGTTGCCCTGCCGGTCGGGGAGGAAGGAAGTGATCCCGGTTTCGGAATTCCATCCCTGTTGCATGTTTTTGTTGAGGAAGGGGACCAGGCGGTAGTTGTCCCGGTCGTACCAGTAAAGGCTCCCGCGCGTGGAGTAGATCCACAGGTTGCCCCGGAGGTCGGCGCTGCAGGTGAAGGCACCGTCTTCATCGGAGGTGTTGACCAGCGGGATGTGCCGGTGCGAGTCGTCTTCCAGATTATGGATCTCGATCCCTTGTGTATCGGTGCCGATCAGCAGTTCCGCTTTGCGCGGGATCTTGGCGATGAAGGTGATATCATCGTCCAGCTGGGTAGGCAGGGAAGTGAGCATCTGGTCCCGGTAGCGGAGCACCTCGCCGGCGACCGAACCGATATACAGGGCGCTGTCCACCACTTCGGCGCAGAAGGTCGGCACTTCGATGGTCTGTGCCCCGCTCCGATAGACGCCCAGGCTGGTGAGGATCCAGATCTCTCCTTCGGGATCCCGGATCATTTTGTGGACCGTTGCGTTGCGGTTGACGGTGCAGTAATGGGAAAAGGTAGCGTCCAGGATTTCGTTCTCCGGAGTCAGGTAGAAGGTGCTTGTCCGGGTAGGACGGAAAATTTGCTGGATGTTGTGTCCCTGGCAGTCCACCGGGTCCAGGACCCGCGTCTGCGGGTTCAGCCGGTAAAGCCGGTTGTCATAGGAAACGACCATTATTTCATCCTGGTCGAAAACTTCCACATCCACGAAGCGGTTGCTGCGGGAATTGTCCCGGTCGTCCTGGATCTCCGTCTTGTAGTTCGTGAAATTCCGCCCGTCGAAACTGTATAACCCTCCCCAGGTCGCCATCCAAAGCTGTCCATGTGCGTCTTGTACCATGTTCTCCACGGTGGTTCCTGCGAAACCGTTCTCCCGGCCGTAGCGGGTGAACGAATGTGGCGCCTGGGCCGACGCCACGATGCCAATCAGCATCAGAAATGCGGTCAGATACTCACGGAAACTCATAATTGGATTCTTTTCTGTACAAAAATACACTTTTTTCTTGAATTTGGACAATGTTTCACCGATTCAGAATTATATTCGACAAATGTTTCCCTCCGCATTACTACCTTTGAATTGCAAAAACAAGCAGTCCTAACCTTAAACGATATCCTGGATACTAACGGTTAATAATTGGTTTTTCGGGAGGCCCGCCAGGAGGGTCTCCCTTTTTCTATGTTCTGAGCCGGGTGTTTACTGCGCGATGAATTCGTAGACGATATTGCCCTGCTGTTTGGGGGCGGCATCGGCTTTTGCGGAGAATTTGGAGAGCCGTGCGGCGCGGATGGCAAAGGCCCGCAGGCATCCGTCCTTGGACGAGACGGCATCGTCGACTTTGGCGCCGGTGACTGTGCCGGACGGGTTGACGGTGATGAGTACGGTCACCTGTCCTCCGCCCAGGCAGCGGTAAGCCGGAATCGGCAGGTGACTCGCTTTCCTTCCTTCCAGGAAATACGAAACGACGGAAGGCCCGCTGTATGCGGTGCTTTCTTTTTTCTTTTCTTCTTTTTCTGCGGGTGTTACAGGGCCCGGATCGGCCACGTCCTCCTCCTGAATTTCATATCCCTTGTCCAGTTCTTCCTGGAGCCGTCTGGCGTCCTCATAGAGCTTTTCCGCATCCGTCCCGCGGTCATCCTTCAGTGCGCCTCTGTCCACGGCGACACCGCGGATCACGGAACTGCTGCCCAGTTCTTCTTCCAGTTTCCGGGCTATGCTTTCTTTCAGTTCCGCCTCTTTCTGCAGTTTCTCGATTTCCTGCTCCAGGCGCTCTTTTTCTTCGTAGCCGGAGAAGTCCAGTACGAAGCTGTTTTCTTTTTTCAACGTATAGTCCAGACCTGCCAGTAAACAGACAATCACCACCGCGAGATGAACGATCACGGTGGTGTAGATGCCTGCTTTATCTTCGCTGGAGATCCGGCGCACGGGTCTAGAGTTTTTCTTTCAGATATTTCTCGATGGTAGCCTTGATGACGTCGATGGCAACTTTATTGTGTCCTCCCTGCGGGATGATGATGTCGGCGTAGCGCTTGCTCGGTTCGATGAACTGAAGGTACATCGGTTTGACGGTGCGCGAATAGCGCTCGATCACCCAGTGGACGTCCTTGCCCCGTTCGCTGATGTCACGCGCCATGACGCGCATCAGCCGGTCGTCGTCATCCGCATCCACGAAGATCTTGATGTCCATCTGGTTCCGCAGGGGCTTGCAGGTGAAGATCAGGATCCCTTCGATGATGATTACATCGGCCGGTTCCACCGTCACCGTCTCCGTCTTGGAACGGGAGCAGGAGATGTAGGAATAGACCGGCTGCTGGATGGTCTTGCCGCTTTTGAGCTCCGCAAGCTGCTCGCAGAGCAGGTCCCAGTCGATGGCGTCGGGGTGATCGAAATTGTGGTTTCGTTTCTCCTCGTCTGAGAGGTCGCTGGAATCCTTGTAATAGGAGTCCTGCGGAATGACGACCACCCGCTTCGCGTTCAGTTCGCGGGTGATGGCCTTGACGACCGTTGTTTTGCCGGAGCCGGAACCGCCGGCGATACCGATGACTAACATGCTAGAATTCTGCGTTCTTGGGTGTTCTCGGGAAAGGAATGACATCCCGGATGTTGGACATGCCGGTAATGAAAAGGAGCAGGCGCTCGAAACCGAGGCCGAATCCGCTGTGCGGGCAGCTGCCGAAGCGGCGGGTGTCGATGTACCATTCGAGGTTCTTGCGGCTCATCTGGAGCTCGTCGATACGCTTCTCCAGCTTCGCAAGGTCGGCTTCACGTTCGGAGCCGCCGATGATTTCTCCGATCTTCGGGAACAGGACATCCATCGCCCGGACGGTCTTTCCGTCCTCGTTCTGCTTCATGTAGAAGGCTTTGATGTCCTTGGGGTAGCCCGTCAGGATGACCGGCTTGCCGAAATGCTTCTCGACCAGGTAGCGCTCGTGCTCGCTCTGCAGGTCGATGCCCCAGGCGACCGGATATTCGAACTGTACGCCGTTCTTGACGGCCTCTTCGAGGATACGGATGCCCTCGGTGTACTCGAGACGTACGAACTCGGTACCGGTCACGCCGCGCAGGCGCTCGATCAGTTCCGGATCATAGCGGTCGTTGAGGAACTGGATGTCGTCCATACAATGCTCAAGGGCATAGGAAACGAGGTGTTTGATGAAGTCTTCGGCCAGGTCCATGTTGTCCTTGATGTCGTAGAACGCCATCTCCGGCTCCACCATCCAGAACTCCGCCAGGTGCCGCGGGGTGTTGGAATTCTCGGCGCGGAAGGTCGGGCCGAAGGTGTAGATCTCTCCCAGCGCCGTCGCTCCGAGCTCGCCTTCAAGCTGGCCGCTCACCGTGAGACTGGTCTGTTTGCCGAAGAAATCCTTGCCGTAGTCGATACGGCCCTTCTTGTCCCGCGGGAGTTTTTCGAGGTCCAGCGTCGTGACCTGGAACATCTGTCCGGCCCCTTCGCAGTCCGATTCGGTGATGAGCGGGGTGTGGACATACACGAAGCCCTTGTTGTGGAAATACTCGTGGATGGCAAAAGCCATCTGGCTGCGGAGGCGGTAAATGGCTCCGAAAGTGTTCGTCCTGGGACGGAGATGGGCCACGGTCCGCAGGTACTCGAAAGAGGTATCTTTCTTCTGCAGGGGATAGCGTACGGGGTCACAAGCGCCATACACGGTCAGTTCCGTGGCATGGATCTCGACGGCCTGGCCGCTTCCCACGGATTCGACAAGATTGCCCAGGACGCCGATACAGGCTCCCGTGCTGATTTTAGCGAGCACCGGTTCTGTCTCCTCGTTCTTATCCACGACGATCTGCACGTTCTTGATGGTGGATCCGTCGTTGAGCGCAATGAATGCGATTTCTTTGTTCCCTCTCTTGGTTCTGACCCAACCTTTGGCCAGCACTTCCCGACCTGCTTCCATGTCTAGCAGGTCCTTCACCTTGGTGCGAAGTATTTCCTTCATTTCGATTGATAGATTTTAAAAAGCAGCCCTCGTTGAAGGGGGCTGCTCGTATTCAATACTGCATCTGCTTATTTAGCAGGCTTTCTTGCTGAGTACATGATCTTGAGCGCGGAGCATCTTCTGAGCTCCTGCTTGACATCAGTCACGATACCCATTCTGACATCTTGATCAGCCCGGATAGACACGGTCATCAGCTGACGGTCGGCCTCACTCTTGGCATCGCGCTCCGCGGCGACAAAGTCGCGGATGTCATCGGTGGTACGGAAGGAATCGTTCAACTGGATACGGGCATCGGTACCGTACTGGGCCTGATAGGCCAGGGTCGGAGATCCGATGTTGATGTATGCGTTGAGGTCCTTGCGCTCCAGCTTGACGACTTCGGAAGCCTCAGGCGTGGTGACCTTGACCTTGTTCTCGGTTTCACGCATCTGCGTGGTGACCATGAAGAAGAACAGGAGCATGAAAACGATATCAGAGAGCGAACTCGATGTGATCGCCGGCATTTCCTTTTTGCCGCCTTTCTTGAATCTTGACATAATCTTATCTCCTATTATCTTCTTTTACCGACGTC
The DNA here is from genome assembly GCA_024681565.1 of Bacteroidales bacterium. Taxonomy (GTDB): domain Bacteria; phylum Bacteroidota; class Bacteroidia; order Bacteroidales; family UBA932; genus Cryptobacteroides. The sequence goes on from JAILAO010000130.1 coordinate 6,743, forward strand.
CTTAGGCTCTGCCTCGGAAATGTTCTGCGGGATACATTCACGGACGACCTTCTGCTCATCTTCGGTGAGTGCCGAATAGACACGGCCGTACTCGCGCATGGCAAACTCGTCACGAAGTTCGTTGACGGCTTTGACCAGTTCGTTCTGCACGGCGATGTAGGCCTGGTAACTCGTACCACGGTCATTCTGCAGGGAGATGACGCCCTTGGAAACGGCATAAGTGCCTTTGCTGTATCCTTCGATCTCCTTCATTTCCTTTTCGGGAAGGTTCGGATCGTTGGCAGGGTTGCTTAAGAACTCTTTGATCTTGTCTTTGAGCTGGGAGACATCTATGGCATCGGAACCGGCAAGA
>JAILAO010000131.1 GCA_024681565.1 Bacteroidales bacterium
CCCGACTCCCTGTCGAGCTGCTGCCGCCTGCGCAACAGCCTCACCGACCTGGATGACGGCCACAACCACACCACCCACCAGTATTCGATGGGTACGGCCTCCGTCGCCACGGGCTCCAAGTCCGTGATGACCATCAACCTCAACCGCCTGATCCAGGATTCCGTCCGCCGTTACTTCCTGGAACGCCGCGGCGTCAACCTCGAGGCCGGCAAGCCGCTCAGCCCCGTGGCCCACTTCTATGACAAAGAGGACCTCTACAACAATTACATCGACAAGGACATCCGCGAGATGACCGAGCGGGTGCACAAATACCAGATCGCCTTCAACGAGATCATCAAGGACTTCCTCAAGGCCGACATGCTCGATGTTTACAAGGCCGGCTTCATCGACATGAAGAAGCAGTACCTCACCGTGGGCGTCAACGGCTTGACGGAGGCGGCCGAGTTCCTGGGCCTCAAGGTCTCCCCGAACCCCGAGTACGGCGAGTTCGTCAACACGATCCTCGAGACCATCAACGTCGCCAACCGCAAGGACCGCACCCCGGATGCGATGTTCAATACGGAGTTCGTGCCGGCCGAGAACCTGGCTGCGAAGAACTACAAGTGGGACAAGAAGGACGGCTATTTCGTGTCCGACAAGCACAACCTTTACAGCTCCTACTTCTACAACCCCGAGGATACGGAGGTGTCGATGATCGACAAGTTCAAACTCCATGGCGAAGACTTCGTCAAGTACCTCGACGGCGGTTCCGCCCTGCACATGAACATCGCGGAGCACCTTACCAAGGAGCAGTACCGGAGCCTGCTCAACACGGCGGCGCACTACGGCACCAACTACTTCACCTTCAACTGCCGCAACACGGTCTGCAACGACTGCGGCTACATCAGCAAGGACACGCTTACGGAATGCCCGAAGTGCGGCAGCAAGAACCTTGACTACCTGACCCGCGTCATCGGTTACCTCAAGCGGATATCCTCCTTTGCGGAGCCGCGCCAGATCGAGGCGGACAAGCGATTCTACGCCCACAAGAATGATTAAGTACGTCCCGGAACTCACGGACATCGTCCTCGAGGAGATTCCGGACAAGGTGACCCTGGCAGTTGAGATTTCCAACTGCCGGGGTTCTTGCCTCGGGTGCCATTCACCCTTCCTCAAGAATGACATCGGCGCCGAACTGACCCCGGAAGTGGTGGACCGGCTGGTCGCCGACAATTTCGGCGTCAACTGTTTCCTGCTGCTGGGAGAAGGCAAGGACCCGGAGGCGCTGCTGCGGATCGCCCGGCATCTGCGCACCGCGCACCCCGGGATCGAGCGCGCCGTTTATTCGGGGAGGACCGAGGTGGAGCCGGAGATCTACGAGGCGTTCGACTATGTCAAGGTCGGGCCCTATATGGCCGACCGCGGCCCGCTCAACGAGCCGACCACCAACCAGCGGCTCTACCACCATGGCGAGGACATCACCTCCCGCTTCTGGCACAAAGGACTGGAAAAGAACCGATAAATTCCACCATATGAGACGATTCAACATCTACCTGTCAATCCTCCTCGCGCTGGTCTCCTGCAGCGGAAAGATTGACCGCCCGGCGCTGGTCGCCCGCAACAACCCCCACATCACGCAACTCGATCCGCTCGCCTCCCTGTCTGTCGGAAACGGCCGTTTCGCCTTTACGGCGGACGTCACCGGCCTGCAGACCTTCCAGGAGCGATATGCCAAGGGCGTTCCGCTCGGGACCCAGTCCCAGTGGGGCTGGCATTCGTTCGGCAATCCGGAGGACCTCCGTTTCGAGGAGACGCTCCGGCCGTATGATTTCGGCCGCGGACACGAAGAACTCTACGCCTGCCAGATCCGGGAAGGCCGCGGACAGGCCGCATCCAACTGGTACCGCCTCAATCCCCACCGCCTGCACCTGGGCGTGATCGGCTTCGCCGGCATCACCGAGGAGTCCCTCAGCGGGATCGACCAGACCCTGGATATGTGGAACGGCGTGATCCGCTCCGCTTTCCTCTCCGACGGCAAACGCTACGAGGTCCTGACTTCCTGCGATCCGGACAGGGACCTGGTTTCCGCCACGGTCAAGTCCGAAGTTCCGGCCGTCATCCGTTTCCGGATGCCTTATCCGACGGGCGGACATTCCGATGACGCCTGCGACTGGACGAAGGACGGTCTGCACAGCACGGAGATCATCGAGCAGGGAGACGGTGTCGCCATCCTGCGCCACACCCTGGACGCTACGGTTTATTACATCAAGGTCAGTTACGACAACGGCCGTCTGGAGATGGTTGCGCCCAATGAGGCGCGCCTGACCGCCGACGGCGGCGAACTGAATTTCACGGCCCTGTTCTGCGAAGCGCGTCCCGCCCTGACCGCCGAACCGGCCGCCGCTTCCCGTGAGGCTTCCGCCGCTTACTGGCAGAAATACTGGCAGGAGGGCGGCGTGGTGGATTTCAGCCGTTGCAAAGATCCCCGTGCCCCCGAACTGGAACGCCGCGTCGTGCTGAGCCAGTACCTGCTCGCTGTCAACTGCGCCGGAGACACGCCGCCGCAGGAGACGGGTCTGACCTACAATTCCTGGTACGGGAAGTTCCACATGGAGATGATCTGGTGGCACCAGGCCCATTTCCCGCTGTGGGGACACGAAGACCTGATCGCCCGCACGCTGCCCTGGTATGCCAGCGTAGAGCCGGTCGCCCGCGCGATTGCGGAGCGGCAGGGCTTCAAGGGCGTCCGCTGGATGAAGATGACCGACCCCTCCGGCCTGGAGGCCCCGTCCAACACCGGTTCCTTCCTGATCTGGCAGCAGCCGCACCTGATCTACCTGGCGGAACTGCTTTACCGGGCCGATCCTTCGCAGGCCGTCCTCGACCGCTATTTCGATCTGATCCAGAAGACCGCCGAATTCATGGCTGATTTTGCCAGCTATGATGCAGAAAACGACCGCTATATCCTGAAAGGTTGCATTGCCGCCCAGGAGACCCTGAAAGCCTCCAAGACCGTCAATCCGCCCTACGAATTGTCCTATTGGAATTTCGGCCTCCGTACGGCCCAGCTCTGGCGGGAGCGCAAGGGCCTGGAGCGGAATGCCCAATGGGACGAGATCATCGCTAAGCTGTCCCCGCTCGCTTCCAAGGACGGCCTCTATCTGGCCGCCGAGAGTGAACCCGATACCTACGAGGACATCC
>JAILAO010000148.1 GCA_024681565.1 Bacteroidales bacterium
GTGCTCGCAGGCGTTGAAGCGGCCCTCGCGGCAGGAGGCGCAGTGCCCGCAGTGGGTATAGGGATTGGCCGTGACGGTCTGTCCGGGGTGGAAATGATCCGGCACGTCCGGACCGACGGCGGCGATGACGGCGCCGATCTCGTGGCCGGGAATCACTTCCGGCTTGGCCATGGCATTGCGGCCGCGGAAGGTGTTGAGGTCGCTGCCGCAGAAACCGACATAACGCAGTTGCAGCAGGATCTCGCCGGGGCCTGCGGCCGGGAGCGGCAGGTCGATCACGCGGACGCGGCGCGGCGCGGGAATTTGCAGGGCTTTCATTCTGACATGTTTTTGATATAGGGAAGTTCGGGCAGGTCGTGGAAACCGTAGAAGGACAGGGCATTGCCGCCCAGGAAGGCGGCCTTGTCCTCCGGGGAGAGCTCCGTCGTCCTGCAGAGGAAGTCATAGGACATCCGGTAGGTGATGGCCGTGATGGTGCGCGGATAGTCGCTGCCCCACATCAGTTTGTCCATCCCCACTTCGTCCGCCGCCTGGCGGATGGCGCGGACGGCGCCGGGGAAGGGGTAGAACTCATCATGGTAGAGCCAGGTGATGCCGCCGCTTTCGATGCGGACGTTCTCCGCGCGGGCCAGCCGCACCTGGTCCAGCCAGTGCCTGGAGCGGGCGAGCCCGAAATGGCCGATGGCGACCCGCAGTCGCGGACATTCCTGCAGTACGGTCGCAAACTGGGCGATCTGCCGCGCATCGTCCGCAAGGCACAGGGACAGCAGGATCCCGCGCCGCTCCATTTCCCGGAACGCGGCCATCATCTCCGGACTGTCGAGTGCCCGGTGCATCCGGTGCCCTGGGATCGCCGCTGCGCGGAAACCCGCCGGGACGGTCAGGACATCCCGGTCGATGTCCAGCAGCGCGCAGCACAGGAAGCGCTGCGGATACGCCGTCTGGACCTCCAGCAGATACGCGTCCTGGTTGCCGTCGATGATCTCCTGGACCACCACGGCGGCGCCTACCTGCGCATAGTCCATGTTGGAGAGGAAGACTTCCGCGCTGTTGCGTCCGTCGATGAGGAACGGCGGGAGCATCTGGCGTTCTTCGCCGAAAAACAGGGCTCTTCCGCCCGGTAATCCGCGGACCGCCTGCCCGTCCACCACGGCGTCCTGGCGGAGCCACAAGTGGGAATGTGCGTCGATGATCGTCATACTACAAAAATAGCGAACGGCAACAAATCCCGCAAATCCGCGGCTTTCATTTTTATCCCAAAATCGTTAGGGACGAATTCGGGAAGTGTTGTAATTCGTCCCGAATTCCTATGAAATTTTCCGCCAAAAGCCGTTCTTGTCACTTTTTAAGTACTCTCGATGGAGACTCTTTTGCCGCCGGAGCCGGCTTGTATACCTTTGTGACGTACAAAACGAGAAAAGTTATGGCACAGCAACATTTACTCAGGCTTGACAACGCTTCCTTCATATATCCCGCCAGCCAGTCGAAGAAATATTCTTCCCTGTACCGGATGAGTGTAACCCTTTCCGAACCGGTGGATGCCGGAATCCTCCAGCAGGCGCTGGAAGCGACGGTCCGCCGCATCCCCACCTTCCATTATACCTTATCGGAAGGAGCCCTCTGGTGGTATCTCCGTTTTCTGGACAAGACCCCGCGCGTCCTGCCGATGCAGCCGCTCCATCATTTCGACATTGCCGGCAACGGCGGTTTCCTGTTCCGGGTCGCGGCAGATGACTGCCGGATCGTTTTGGATATTTTCCATGTCCTGACGGACGGGAACGGGGGGATGACCTTCCTGTTGACGCTGGCCGCCGAATACCTGCGGCTGCGCTACGGTGTGATGCCGGTTTATGGCGGACGCATCCTCGACCCTTCCGAGAAGCCCTGCGCTTCGGAACTGGCGGATGCCTTTGACGATTTCAGCGGCAAGCGCGGCGCACTCGAACAGAATGACCCTGCCTACCACATCCGTGGCCGTGTGCTGGGCACCAGGGAACTGCGCAACCTGCGCATCCGCATCCCGATGATCCGGGCCTGCGAGGTGGCGAAAGCCCGCCAGGTGACCGTGACCGAACTGCTCTCCGCCGCGATGGTGGCTGCGCTCCAGGACGTCCGCAGCACGGATCCCTTCAAGCGCCGCTCCGCCCTCAAGGTCAATGTTCCCGTGGACCTGCGCCGGATCTTCGGCGGCAGCACGCTGCGCAATTTCTCCTCCTACGTGATGCTGGGCGTGGATGTCCGCAACGGGGAGTATGATTTCGACCATATCCTGGAAGTCGTTTCCGCGCAGAAGCGCCTCTTCTCGATGCAGAGCCAGCTGGAACCCAAGGTGGCCAAGAATGTGGAACTGGAGAACAACTTCGCAATCAACTGCATTCCGCGTTTCCTCAAGAAACCGATCATCGATGTGATCAACAAACTCAAAGGGGACCGCTATTGCTCCCATACCCTGTCCAACCTGGGCAAGATCGACCTGCCGGCCTCCCTGCGCCCCTATGTGCGCGATATCGACTTCGTCCTCGGCCGTCAGCGCGGCAACTCCGGCGCCTCCGCCTGCGTGGGCTACAACGGAGAGCTGATCCTCAACATGTCCCGCCGCATTGCCGAGCGCCGTTTTGAAGACGCTTTCCTGGAGCAGTTGGAGCAGCTGGGCATCCCGGTCGCAGCGGAGGAAAGCGACATTTAATACTGCAGTTGGACCCGATGCCAGATATCCGTCCGGACCGGAATGGTCCGGACGGATTTTTTGCCTGTCCCGGAGATAAATCGGTAACAACGTTGGATAAATCTAAATAAATATTTAATTTTGAAGGAGATGAGAAGTCTGTCGTCCATATTGGGCTCTGTGTGGCGTTTCTATCGGGACGCCTTCAAGAACATGACCTGGGGCCGGCCGCTTGTCTGGCTGATCCTGCTCAAGGTTTTCATCCTCTTCGCCATCCTGCGGGTCTTCTTCTTCAAACCGGCGATGGCCGGCATGAGCGATGAACAGAAGAGTGAACAGGTGGGCGACCGGCTCACACAACCACAGCACACACAAGACACACTGAACCTTCTAACTGATTAAACTTATGGATGTCGTTATCTGGTCTCGCATCCAGTTTGCCATGACTGCGGCCTATCACTGGCTGTTCGTCCCGCTTACGCTGGGCCTGGCACTGGTCATGGCTGTGATGGAGACAATCTATTTCGTCAAGAAAGACGAATTCTGGAAAAAGACGGCGCGCTTCTGGATGAAGCTCTTCGCCGTCAACTTCGCCGTGGGTATTGCCACGGGTATCATCCTCGAGTTCGAGTTCGGCACGAACTGGAGCAATTATTCCTGGTTCGTAGGTGACATGTTCGGAGCACCGCTGGCCATCGAAGGCATCCTGGCCTTCTTCATGGAGGCCACCTTCTTTGCCGTGATGTTCTTCGGCTGGGACAAGGTTTCCCCGAAGTTCCACCTGGTCTCGACCTGGCTCACGGGCATCGGCGCCACCGTGTCCGCCTATTGGATCCTGGTGGCCAACGGCTGGATGCAGAATCCGGTGGGCACCACGTTCAATCCCGATACGGTCCGCAGCGAGATGGCCTCGGCTTCCGCATTCTGGGAAGTCGTCAGCAATCCTGTGGCCGTCAGCAAGTTCTTCCACTCCGTGACGAGCGGCTGGGTGACCGGCGGCGTGTTCGTCGTGGGCGTGAGCGCCTGGTACCTGCTCCGGGGCAGGCAGAAGAAATTCGCTACGAAGAGCATCCTCATCGGCGGCCTTGTGGGGCTTGTCGGCAGTGCGGCCGTGATGATCTCCGGAGACGCCTCGGGCGTGCATGCGGCCGAGTTTCAGCCGATGAAACTGGCTGCCGCCGAGGGCCTGCGGGACGGCGGGCGCGGTGCGGCTTTCACCATCGTCCCGGGCATCAGGATCCCGAAGATGCTGTCGTTCCTGGCCACGCATGATTTCAACGGCTATGTGCCGGGAATCAATGACATCCTGGCCGGATACACGGACAATGACGGCAACGAGATCCCTTCCGTGGAGGAGAAAATGCGCCGCGGTCGCGTGGCGCTCGATGCGCTGGCAACCTATCGCTCGCTGCGCGACAGCAATCCCGAGGCGGCCGCACAGGCACGTGCGGTCCTGGAGGAGAACGTGCAATATATGGGTTATGGCCACCTTTCCGAGCCGGAGGATGTCGTGCCGCCGGTCGGTGTCGTGTTCTGGGCCTTCCGCCTGATGATCGGCCTGGGTATGCTCCTGGCCCTGGTCCTGCTGCTTTCCGTGTGGTTTGCCTGGAAAGACAGGCTACCGCAGATGCGCTGGCTGCTGTGGACCGCGCTTCTATGCATCCCGCTGGTGTACATCTGCGGGCAGAGCGGCTGGGTTGTGGCCGAAGTCGGCCGGCAGCCCTGGACGATCCAGGGACTGCTGCCTGTCAATGTGGCCATCTCGAGTCTCAGTGCCGGTGCCGTGAAGACGACGTTCTTCGTATTCCTGGGCGTGTTCGCCCTGTTCCTCATCATCGAGATCCGGATCCTGCTGCAGGCAATCCGGAAAGGTCCTGAAATCGAACCGGAAAACGCATAGGCTATGACGTACGAGTTTTTACAAAACTATTGGTGGGTCCTGATCTCCCTGTTGGGCGGCCTGCTGGTCTTCCTGATGTTTGTCCAGGGCGCCAACCTGCAACTGGGCAACCGTGCGCTTGACGATACGCAGAAGCGGATGGTGCTCAACTCCACCGGTCGCAAGTGGGAGTTGACCTTTACGACCCTGGTGACTTTCGGCGGGGCGTTCTTCGCCTCTTTCCCGCTGTTCTACAGCACGAGTTTCGGCGGGGCCTATTGGGTATGGATCCTGCTCCTGTTCACCTTCGTGTTCCAGGCGGTATCCTACGAGTTCCAGAACAAGAAAGGGAATCTGCTCGGCAAGAAGGGCTTCCGCGCTGCGCTGATGGTCAACGGCATCCTTGCACCGTTCCTGGTGGGGACGGCCGTCGGGACGTTCTTCACGGGCTCTGATTTCACGGTCGACAAACTGGCGATCACCGATCCTTCGTCTCCGGTCATCAGCACCTGGGGCAACGGCTGGCACGGTCTGGATGCGCTCGCCCAGCAGCACGCGGTGCTCCTGGGTCTGACGCTGGTTTTCCTGACCTGCATCCTGGGCGCGCTCTATATCCTGAACAATGTGGAGGAGGGGACCATCGAGAATCAGATGCGCCGGACGGTCCGGATCGCGGCCATCCCGTTCCTGTTTTTCTTCCTTGCCTGGGCCGTGTGGCTTTGCCTGCGGAGCGGTTTTGCCGTGGATGCGGACGGGACAGTCCGGATGGAGGCGAACAAGTACCTCCACAATCTCCTGGAAATGCCCGTGGTGCTGGGGATGCTGCTGGTCGGCGTGGTGCTGGTGCTGTGGGGCATTTACCAGGGCGCTTTCACCTCCTCCCGCAAGGGGATCTGGTTTGCCGGTCCCGGTACGGTGCTGGTGGTGATGGCGGTTTTCTTCCTGGCCGGATTCAACGGCACGGCGTACTATCCGTCCAACACGGACCTGCAGAGCTCGCTGACCCTGTCCAACAGCTGCTCCAGCCGTTTTACGCTGCAGGTGATGTTCTGGGTGTCCCTGCTGATTCCTTTCGTGCTGGCTTATATCGTCTATGCCTGGCGGGCGATGGACCGCAAAAAGATCACCGCAAAAGAGATCGAGGGGACAAAAGACAAGTATTAACGGAACAGACTACAACAAAAAAGCCCTCAGAGGTATCTCTGAGGGCTTTTCTTCGTGACGCCTGCAGGATTCAAACCTGCGACCTTTTGATCCGTAGTCAAATGCTCTATTCAGCTGAGCTAAGGCGCCAATTCCAACCGGTACGGGACCGGTGTTTATTACTCTGCCGGGTTCTTCACCACGCGCTTCGCTTCCTTGATGCGGGCCTTCTTACCAGCGAGGTTGCGGAGGTAGAAGATGCGGGCGCGACGGACCTTACCGACTTTGTTGAGTTCAATCTTGTCAATCGAAGGGGACTCGTACGGGAAAATTCTCTCGACTCCGATGCCGTTGGAAACCTTGCGGATGGTGAAGGTCTTCGTGTACGGGGTAGCTCCGGAAATCTGGATCACTACACCACGGAAGCTCTGGAGTCTCTCCTTGTCGCCTTCCTTGATCCGGTAGGTCACCGTGATGGTGTCACCGGCCTTGAACTGCGGGTAGGTAGCAGCCTTGTTCTGGGAGAAGGACTGCTCCACTAAATTAATCAAATCCATAATGTCAATTATGTTTATCAGGCGCAGCGTCATCAAACCGTTCGACGAGAGGCTGCTTTCTTTTGGGATTGCAAAGTTATAAACTTTTCAGGAACCTGCAAACATTTTTTCAAAAAACTTTCCCCTAGAAGTACTTGCTTTCCTTCTCGAAAAGCGCCCGGTCGTCCCGGTTGGGGTCGGGGCGGACGGAGTCGCGCATCTTCTCGATGGCCTCACGCTCGCTGCGGCTCAGTTTGCGCGGGATCCAGACCAGGATCTTGACGTAGAGGTCTCCGCGGCTGCCCAGACCGTAGCCGTTGACTGAGGGCAGGCCCTTGCCACGCAGGCGCTCGACCGTTCCGGACTGTGTGCCGGGATCGAGTTTGAGGCGCTGGGGGCCGTCCAGGGCAGGGATCTGGATCTCGCAGCCGAGCATCGCGTCGGCCACGCTGATCACGCGGGTGTAGAACAGATTGGCGCCGTCGCGTTTGAGCTGGGCGTGCGGCTGTTCTTCCACGATGATGAGCAGGTCGCCGTTGACGCCGCCTTGCGGTGCCGCATGTCCTTCGCCGCGGAGCGAGAGCTGCATGCCGTCTTCGACGCCGGCCGGGATGTGGACCTTGACGGTCTCCTTCTGGCGGACCAGGCCCGTGCCCTTGCAGCGGCCGCAGGGATTGGTGACCACCTTGCCGGTACCGTTGCAGTGCGGGCAGGTGGAATTGGTCAGGGTGCGTCCGAAGAGGGTGTTGGTCACGTTCTGGATCACGCCGGAACCCTTGCAGGTCGGGCAGGTCTTGATGTCGGAAGCGTTCTTGGCGCCGCGGCCGTTGCAGTCGGGGCAGGGACGGTTGCGCTCGATGGTGACTTCTTTGTCACAGCCGTTCGCAATCTCTTCCAGGGTGACCTTGACGCGGGTGCGGATGTCCCGGCCGCGCTGTACGCGCGAACCTTGCTGGCTGCCGCCGAAACCGCCGAAACCCTCGAAACCGCCAAAGCCGCCGAAACCGCCGAAGGCCCCGCCGAACAGGTTGTTGAGGATGTCGTTCAAGTTGCCGAAGCCCTGGCTCCAGTCCTGTCCTGCAGCGCCGTCCACGCCGGCGAAACCGAACTGGTCGTACTTCGCCTTCTTGTCCGGGTCGCTCAGGACCGAATAGGCTTCCGAGGCTTCCTTGAACTTCTCTTCCGCCGTCTTTTTCTCGGCATCCGTCCCGCTGACCCAGCGGTCCGGATGCCATTTGAGGGCGGCCTTGCGGTAGGCGCCCTTTATGTCATCGGCCGAGGCTCCTTTCTGGAGCCCCAGGACCTCGTAATAATCTCTTTTTTCTGCCATAGGCTTATGCTCCCACCACTACTTTGGCGTAACGCAGGACCTTGCCGCCCAGCGTATAACCGGTCTGGACCACGTCGATGACCTTGCCTTTGAGCTCCTCGCTCGGTGCGGGGAACTGGGTCACGGCCTCGTGGAAATCCGTATTGAAGACCTCTCCCTTGGCCTCGATACGGGCCAGGCCCTGGGTCTTGAGGTATTCCATCAATTTATTGTATATCAGCGTGGTGCCTTCTTTTGCCGCCTCGTCGGAGGATTTGGCGAGCATTTCCATCGCGCGCTCGCAATCGTCCAGTACCGGGAGGAGTCCTTCGATGGTCTTGGCCGATGCGGAGGCGATGAGGTTGAGCCGGTCCTCGGCGCTGCGGCGCCGGAAGGTTTCGAACTCCGCCATCAGGCGCAGATAGCTGTCCTTTTCCTTCGCCAAATTGTCAGTCAATTCGGCGATCTGGTTCTTCAGGGCTTCTTCCTTGCGCTCTTCCTTTTTCTGCTTTTTCTTGGGTTCTTCCGTCTGGGGAGCCTGCTCCACGGGTTCTTCCACCTGCGGCTCCTGTTTCTTATCTTTCTTGTCTGACATAATCATAACTCATTTGCCTCTTGGGAAAGCAAATCATTTGCCAATGACAGAATGTCACGGGTTACTTGCAGTACTCCTGGATGCCGTTCTCGGCCATGAAGGCCCTGACGGTGTCGTAGCTGTCGAACTTGGCCGTACCCTCGAGATAGACCTTCACGCCGAAGCCGATCTGCTTGCTGATGGCGTAGAGATTCTTGAGGGACTCCAGCACACAGTATTCGGCGGCGATGCCGCAGATCACGACCTCGTCGCCGGGGGCGAACAGGTCCTGGTGCTCCGGGTCGAAACCCACGAAGGCGCCGTATTCCTCCGGACCCTGCACGCGACCCTTCAGGATGAAGCGGGTCTTCTCCTCGGGCAGACCCTCCAGCACGCCCGGATCCAGCGCTGCGCCGGCCGTATGATGCACACAGTGCACCGGCCAGGGGCCGCCCTGCTCGCGGAAGGAACAATGGTTGACCGGATGCCAGTCCAGGGTGAAATAAACGAGGTCGAAGCGGTCTTTGACCGCATTGATGGCGGGGAGGACCTGCGTGGCGCCCGGAACGGTCAGGGAGCCGTAGATGAAATCCTTCTGCAGGTCGATGAGTAAAAGAATGCTGCGCATAGGTTAAAGCTATAATGTGACAAAATGCAGACTACAGGTCGCCGCGGTCTTTCAGCATCTGAAGCGCCGGATAGGTGGGCAGGCTGTCGGGGTCCTTCGTGATCTCGATCACCTGTCCGTCGGGGGTGAAACGTCCGATGACGAACTGCGGGATCTTCATCTTGCCGGAGGAGCCGCCCAGTATCCAGTAGTGCAGCGTCTGGTCGAAGCAGGCCACTTCTCTTCCGACCGAGAAGATCAGTTGATCGACTTTCTCGATTTCCGCCTCGTAGGGAGCCTTGTCGGCTGCCTTGGCAGCGAGATTCTCAAGTCCGACCTTGTAGTGGACCAGGTCTTCCATGAAGGTGTATTCGTGTCTCATGGACAGATTGCTGAACTCGTAGTCCTCAGGATGATCCATCTGCTCTTTGGCATAACGTTCCAGGCTGACCCGGACCGGGTCTTTCGGCTGACAGGCTGCGAAAAGGAGCAGCGCACAACAGAAGAAAAGGGCTTTTTTCATGTGTGTATCGTTTTTAAGTTGCTGGCTATTTGAAGAACTTGTCGATCTCTTGGATGGTCTCCGGGAGGGCGAAGATCGCCACGCGGTCGTACGGTTCGATGATCGTGTCGCCGATCGCGATGCGCGCTTCGCTGCCGCGGATCACGCCGCCGATGATGGCGTTGCGCGGGAAATCGATGTCCTTGATCGGCCCGCTGGTGATCAGCGAGCCCGGCGCCACGGTGTACTCGATGACCTCGGCATTGGTGCCGGTCATGTAGCGCACGAAGCGGGCTTTGCCGGACAGGGTGAACTTGAAGATGCGTCCGGCGGTGATGAGCTTTTTGTTGATGACGTTGTCCACGCCCATCTCCTCGGCGATGTGGATATACTCGATGTTCTCGACCTCGGCGATGGTGCGCTGGACGCCGAATTTCTTGGCGACCACGCAGGAGAGCACGTTGCTCTCGTCATTGCCCGTCAGGGCGACGAACGCATCGTAGTCCTGGATGCCTTCGTCGAAGAGGAAATCGGAGTTGCGGCCGTCGCCGTTGACGATGCGGATGGTCTCCGGGAGTTTCTCGGAGAGCTCGATGCAGCGGTTCTTGTCGCTCTCCACGAGCTTGACCTTGAGGCCGCTGCGGTCCAGCGATTTGGCCAGCATCTCGCCGATGGGGCCGCCACCCAGGATGAAGACCTTGCTGATGGAGATGTTGGTCTTGCCGAAATGCCGGTACAGCGCCGGTACACCCTCGCGGGTGGTGATGGTGAAGACCAGGTCACCGTAGAGGAACTTGGTGTCCAGTTTGGGGATGATGGTCTGCTCGTCCCGGGAAATCGCGATCACGCGGAACTGGTGGAGCTCCTCCTCAGTGGTGTTCTTGATGAATTCGAGGAGCTTGAGGTCCAGGATGGGGGAGT
>JAILAO010000150.1 GCA_024681565.1 Bacteroidales bacterium
GGACGATGCCTCCCATGTAGGCGTAATAGTGCCCGTTCTGCGCCTTGCTGGGGAAGGTGTAGGCGGCCTGGAGCGAGGCGATGGGGTAGAGTACCGCGATGTCGGCCACGTGCCTGCCGCCGCGCAGCATGTATCCGCCGCGTCCCAAGAAGCGGTCGATGCCTTCGAATTTGTGTTCGAACTCGATCTGGATGTTGGTCCCCATCGTCAGCTGGTCCAGCGAGACCCGCATGTAGTTCTCCGGGGTGAGTGCCGCATATTGCGGGCGGCTGTAGGCCGCAAAGGTCTCGGTGAACATCTCGGGTTTGTCCCAGTTGAAGGCGGACGAGGAGACGATCTTGTAGCCGACGTTGGACCGGCCGGGATAATAGATGTCGTCGGTCGCGGGGACGTCCTGGTATTTGAAGGCTTTCATCAGGTCGCCGTTGGCGCCGACCGGGTTGCGTGTTTCCTCCTGGTCGAGGTGCCCGCCGCTCTTGATGCCGTGGGCGCGGCACCATTCGGTCACCTGGCCGATGTAGTTCTCGGCAAACAGGTCCGTCCGGTAGCTGTGCAGGGCGTTGCGGGCCGCGGCGGTCCCGGGACCGATGTCAAACCACAGGGCGGGGTAGAGGGTCATCGGGTCATAGCCGTAGCGGGCCTTGAAACCTTCGTTGAATTTGGGCGTCCACATCCGTCCCGTTCCCTGCATCATCGTCGGTTCGTCGTAGAAAGTCCGCTCGATCACGGTCCCGAAGAACTCTCCCAGGTGGGCGTAGTAGGCACCGAAACTCATATCGATGTATTTGGCGACGGCCTCGCGGTCCAGATAGTCCACGCAACCGCCCTTGCCCGAACGGGGGGCGAAAGCCGGGTCCAGCCAGAACAGCATCACCTTCCAGCGGCCGTCCGGTACCTTGCAGCTGAGTCTGCCGTTCCGGAAGCCGTCGCTGACGTCCCGGCGTTCCCAGGTGTCCAGGTTCATGGCTACGGCACCCACGTAGATCCCGCCTTCGGGCAGCGTGAGGGTGACCTGCCGGGCCTTGCCGCTGACATCGGTCTCTTCCATCTCGAGGCTCTTGGTGCAATCCTCCGGATAGCGGCTGTAGAACTGTCCTTCGACCATGCCGCTCGGGTATTCCCATTCGTCATAGAGCGTGGTGCATTTGAAACCGAGTTCGAGTCCTTTTTCGATGGCGGCCCGGTAGAGCTTGAAATAGTTTTCACTCAGATAGGCGGTTCCTTCCGTCTTCGGCTTCCGGCCGGAGTACTTCAGATAGTCTTCGGACAGGCCTTCCGTGCTGCCGCCGCCGGCGATCAGGACGAAGGAGCCCCATTTGTCCGTGAGGAAATCCCGTTCGACGGAAGCCCGGACCGATTCCTCGGTGGCGCGGTCCAGGGGCAGGGCGATGAAACGCACGCCGCGGAACTCGCGCGCAGGCTCGCGGAACTGTTCATACTCTACGCGCGTGAGGTCGATACCGTCGACTTCGTATTTCTGTTGTGCGGCAGCGGGGAGAAGGGAAACGGCCAGCACGAAGCCGGCCAGCAGGGATTTGTTCATGTCGGTCAAACTTGGTTTTTACAAACTTAGTAAAAAAAGTGCAAAAATATTTGGTTTATAAAATAAACTGGTTTATATTTGCATCGGATTCAATCCTGTATGCGCAGCAGGAGGGCTTTCCGGAATTTAATAATGTATTAGTGATCAATTTATTATGGAATCTTTAAATGAACTTACCCCGGCCCGTAGCCTGGATCTTATCAATGAGACCCTGGACCGCAATCGCAAGGCCATTCTTGCCGGAAGCGGCAAATTTTTCGTTTTGTGGGGTGTTCTCCTCTGTCTCTTTTCCCTGGCTGTCTGGCTGCTCTGGAGCCGGAGCGGCAACGCTGCCTGGAATCTCCTTTGGTTCGCCATGCCTGCGGTCGGTTATCCTGCCGCCGCCGTGCTGGGCAAGGGTTCCAAAGTCCCCCAGAATTTCGTTTCGTCTCTGTTGGGCAAGATCTGGGGTGCGTTCGGTTTCTTCTCACTCAGCATCAGCGCCCTGGCCATCATCGCTTTCCCGATGAACCTGACCCTGGTGATCATCCTGCTTTTCGGCTGCGCCGAGACGGTTTCCGGCATCGCGCTCAAGAACTGGCCGATCATCATCGCCGGTGCGATCGTCGGGGTCGGCGGTGCCTGTGCCGCGACCCGGCTCGTCTCCGGTCCGGAACAACTGTTGCTTTTCACCGGTGCCGCCGCGGTCCTTGCCCTGACCGGTGTCGCCATCATGCTGAAGAAATAAGATGTTTGACAAACTGGATCCGCTTCTGCACTCGGAACTCCGCCTGGCAGTGATGTCCATCCTCATGGGCGCGGAAGAAGCGGACTTCGTCTATCTCCGGCAGCAGACCGGCTCCACGGCAGGCAACCTCAGCGTCCAGCTGGACAAACTGTCCGAGGCCGGCTACATCACGGTCGAGAAGGGTTTCCAGGGCAAGAAGCCCCGCACGACCTGCCGCATCACCGATTCCGGGCGCACCGCCTTCGGGAATTATGTCGATGCCCTGCGTTCCTACATCGGGAAATAATATGCAGATTGTTCAATGATGGTAACGGATCCGGTCATTTTGCTGCAGATTTGCAGATTAAAATGACCGGATTTGATATTTATTGTGTAAATTCGGACAAAACCAATGATTTACACCATCATGAACCGATTTATCCAAGTTCTTTCGTGCGCTGCGCTGGTCCTGCTGACCGCCGCGCCGCTTTCCGCCCAGATCGGGCGGCGTTTTCCCTCTGAGAGAAAAGTGATCCAGGATCCCAAGACCGGGGTTGAACTGGTTTTCCTGACCAGTCAGCAAGGCAAAGGCGACTCCAAGATCTATCAGACCCACAACCAGTGGACTTCCGACGGCAAGTGGGTGATCTTCCGTTCCAACCGGGTCCCCGGCGAGGCGATGGCCGTCAATGAAGAGACCGGCGAGATGGTGCAGGTGACCGAAGGCGGTTACAGCGGAATGCTCTGCGTCGCCCGCAATTCGATGCACCTCTACATCCAGCGCCCGGACATGACCGAGCAGCAGAAAGCCGAGATGCAGCAGCTCCGGGCGCGGCAGCGCTCCGGCGAGCGGGTGGAGATCCCGCGTTACGACTGGCAGATCGTCGAGATCGACCTCGGCAAACTTTTCAAGGATTCGAAGGCCGGCCGGCTGAAGGGCAAGGCTGCTTATGAGCGTCTCTGCGGCATCATTCCCGCCGAGATGTGCTCCGAAGGCGACATGGCCCTGGACGGCAGTGAAAAGATCGCTTATTTCCGTCTTGACAAGGATTACGCCCGCAAATTCCCCATTGCCGAACAGATCGCGCCCAATTTCGGCCCCCGCAATATGGGTGCCGGCCCCGGCGGCATCGGCAAGATCGACCTGCAGACCGGCAAGGTGGAGCCCGTGGTGAGCGTGCATTTCAAGGTGGGCCACATCCAGGGCAATCCCTGGCATCCGGGCGAGGTGATTTTCTGCTGGGAGACCGGCGGGAAGGCTCCGCAGCGTACCTGGATGGTCAATGCCGACGGCACAAACCTGCGTCCGATCTACCGCGAGACGGAGTATGACTGGGTCACCCACGAGGCCGTCATCAGCGAGGACGAGCTGGTCATCGCCCTGATGGGCCACCGTCCCATCGCCGAGGGCAGCCGCAATATGGACACGACCAAGGACTGGGGTCCCTCGGGTACGAAAGAATATGCCACGGGCATGGCCGTTGTCAACATGGGCACCCGTGAACTGACCCTGGAGGGCCAGGTGGACGGCGACAACTTCTGGCACGTCGCCGGTTCGCAGGACGGCCACTGGGTGGCGGGTGACGACTTCGCGCGCGAGCTCTGGCTGGTGGACCGCCATACCAAGGAGCGCATCCTGCTTACAGCCGGTCACAAGACCACGGCGCAGGACCATGTGCACCCGACCTTCAAGCCCGACGGCACCGAGATCGAGATCCAGTCCGCGATGCTGTCCGAAGACAACCGGTCGATGAACATCTGCATCGTCAGGATTCCGCAGGAACTCCTCGACCGCTACAAGAAATAAGACAGATTTTCTTCCCCGGCTCCGGCCGGGGATTTTTTTGTATCTTTGTCCCGGCTGTCCTGCCCCTGAGGGCGTCTCGCTCCGCTCGACCCCTCCCACCGCTTTGCGGCGGGCCCCTCCCTCTTACGTGCCGAGGGTGGCAACGTCCCTCAGGGGCAGGACAGCCGGGACAAAAGTCGGACAATATGCAGGTACCGGAGAAATATGCTTCGATGATTGCGCTCTACCGCGAATGGAACGGGCGGATCAATGTCGTGTCACGCAAGGACATCGACCAGCTTTATGCACACCACATCCTGCATTCCCTGGCCATCGCCGAATATGTCCGCCGATTCTGCCCGGGCGCCTTCGCCGGCGCCAGGATTCTGGATCTGGGCACCGGAGGCGGTTTCCCCGGCATCCCGCTCGCGACCGAGTTCCCGGACGCGCAGTTCACGCTCTGCGACTCCATCGGCAAGAAAATCCGGGTGGCGCAGGCCGTCGCGGACGGGCTCGGCCTGCAAAACGTGCGTTGCGTCAACGCCCGCGCCGAATCCCTGCCGGAGACCTTTGACTGGGTGGTCTCCCGGGCCGTCACTTCCCTGGACAACTTCTATCCCTGGGTAAAGGGGAAGTTCCGCAGGAGCATCCTGTACCTCAAGGGGGGAGATGTCAATGCGGAGATCTCCGAACTGATCCGCAAGTGCCATGTCGAGCCCGGAAAAATCCGGACCTGGCGGATCGATGAGTGGCTGGAGGATAAATATTTTGAAGAAAAATTTGTAATTGAAATCGGAAAAGATTACCTTTGCCCTCCCGTTTTCGAAAACTAAAAAAAAAGAAGATATGAAAAGGACTTTTCAACCCTCCAACCGCAAGCGTGTCAATAAGCACGGCTTCCGCGAGCGTATGAGCACGCCGAATGGCCGCCGGGTTCTCGCAGCCCGTCGCGCCCACGGCCGTAAGAAGCTC
>JAILAO010000009.1 GCA_024681565.1 Bacteroidales bacterium
ATTGACGCGCGGCGGCGGTGACGCACACACAAAAAACTTCTCCAACACCGTGCCCGGTAAATCATTGCCACCCAACACACAACAGAAACACAGGCCCCCCAAAAAGGCACCTGCGTTTCTCGATATTGCTCTGTCTCAAGCTATTACCGGTCACGGCAACCAACCCCTCCAGCTATCAGTCATGTCGACCACAAACCCGGACGGCGGCACCAACAAGACACCGACGACAATACTATTTCCCCGCGGCGGCGGTGACGGAGCACAGAATCTAAAAACTGACAGGTATCCACAAAAACACCGTTCTACGCAATTTTACTGGACACCCCTAGCGGAAAACAACGGATTTCAGGCAAAAACAGGGAGAGGTATCCACTAAATTGCCCTCCTGAGCGTTTAAACTGGACACCTCTCCGTGAGGCAAAATCAGGAATCCGCGCCTGCGACACACGCAACAGGCAAGCGGCGAATTACTCCGCCAGCTCGGTGGCGAAATAATTGCCCTTGCGGGCAAACGGGATACCGCTCTGCATCCAGACCGGCTCCGGGGCGCCCTGAAGGTAGTGGTCGAAGAACTGCTGGAGGCGGATCGAAAGATCCTTGCAGTTACGCCGCTCTACCAGGTTGTGGGCCTCGTTGTTGTACTCCAGCAGCCAGGCCGGTTTGCCGAGACGACGCAGGCTCATGAAGAATTCGATACCCTGGTACCAGGGCACGGCGCCGTCGTTGTCGTTGTGCATGATGAGCACCGGCGTGGTCACGTTGGGAGCATGGAACACCGGGGAATTCTCGATATAGAGATCCAGGCCACCGTCCTCCCAGAGGGTCTTGCCGACCCGGCTCTGACCGTGCTCGTACTGACCGATACGGCTGCTGCCGGACTCCCAGCGGATACCGCCGTAGGCACTCGTCATGTTGCCCACCGGAGCACCGGCCCCCGCCGCCGCGAACATGTGGGTCCGCGTGACGAGATAAGCGGTCTGGTAGCCGCCCCAGCTCTGGCCCTGGATGGCCATCTTGTCCTTATTGATAAAAGAGAACTGGCGGCACATCTCCTCCGCGCCCGCGCAGATGCAGTTGTAGGCACTCTCACCCGGGTGGCCGTCCTTGTAGACGATGTCCGGAATGAAGACCACATAGCCCCGGCTCACATAGAAGGGGATATTGACGGTCGAACGGCTCGGCGCCGGAGCACGGTAGCTGTAGAGCGACTCGGAATACTTCTCATAGAAATAGATCATCATCGGGTACTTGCCCGACTTGTCCAGCCCGTCCGGCGTGAAAAGCAGGCCGTCCAGCGGGGTGCCGTCATAGGCCTTCCAGTGGACCAGCTGCACATCGCCCCAGCGGTAGTCCGCCTGCTGGGGATTGATGGCGGTAAGCTTGCGCTCGCCGGACCAGTCGGCGCCAGCGACATAGAGATCCATCGGGTTGCGGAAATCACCCTTGAGATAGGCGATCACGTCGGCATTCTCCGCCTTGGTGAGCTGGGTGAAACTCTTCTCCGCCAGGAAGCCCTGCGGTTCCCCGCCCTTGACGATATCCACGGTCGCATAGCCGTTGCGCTTGTTCTTCTCGTTGAAAGAAGACAGGCGGACACTGCCCTTGACCGGAAGCGTATTGAGGTTCTGGTAGAGATAGGGATCGTTCTTGCGGTCCAGATTGACGACGCGGTACTGCACCTTGTCGCGGCGTCCCGCGCCGCGGGTCAGGCACTCCGCCTTCTTGCCGTCCGGGGAGAACTTCCAGACATCGTAACGGTCGGAAAGCAGCAGGAAATCGTCCTCGCCCGCCCAGTCGGGCGTACCGACGGGGACATAGCCCGTCGTCGGGTGATCGTCCTCCTCATCCCAGAAATTGACTCCCGTGGCACCGGTCAGGTTGACCAGGGCGTCGGTCACGAGATTCCAGCTGTACCAGTTGCCGTCCTCGGGGTTGAACCAGGCCAGGTACTTGCCGTAAGGCGAAGGAAGTGCATAACCCGCAGCCCCTTCACGCAGGACCCGGCGGCTGCCGTCCTGCAGATTCACCACGGAAACATCCGCGCGGCTGTCCGAGGCCCACATATTGTCGATCGCATAGCGCTCGGTGTTGGAGGAAAGGGCATAGTCCTTCTCCGCACCGGCGAAAAGACTGATCCGGTCGTTGACGCCCTGCGAAAGCACCACCAGCCGGCCGGGGCGGTCCAGGTTGACCACCGCCCGGCGGCCGCGGCCGCGATTGCGTCCGGCCTTGTCCATCGGCGGTACCATCTGCTTGTCCCAGACCCAGATGTCCAGTTGCGCAGCCTCGAAATCATAGACGGTCGTATCCTTCGCGGGCATATACTCCGCAAGGTCGAGCACCAGGCGCGAGGCGGCGTTGGAGAAAGCGGGACGGCTCGAAGCCCCCACGACCCAGCCGGCCGGCAGGTCGGCGCAGTCCGCGGCAAGCAACTCGCAGGCGCTCCACTCCGTCACTGCAGGCGCGCGGCGGGTCGCCTTCCTGAGCACCTTCTCCTGGGCCAGGAATACGCCATGGGCGGGCGTACCGTCGGTTTTCTCCTCCTGGTCGGTAGCCGTGAACACTACACGGGTGCCGGACTCGTCGAAACGGAGGTTGCCATAGGCCTTGCGGCCGGCGGACAGCGTGTCGATGCTGCCCTTCGGATAATCATAGAGGATCACCGCGCTGCGCGAAAGGGAGTCCTTCTCCTCCTTGGCCGTAATGACGGCGAGGCGGGTGCCGGACTTGGAGACCTCGAACGAGGAAACATTCTTGAGCGTATCGACGGACCCGGCCGCCGGATCGATCACGAGCAGGCTCTTGGACTTGCGGCCCTTGACATCCTGCGCGGCGAACAGGTACGGCGCGCTGTCGTAACCGAGCGCCGTGGTGCCGGAAGCCCCGACCGTCTCCCATGCGAAGGTGCGCAGGTCGATGCGGGCCAGGCTGTCCTTGGGCTGCTCGTCCGGCTTCTTTTTATCAATCTTGGCCTGACGGGTGTCCGCAAACGGAGCTTTCACCGTAAAGAGGCCGTAGGAAGCATCCTGCGCCCACTTCAGGGAAGTACCGCGCGCGACGGACAGCTCCGCGCCGCTCTGCAGGTTCCTGATATACAAAGTCCCGTCGCCTTCCTGCGGAGCGACCTCGTAGCTCACGAGCCGTCCGTCCGGGGAAAGGCTGACGGAGCGCACGGACTGCCATCCGTCATAGACACTGTGGTCAAGCGGCTTTTTCTGGGCCCACGCGACGCCGCCGGAAACAGAAAAAATAACCGATGCAAAAACAAAAACAAATGCTAATCTCTTCATAATTATCCGATTTTCGGAGGCTAAAGGTACGAAAAAAGTGCAGGAAAGCCTTGCGTTTTCAATTTCAATTCCTACATTTGCAAAGTATGAATTTCCGCACGAGTGCATATTGGTGGTGGCGCCTGTTACAACTTCAACAAGTCGTAAGAGGTTGACGCCCCCGTATGTATATCTGAAGAAAGAATAACCATTAGATATCCGGATAGGCCCTGCCGCACTGCGACAGGGCTTTTTTCCGCTTAGAAAACAACAATAAAAAATATGAAAAGTTATTTAGTAGACCAGGAAGGTTATTACGGCGAATTCGGCGGCGCCTACGTCCCCGAAATCCTTCACAAATGTGTGGAGGACCTCCAGAAGGCCTATCTGCCCATCCTCGGGAGCGCGGATTTTCAGCAGGAGTACCGCGCCCTGCTGCGCGACTACGTCGGCCGCCCCAGCCCGCTCTACCGGGCCCGGCGGCTCTCCGAGCGCTACGGCACGCAGATCTACCTCAAGCGCGAGGACCTCAACCACACCGGCGCCCACAAGATCAACAACACCGTGGGACAGATCCTCGTGGCGCAGCGGATGGGCAAGCGCCGCATCATCGCCGAGACGGGAGCCGGCCAGCACGGCGTGGCCACCGCCACCGTCTGCGCCCTGATGAACATGGAATGCGTGGTCTACATGGGCGAGACCGACGTGAAGCGCCAGCACGTCAATGTCGAGAAAATGAAAATGCTGGGTGCCAGCGTCGTCCCTGTCCTCTCCGGCAACAGGACGCTCAAGGACGCCACCAACGAGGCCATCCGCGACTGGTGCTGCCACCCCGCGGACACCTTCTACATCATCGGCTCCACCGTCGGGCCGCACCCCTATCCCGACCTGGTGGCCCGCCTGCAGTCCATCATCAGCGAGGAACTCAAGGGCCAGCTGCTGGAGCAGACCGGCCTGGACTATCCCGACTACCTGATGGCCTGCGTGGGCGGCGGCTCCAACGCCGGCGGCACCATCTACCACTACATCGACGACGAGCGCGTCAAGATCGTCCTCGCGGAAGCGGGTGGCCTGGGCGTGGACA
>JAILAO010000033.1 GCA_024681565.1 Bacteroidales bacterium
CACCTACCACAATCTCCCCTATGCCCGCTCGCGGGACGGCAAGCCCATGTTCAAGCGCAGCGTCGGCGACGACGGCAGCTACATGGAGAGCTACAAGCTCTACCGCAAGCTCCTCGCCGAATCCCCCGACCGCTCGGTCACCATCGCCTCTATCGGCTTCGTGACCTCGCTCGCGCGCCTGCTGCAGTCCGGTCCGGACGAATACTCCCCGCTCAGCGGCGTGGAGCTGGTCCGCACCAAGGTCAAGGAGATCTTCGCGATGGGCGGCGTGTTCGGCGACGCGGTGGAGCCCGACTACAACTTCAAGGCGGCCATCGATTTCTCCCTGAAGTTCTTCGAACTGCTGCCCAAGGAGGTGGACATCGTCTTCTCCCCCGGCGAGGTGGGCGACCCGCTGGACTACCGTCCCGAGACGGTCATCGCGGACATGGACTGGACCGACCTGCACCCGATCAAGTGGACCTATCAGTTCCTCAACTGCGACACCGGGCAGAAGATGTGGGACCCGCAGGCGGTCATCAACGCCGTCGAGGGCGACACCCTCTATAAGCTCTCCCCGCGCGGCTGGGTGACCCTCACCCCCAACGGCGAAACCATCTTCAAAGAGGACCCGGAAGGCAACGCCCGCTACCAGTATCCCGGAGACCCGGTCTGGTGCGACATGGTGCTCAAGTATATCAGATTAATGGCCATCCAGCATTAGAAGAATATGAAACGTATCGTTCTCTTATTGGCGGCCCTGGCCCTGACCCTGCCGGGCTTCAGCCAGCAGCAGAAAAAGGTCGACGACAAGGACCTCGCCACCACCCTGTGGATAATGCAGGATCTCTATCCCGAAGGATTCACCATCGACATCGACAAGATGGAGTTCCCCAAAGAGGGACTGATGGTCTCCTACGAAGCCACGCAGGACCATTTCGACCGCTCGCAGCTCCCGGCCGTGATCAAGCATGCCCGTGCGCATGAGGGCATCGTCGGCGGCTGGCGCGACCCCGACACGGGGCTGTACTATTTCGACAGCACGCGCGATTTCCCGGAGGACAGCCTCGCCGCGGCGCTGGCCTTCGCCCGTGAGAACGGGCAGCATTCCGTCTTTGACGTGAAGCGCGGCATCAATGTCAAGTCCAACTACGAACAGCAGGACATCCGCATCATCTACGACTGCGACATGGGCTCCTCCACCGACGACCTCTTCGCCCTGATGATGCTCTACCGCTACATGGACATGAAGCGCTGCACCCTGCTCGGGGTCATCGTGGACCGCATGGACCGCGCCAATGCTGATGCCGTGGATGTGCTGAACAACTATTACGGCTATCCCGACATCCCCATCGGCCTGGAGCAGGACGGCGTGAAGGATCCGCGCATATTCATCCCCTACCACAATATGGCGTACGCACGTTCCGTCGAGGGGAAACCGCTGTTCAAGCGCAGCGTCGGGGACGACGGCGAGTACCTGGACGGCTACAAGCTGTACCGCAAGCTCCTCGCCCGGCAGCCCGACAAGTCCGTAACCATCGCCTCCGTCGGTTTCGTGACCTGCCTGTCGCGCCTGCTGCAGTCCGGTCCGGACGAGTACTCCCCGCTCACCGGCGTGCAGCTCGTGCAGAAAAAGGTCAAGAACATCTACATGATGGGCGGTGTGTTCGGCGATTCGTTCGAGCACGACTACAACTTCACGGCGGCCATCGACTACTCGCTGAAGTTCTTCGAACTCCTGCCCAAGGACATCGATATCGTCTTCTCCCCCGGCGAGGTCGGCGATCCGCTCTACTACAGCGCCGCGGACATCATCTCCGACATGGACTGGACCGATTCGCATCCGATCAAGTGGATCTACGAGTTCCTCGTGGAGGACAAGTTCCAGAAGATGTGGGACCCGCTCGCCGTCATCAATGCGGTCGAGGGTGACGACATCTTCTACGAGCTCTCCCCGCGCGGCTGGGTGACCCTCACGCCGACCGGCGAAACGGATTTCGAGGAGGACCCGCAGGGCAATGCCCGCTACCAGATCCCCGGAGATGAGGGCTGGTCGGACTTCGTCCTGAAATACATCCGTCTCCTGTCCATCCAACATTAGCATTCCTCCCACATATGAAAAAAGCGTTTCTCCTGTCCCTGCTGTCCTGCGCCCTGTTGTCCGGCGCCTGTGCGCCCAAGGCGGCGCCCGTCAAGACCTGCATCTTCCCGGGTGACTACCCGGACCCGACCATCCTGCGCGACGGGAAGGATTTCTACATGACGCATTCGGCGTTCACCTACTTCCCGGCCCTGCTGATCTGGCATTCGACCGACCTGATCCACTGGGAGCCCGTGGTGCGTGCCGTGGAGGAGGGAGACTATTCGATCTTCGCGCCCGAACTGTGCAAGGTGGACGGGAAGTTCTATCTCTATTACCCGACGAGCCGGGGCGAGAACTATGTGGTCACGGCCGAGCGCATCGAGGGCCCCTGGAGCGAGCCCGTCAAACTGGATGTGGGCGGCATCGATCCAGGACATGTCGTCGCGGAGGACGGCAGCCGCTACCTGTATACCAACAACGGCTTCGTCACGCCCCTGACGCCCGACGGCCTGGCCGCCGCCGGCAAGCCGCAGAAGGTCTATGACGGCTGGGTGTTCCCCGCCGACTGGGAGACCGAGGGAATGTGGCTCGAGTCGCCCAAGCTCCTGCGCCGCGGCGACTGGTTCTACCTCGTCAGCGCGGAGGGCGGCACCGCCGGGCCGGCCACGAGCCACATGGTCGTCGTGGCCCGCAGCAAGTCCGCGCTCGGCCCCTGGGAGAACAGCCCCCACAATCCGCTGGTCCACACCTATTCGGCCGACGAGGCCTGGTGGTCCAAGGGCCACGGCACCCTCATCGACGATGCCGACGGCAACTGGTACATCGTCTATCACGCCTACCGCAACGGCTACCATACCCTGGGACGCAGCACGATTATCGAGAGCGTCGGATGGACGAAGGACGGCTGGCCCGTGCTGACGGAACCGGACGGCGCCCGCTGGGAGCAGGGCGGCCTGCAGGGCGACTACGGGTACCTGCGTGATTTCTCCAATCCGCTCCTCTGGGCGAAATGGCAACCCGGCCATCCGGACGGCACGCTCTGGACGACGACGGCACCGGACGCCTCTTACGAAATCACGGCGGAATTCTCCGTCCCGGAAGGCGGCAAGGCAGGCCTGTACCTTTTCTACAACGACGAAGCCAAGGTCGGCTATGCCGGAGACGGAGACGGCCTGTGCCTGCGCATCCGCAATGAGCAGAACAGCGTAAGTATCTGGAAGAAAGAAGGAGAAGGCGAATGGACCCTCCTGCAGGAGGGCGTGGATGTGTCCGGCTTCCACCACAACAACTACCAGGGATTTTTCGCCCTGCGTCCGGCCTACCTGGTGGGCGGAGGCGCACGTTTGCTCGGTTTCAATTATGAAGCGCTTTAGGGTTCTTGTTAAATTTTAAACTGAAATCAAAAAAAAGTGCCATAGAATTAGGTAGAATGCGGTTTTTTGATTAAATTTGTCTCTCAGAAACAATAAATTCTTCATACAATAAACCACAGAATCATGACAAAGGAAGAGATTGTTAAAGAAGTTGCGGAGGCAACAGGCGTTGAAAGAAAGGAAGTTGCGGCCATCGTCGAGAGCTTCATGGAGTCAGTTAAAGGATCTGTTACGGCGGGAGAATCCGTGTTTCTGAGGGGTTTCGGTACCTTTTCCTTGAAACACCGCGCAGCCAAGCCTGCACGCAACATCACCGCTAAAACGACCATTCTCGTGCCTGAGAAGGAGGTTCCCCACTTCAAACCTTGTGACAAATTCAAGGCTGCGGTGAACAAAAAATAGCTGATTTTTGCCAATTTTTTCACTTTCTTTTGGCGTTTTGACACAAAATCAGTAAATTAGCAACCGCAAAGAAATTCATTAACATCTAAAATCTAGACAGTATGGAAGAGATCATCGCCAAGATCAAAGAGCAGCTCGATGCTATCAAGGCTGACATCGACAAAGTCGGCAACAAAGCAGCCCAGGCACGTGTCCGCAAGGCCACCCTCGCCCTCGAGAAGCTCGGCAAGGAATACCGCAAAGTCAGCGTGAAGTAATTCACCCGCGGTTCCCAAGCTACAGCCGCAGTCCCTGATCCGGGGCTGCGGTTGCTTTTTTTATCAGACCGGGTAGATCTCCGCGCCGGTGTAGTCGATGAGGTCCTGCGGGGCGATCTTGAACTGGAGTCCGCGCTGGCCGGCGCTGATATATATATAATCATAAAGGAGGGCGGATTCGTGGATGTAGGTCGGGAAGGGACGTTTCATCCCGACCGGGGAGCAGCCGCCGCGGATGTAGCCCGTCGTCGGGAGCAATTCCCGGAGGTGAAGCATCTCGCAGCTTTTGTTGCCGGAGATGCGGGCGGCGACCTTGAGATCCACCTCGAAATCGCCCGGAATCACGCAGACGAAACAGCCGGTCCGGTCGCCCCGGAGCACCAGGGTCTTGAACACCTGGTCGATGTCCTCCCCCAGTTCCGCGGCGACATGCTGCGCGGAAAGATCCTCTTCCGTGTAGGCGTAAGGTATTAATTCATAATGTATTCCTGCTGCATCCAGCAGGCGGGCTGCATTGGTCTTTATCATTTTGGCACGGTGCTTGCAATATGTAGTGTCGAATAGATTTTCATTGGTTAATAATTTTGGTTAGAATTGAGAAAAGCTGCGATGTGAATCGCGGCTTTTTTTGTGGTGTCGCGCACTTGTGACAAAAATAATCAATCCCGGGGGCAAATCAATGGTTTTTTTTTCTTACCTTGCATGTCATTAACGTTTAGTTGGTAGTATGATCCATTTCGAAAGCGATTATCTGGAGGGCTGCTGTCCGCAGATCCTCAAGGCTCTTCAGGAGTCCAACCTGGAGCAGACCCTGGGCTATGGGGAAGACCCGCACTGTGCCAGGGCGGCGGACATGATCCGCTATGTTTTCGACTGCCCGGACGCCGAGGTGCATTTCCTCGTCGGCGGGACCCAGACCAACGCCACCGTCATCGCCTCGCAGCTCCGCCCGCACCAGGGCGTGCTCTGCGCGGAGACCGGCCATATCCACGTCCATGAGACCGGCGCCGTGGAGAGCTGCGGGCACAAGGTGCTCGCCCTCCCCGCCCCCGACGGCAAGATCACGGCCGCGCAGGTCCGCCGGGCGCTGGAGGCCCACCAGAGCGATTTCAGCCGGGAGCACATGGTGCAGCCCGGCATGGTCTATATCTCTTTCCCGACGGAGCTCGGGACGATCTACAGCCGCGCTGAACTGGAGGCGCTGCACGCCGTTTGCGAGGAGTGGGAGATCCCCCTGTTCGTGGACGGGGCGCGCCTGGGCTACGGCCTCGAGGCCTCCGGCTGCGACCTCCTGCCCAAGGACCTGTCCCGCCTGGCCGACATCTTCTATGTCGGCGGGACCAAGCAGGGAGCGCTTTTCGGCGAAGCCGTCGTCTTCACCAAGCCGGCGCTCGCCGAGGATTTCCGCTACATGATCAAGCAGCACGGCGGCATGCTGGCCAAGGGCCGGCTGCTGGGCATCCAATATGAGGTGCTGATGAACGAGGGGCTCTATTTCCAGCTGGCGCGCCGCGCCGACCGCCTGGCGGACCGGATCCGTGCCGCCTTCCGCGGCAAGGGCATCGGCTTCCTGGTGGAGAACACCACGAACCAGGTCTTCCCCATCCTCACCAACGACGCCGTCGAGCGTCTGAGCGCCGAGTACGGCGTCGAGCGATGGCAGGCCGTGGACGGGACGCACACGGCCGTGCGCTTCTGCACGAGCTGGGCCACCGCCGAGAGCGCCGTTGCGGGACTGGAAGCCTATGTTGAGAAGAATTTTTAAAACCCATTATTAATCAAAACGTTATGAAGCAAAAAAGATTCATTCTGCCGGAATCCGAAATCCCGACCCAATGGTACAATATCCAGGCTGATATGGTCAATAAACCGCAGCCGATGATCCATCCGGGGACCAAGCAGCCCATCAAGGCCGAAGACCTGTATCCCCTCTTTGCCGAGGAGTGCTCCAAGCAGGAGGTCAACCAGACCGACCGCTGGATCGACATCCCCGAGGAGGTACGCGAGAAGTACGCCTACTACCGCTGCACGCCGCTGGTGCGCGCCTACGGGCTCGAGGAGGCCCTCGGCACCCCGGCCCACATCTATTTCAAGAACGAGAGCGTCAACCCGCTGGGCTCGCACAAGCTCAACTCCGCCATCCCGCAGGCTTACTACTGCAAGCAGCAGGGCGTGACCAACGTCACCACGGAGACGGGCGCCGGCCAGTGGGGCGCCGCCCTGTCCTATGCAGCCAAGCTCTACGGGCTCGACTGCGCGGTCTACCAGGTCAAGATCAGCTATGAGCAGAAGCCCTACCGCCGCAGCATCATGCAGGTCTTCGACGCGCTGGTGACCCCTTCGCCGTCGATGTCCACCCGCGCCGGCAAGGACATCCTCACCGCCGATCCCAACCACCAGGGTTCGCTCGGCACCGCCATCTCCGAGGCGGTGGAGCTCGCGATGACCACGCCGAACTGCAAGTACCTGCTGGGCTCCGTGCTCAACCACGTCTGCCTGCACCAGACCGTCATCGGCCTGGAGGCCGAGAAGCAGATGGCGATGGCCGGCGAGTATCCCGACATCGTGATCGGCTGCTTCGGTGGCGGATCCAATTTCAGCGGCATCTCCTTCCCCTTCCTGCGCCACAACATCCTGGACGGCAAGAAGACCCGCTTCATCGCGGCCGAGCCGGCATCCTGCCCGAAGCTCACCAAGGGCGAGTTCAAGTATGACTTCGGCGACGAGACGGGTCTCACCCCGCTCATCCCGATGTTCTCCCTGGGCCACGACTTCCGTCCCGCCAACATCCACGCGGGCGGCCTGCGCTACCATGGCGCCGGCGCCATCGTCTCCCAGCTCCACAAGGACGGTCTCGTGGAGGCGGTGGACATCCGCCAGCTGGATTCTTTCGCCGCAGGCGTGCTGTTCGCCAAGGCGGAAGGCATCGTGCCGGCACCGGAGTCCTGCCACGCCATTGCGGCGGCCATCGACGAGGCCAACAAGTGCAAGGAAAGCGGCGAGGCGAAGACCATCCTCTTCAACCTCTCCGGCCACGGTCTGGTGGACATGACCGCCTACGACCAGTATCTCTCCGGCACGCTGGCGAACACCGGCGAGTAGCCGCAGACGCCCGAACCGATTGCAGGACGGCAGCTTCCCAAGGCTGCCGTCCTTTGCATTTCTGCGCAATTATTCCTAACTTGACAAGGATTTTAAACACCCCGCTACCTATGAAAGTCAAAGTCAACCGCACGACCGTCGAGCTCTTTGAGGGCGCGAAGGTCCGCCAGGCCCTCCTGCAGTACTGCGTCCGCCGCAAGCTGCCGCTGTCCCTCGTTGAAACGGCCGAAGTCTATGACGCCTGGGGACACCGCATCGACCTGGACGCCCCCCTCTCCGAAGGTAAAACCATCAAATGCAAGATACAATGATGAGAAGGAGCGTTCTGACCCTGCTGGCCGGCTGCCTGCTCTGCCTGTCGGCCGCTGCGCAACCCAAGGAGGTGCATATCATCTCCGCCAATGACATCCACGCCAAGATCCAGAATTTCCCGCAGCTGGCCGCGATCGTGGACAGCATGCGCGCCGTGTATCCCTCGCTGCTCGTGCTCTCCGCCGGCGACAACCGTACCGGAGAACCGCTCAACGACCTCTACGAGATCCCGGCCTATCCGATGGTGGCCCTGATGAACCAGGTCGGCTTCGACGCCACGACCCTGGGCAACCACGAGTTCGACTCCGGCCAGGCGGGCCTCGCCCAGCTGATCAGCCTGTCCAACTTCCCCTATATCTGCGCCAACGTGCAGCCCGACCCGAAGTGGGGCATGCATCTGGATCCGTACAAGATCTTCGTGATCGACGATATCAAAGTCGGCATCGTGGGCGCCGTCCAGCTCGGCACGGCCGGCCACCCGGACTCCCATCCGGACAACTGCACGGAAATCGAATTCACGCCCGTCAAGGAGACCCTGGAGCAGTACAAGTGGCTGCGCGACCAGTGCGACGTGGTCATCTTCCTGTCGCACCTCGGCTATGACGACGACGTCAAGATCTCCGCGGACATCCCGTGGGTGGACCTCATCATCGGCGGACACTCCCATACGCAGCTCGCCGGCGGCGAGATGCACAACGGTCTGCTGATCACCCAGAACGTCAACCGCCTGGAGCGCGTGACCCACATCACCCTCAAGCTGGACGGCGGCAAGCTGGTGTCCAAGACCGCCGAGAATATCGAAGTGCAGGGCTATCCCAAGCAGAACAAGGTCGTGGCGGAGCTGGTGCGCTTCTTCAGCGACAATCCCGCTTTCCAGCGTGTGCTCTGCCAGCTGGAGCGCCCGGTCAGCAGCTATGAGGAGCTCGGCTGCCTGATGACTGACGCCTGGCGCGTGGAGACCGGATCCGATGTCGCCTTCACCAATGCCGGCGGCATCCGCTTCGACTCGCTGCCCGCAGGGCCCTTCACCGTCAGCGACGTGCTGCGCCTCGACCCGTTCGGCAACGAGACCGTCCAGCTGACCCTCA
>JAILAO010000051.1 GCA_024681565.1 Bacteroidales bacterium
TGTTGGCGATCACGGCGCCGTGGTCGGCGGCCCAGACCAGCGCCTGGGCTTCTTCGTCGCCGGAACTCTCCTTCTCGTCCGTTTCATCGAAGATGACGCAGGACATCAGCCGGACTCCGCCGGTGCCGTTGCTGCCGCCTGCAATGCCGGAACAGAAGATCCCGTTGTTGTTGATGGCGCCGATGATGCCGGCGGTGTGCGTGCCATGGTCGTCGGCCGGGATGTTGAGGGCGGAATAACCGGAAAGGAAATTGCGGCTTCCGTTGTTGCCGGCAGGCAGCACGACGCCGGCGAGGTCATTGTGCTTGAGATCGATGCCGCCGTCGAGGACGGCTACGATGACGTTGCTGTTGCCTGTGGTATATTCCTGCCAGACCGGCAGTACATTGATGTCGATGCCGGCCTTGAAGGCGGACCCCAGGCTTCCGTCATTGACGAAATGCCACTGGTCGTCCAGATAACGGTCGTTGAAGTAGCCGCGCCGGACCTTGCGGTGCGGGAAGGCCACGGATTCGACGCCGGGCAGAGCTGCCAGACCGTCCCGGGCCTTGGTCCGGGATACCTCTTCGTCGTAGCGGATGCTGTACCAGCGGTGCAGTCCGGCCGCCCGGTGGCGGTCTTCGAATTCTCCGGCGTCCGGGAATACCCGCTCCGCGGAACTGACACCCAGTGCTGTGGCGATATCCGGATAATCTTCGATGGCAAAAGCATCCGCGGCTTCTTCGGAAAGCCGGACGATGGCGGCGCCCGGAATCCGGCTGTCCGTCCGCGTCTCAGGTACGGGAGCATCGGACACCGGCTCCTGC
Source organism: Bacteroidales bacterium (assembly GCA_024681565.1). Classification (GTDB taxonomy): domain Bacteria; phylum Bacteroidota; class Bacteroidia; order Bacteroidales; family UBA932; genus Cryptobacteroides. Next base: position 807 of record JAILAO010000051.1, read on the forward strand.
CGGGTGCAGGAGAAAAGCGGCAGAAGCATTGCCGGAAGCAGGAACAAAGGGGAAATACGCATCAGAAATCAGTCAAATCAAGTTCCACGATCCCTTCGACCGTGGCAAAGGTAATGGTCTTGGCGTAGCGGGCGTCGAGGCGGACGCTGTAGTCCTTGTCCGCTGAAAGTTCAAGTTGCAGCCCGTCCCGGTAGGCGGTTTCCGTCCCTGCGCAGGAGAGGGTGCCGGAGACTCCGTCGCCGCCCAGGAGCGGGACCTGCCAGCAGGTAACCCCCGTAACATTGATGCGGGCGGTCTGCACGGGTGCACAGGACTGGGTGACGGAGATGGTCCGGGACAGTTCTCCGCCCGTGACTGTGACAGAGCCCTGGCGGTCGGAAGGATCGCCGTTGCGCAAGACCGTGACCGTAAGGGTGTTGCTGCCCTCCGTATATTGGACATTGATCCAGGAAGCGGATGCCGTGGCACTCCAGCTGACATTTGTCGTGACGGAGATGAGTTCTTTGCCGCCTTCGTCACTGAAAGACAGGCTGGTCCGGTCCACATCCAGCTGCGGGAGACCGATGCAGGCCGACAGGGAGGCGGCCAGGACCAGGAAAAGGAAGAGTCGCTTCATCGCCGTCATTTTTTGAGCCCGATTTTCAGTTTGATATCTTTGGTCTGCTCCTTGCGCTGCAGGTGCAGGGTATAGGTGGCCGGTGCGAGCTGCCGGGTATCCACTTTCAGGGAACTGTTGCCGTCCGTGACCCCCGTGGTGACTTTCTTGCCGTCCGGGTCCCGCAGCTCGCGGTCTGCATCGCAGGAGAAACCGACGGTCAGCAGGCCGCTGGTCTTGTCGAAGGTGAGGGAAACGCACTGCTCCAGGATGACGGTGTCTCCGACGGCGATCCGGCCGACGAGCCCGGTGGTTTCATGGTCATAGCGGGCGGCGGTCCAGTCCGGCGTCGTGGCCGAGCACCAGACAATGGTCAGGTAATCTCCGGCATGGATGTCCGTGGTGATCTTGCAGGGCAGGTCCGTGACCGTCCCGTAGAAATTGGACAGCAGTCCGGAGGCATCGACGGAAGGGCTGACAAGTTCGGTCAGTTTCCCGTTCCGGTCGAATTTCGCCACGGCACACTGTCCGTTGAAAATCTCACTGCTGCTGTTCAGGATGCTGAAACTGACGGTGAAGGATTTTCCTTTCTGGAAGGAAGTCTCGGATGTGGTTATGCCGGGCGTGTAAATCTCGATGCTCTCGGGAGCTTTGCCGCCGGCGTATTTCTTCAGGCCGAGCAGGGCTTTGTGGGAGCGGGTGTATTCCTGGAATTCCGGGATTACGAAATAACCGTTGTCCAGACCGCCCCAGCCCCAGTTGACGTGGAAATAATCCTGGGCGTCGTAGCCATCCAGGATGAAAGCGTGTCCGGACGCTTTGCTGTCGCCGGATTGTCCGGAGTAGATGACCGGCCCCACCTGGTCGATGTTCTCCTTGAGGCGCCTGACCCATTCCGAGGTGTTCGCATACATCGCCTTGCTGTCCAGGAAAGCGGCGCCGTCATAGTACAGGTATTTCGTCATCCCCGGGATGACGTTCTGGAGAACGGCGCTGGTCCCTTCCAGCCCGAATTCCGACTTGAGCATCACGGCTACGTCGTTCAGCAGCGTGGCCGTCTGCTCCCGTTGGGCGGCGGTCCAGGAAGCAGTGTATTTCAGCGGCATCTGGTCCCAGTCATAGCTGTGGCCGAGCGTGATGGCGTCGATGGTGTGGGTGGTTCCCTCGCCGTCCTGATAAGAGTAGGACGGCAGTGTGCCGACGCCCTTTTCCGGCCAGCCGTGGTAGCGCATCAGGATGGCTGTCGACGTGGCGGTGCAACCGGTCTGGCAGTGGGAACCGGCAATCACAAGGCATTTATTGTTAAAGGGTTCCCCCTGAGACCATTGGGCCGTCTCCAGCAAGCATTCTCCGCCGGCTTTCGTGGCGGTGTCTTCCTGCCAGGGGGCTGCTCCCGTCCGGCGGTTCTCTTCGACGATCCCGCGCCACATGTCCAGCCATTCCTTCAGGCTCTCCGGCATGGAGGACGCCTCGAAACGGCCTT
>JAILAO010000077.1 GCA_024681565.1 Bacteroidales bacterium
AAGGCCGTCGAGGGCGAGAACAGCTCCAAGATCGCCATCGCCCAGTCCGACGCCGCCCGGCGCGAGAAGCAGGCCGAGGCCGAGCGCCTGGCCGTCGCGGCCGAGAAGGTGCAGGCCGCCAAGGCCCTCGAGGAGGCCTACAAGAGCGAGCGCGACGCCGAACTTGCGCGTGCCGAACGCGAAAAGGCCACCCAGCAGGCCAACGTGGTCGTGGCCGCCCAGATCGAGAAAGAGAAAGCCATCATCGAGGCCGAGGCCGAAGCGGAGCGCGCACGCCGTCTGGCCAAGGGTGAGGCCGATGCCATCTTCGCCAAGATGGACGCCCAGGCCCGCGGTACCCTCGAGATCCTCGCCAAACAGGCCGAAGGTTTCGGCCAGCTCGTCGCAGCCGCCGGCGGAGACGCCCAGCAGGCCATCACGATGCTGATTACCGACAAGCTGCCCGAACTCGTCAAGACCCAGGTCGAAGCCGTCAAGGGCATCAACATCGACAAGGTCACCGTCTGGGACGGCGGCAAGGGAGAGAACGGCAAAACCGCCACGGCCAATTTCGTGTCCGGGCTGATGGGATCCGTCCCTCCGCTCGAGGAACTGTTCAAGATGGCCGGCATGAGCCTGCCGAACTATCTCAAGGGTACGAAGGAGGAAGCGGCTCCCGCCGAAGAAACCCAGGCGGAGGAATAGCGGTATGATCGTCATCAATGTAGATGTGATGCTTGCCCGGAGGAAGATGTCCTCCGGGGAACTCGCAGAACGCGTGGGGATCACAGCTGCAAACCTCTCGATCCTCAAGACCGGAAAAGCCAAGGCCATCCGTTTCTCCACGCTCGACGCCCTGTGCAAGGCCCTGGACTGTCAGCCCGGGGACCTGCTCGAATTCCGCCCGGACCCGTAAGGTCGGCGTCCCCTGCATTTCAGTTCATTTGCAAAGATAGCGCGGATGCGCTATCTTTGCATTTAAGTTTGTGGTGTGTTGCCATGCAACCGTAAAGGGGAATCCGGTGCAATCCCGGAGCTGTGCCCGCAACGGTAATTCCCAGAAGAGTCCGAATACCTGCCACAGACAAAGTTGATACCGGAGGCCCGGGGTCAGGCCGCCCTAGCGACGCAACATTATGTTTCTAGTTTCCCTTTTGTTTGCGGCGGGTCTGCTGGTGGCAGAGACGCCGGACACCCTGCAGGCCGTCACCATCGTGGCCGACAAGGGTGTCGTCGTGTCCAGGACGGACACGGTCGCACTGCGCACTGACGGGACAGTCGCAGATGCGCTCCTTCGTTTTCCCGGTCTTGGCCTGAGCGACTACGGCGGACTCGCCGGCCTGAAAGGCGTCAGCCTGCGCGGCCTGGGCACCGCCCATACCGACATCTATCTGGACGGCGTGCGCGTCAGCAATTTCCAAAGCGGTCAGAACGACCTGGGGATGCTTCCGCTCGAGACCCTCGGCAGCGCCGTCGTCGATTATGCACAGAACAGCCTCTCCTTCCGCACGGCGCGGCCCGTATTCGGCAGCAGCCCCGTCGCCGGACGTGTCGGCCTGCAGGCCGGCTCCTTCGGCACCTGGATGCCCTCCGTCCGCGTGGACGTGAAAGCCTCGGAGCGGGTGGCCGTCAGCGCCCATGCCGCCGGCATCCTCTCGCAGGGGGATTTCCCCTACGGGGAGGGCAGCGACCGCCGCACCGGCAACGACCTCAGACAGCTTCGGGCCGGTTATGACGTGTTCGGCACGATGACGGGCGGAGAGTGGCAGCTCAAAACCTATATCAACGCCGCCGACCGCGGCACACCGGGCTCCCTGAGCTGGCCTTCCGAGGACCGGCAGCAGGACAAGAACCTGGTCGTGCAGGGCAGCCTCCGCAAGACTTTCTCCAACCTGTACACCCTCCGGCTCAGCGCCAAGGGCGCCTTCGACAATATCTATTATGAAAGCCTCTGGGGCGACAGCAATTACGACTTCAATGACTTCCAGTTCAACTCCTCGCACATCTTCCGCCTGACGGACTGGTGGGGGGTCTCGCTGGCCGCCGACCTGGAGCGGGGCACGCTTCAGGCCACAGGCTACCAGGCTGCCCGTACGGCGGTCATCGGCGCCCTGGCTACGGCCATCCGCTTCGACCGCTTCAAGGCCGACCTCGCCCTGGAATACAACGGCACCTTTGACGATTCTTCCGAGAATCTGCCGCCCCAGAGCCTCTCCCCGTCCCTGGACCTGCGGTTCACCCTCTTCGAGGGTTTCGACATCGTGGCCTTCGGCCGCCGCGCCTTCCGCGCCCCGACCTTCAACGAACTCTACTACCCGGGCTACGGCAATCCCTACCTCAATCCGGAGGACGCCTGGCTGACGGATATCGGGATCGACTGGCACCGCAGCGCCGGCAACGCCTGGGTCCTGGGCGCCAAGGCGGATTTCTTCTACAATTCCCTGAAGGACAAGATCATCTCCGCTCCCTCATCGTCCGACCCCTATGTCTGGCTGCCCTACAACATCGGCAAGGTCGAGGCCAAGGGTGCCGATGTGTCCCTGTCCGCCCGCTATGACGACGGCCGCTGGAACGGAGGATTCTCCGCCCGCTACGCCTGGCAGTCCGCCCTGGACAAGACCCCGGACAGCTACACTTTCGACCAGCAGATCCCCTATGTCGCCAAACATACGGTTACGCTCGCAGCGGACATCGCCACACGCGGCTGGCGCTTCGACGCCCTCTGGAACTGGCGCGGCGGCCGCTTCGACGCAACGGGCGAAATGCCGGAATGGAACAGCCTGGACCTTTCGCTCCGCAAGGCATTCTCCCTGTGCGGGAGCAGCAGCCTGACCCTCTTCGTGACGGCCAAGGACCTGCTGGACTGCCGCTATCAGCTGGTCCGCGATTATCCGATGCCGGGTCGCTCCGTACTCGGCGGTCTTGCATTCAATTTCTAGGAAAAAATGCTGCTGAGCCTCCTCTACGTCTTTCTGTCAGGAATCGCCCTCCCCGTCGGGGGCATCCAGATGCAATACCTGTGGCGCAACCAGCTCGGGGATGTCTATTCCCTCGGGTTGGGTTCCGCCGCCTGCCTGGGCGCAGCCACGGCCACGATGACCGGCTGGTGCTCGCTGACCGTCGGATCCTTCATCTGTACGCTCATCTGCACGCTCATCTGCTTCTTCGTGACGCTCAGGATCTCCACGCAGAACCTCATCACCTTCGGCATCATCTTCGGGACCTTCATCGGTTCGCTCGGCACCATCGTGGTGACCAACGCCCCCACCGGCGACCTGCTCAAGCAGTATTACCTCTGGGGCGCGGCCAATTTCCACCTCGAGGGGGTCACGACCGGAGACATCCTCTTCTCGCTGGCGCTGTTCGCCGGTGGACTGGCGGCCGCCATCAGTTCGCACCGGGACCTGACACGCCATTTCAACGGGGAGATAGAGCTGCCGAACTGGCGCAAGGCGGTGAGCCTGATGATGATCATGTTCCTCGTGACCTCGGCCGTGAGCATCTGCGGCACCATCGGATTCATCTCCCTGGGTGTGCCGAACCTGAGCCGCACCATCTGCAAGAGTACGGACATCCGCAAGCACTACCTGCTCTCCAGCGCGATGGGCATCGGGTTGCTGCTGATCACCTACCTGGTGGTCGAGTATGTGAATTTCGGGATCTATCTGCCGGTCAGCGCGACGATGGCCATCATCGCACTTCCCCTGACCGCCTTCCTGTTCACCAGGAAATAAGGATTACCGGGCCTTTTTGACGGCCTGTTTCAGGCCCAGATTGATATTTCTAATGACAGCCTTCGAAGACCAGGTGGCGCCGCTGACGGCGTCCAGCTGTACTTCGGAGGCTTCTTGGACCGTCTTGCCGTTCAGCGCAGTGAAAATCGGGCTCTCCAGCACCAGCTGGAAATAAGCCGGAGTCTCGTGGTTCTCCAGCGCCACGATCTTTTCGATCCTGCCGTCCACGACGTGGATTTCGAGCGGCGTGGTTCCGGCATAGCCCATCACCTCTTTGCCGAGTTTCTCGGTATTGACGACAAAAGATTTATTTTTCGGCGTCCGGGCGGACGCTACGACCTGCAGGCCGAGCACTGCGAGCAGCAGAATGAATGTACGTTTCATGGCCGCAAAGATACGCTTTCTTTCCGGTTCGGACAATCCCGATAAATGATTAGGCGCCGAGCAGGATGCGGCGGAGACTGTCCACAGAATCCACGACGCAGTCCGCGCCCAGCAGCGCCTCTTTGGGGCGGAAGCCCCAGGTAACCGCCACGCCCGTCACGCCGGCCGCGGCAGCCGTGGCGATGTCCGTGCCGGAATCCCCCACCATCACCGTTTCTCCGGGCTGGACGGATGTCCGCTCCCGGATCTCCTGTACCACGGCGGGATCGGGCTTGAGCGCCCGGTCGGGCCGGCCGCCGCAGACCGCGGCGAAAGGGATCTGCGGGAAGGTCCGCCGGATGAGTTTCTCCGTGCCGGCCTGGAACTTGTTGGAGGCCACCGCCAGCAGGAGGCCTGCGGCGTAAAGGTCGGAGAGCAGTTCCGGAATCCCCGGGTAAGGCCGGGATCGGTCGTCGATGTGTTCGATGTAGTATTGCAGGAACAGCTCCAGCAGGTCGTCCAGGGCTTTTCCGTCCTCCCGAAGCGCCTCGGGCATGGCCCGCTTCACCAGGTTGCGGACACCGTGTCCGACCATCCCGCGGTATTCTTCCAGCCCGTGCAGGGGCAGTCCCCGCATGCGCAAGGCCTCGTTGACGGCCGTCCCCAGGTCCGCGATCGTATCGATCAGCGTACCGTCCAGGTCAAAAATCACCAATCTGCAGTTCATGCCGTAAAGATACGCCCGATTTCTCTTTTTTTCAGCAAAACGTTTGCAGGTTTCAAAAAAAGCAGTACCTTTGCATTCACCAAAACAAACGGGGTATTAGCTCAGTTGGTAGAGCGTTTGAATGGCATTCAAAAGGTCAGGAGTTCGATTCTCCTATGCTCCACTAAAGGTCC
>JAILAO010000141.1 GCA_024681565.1 Bacteroidales bacterium
GGGCGGAGGAGGACCTCTGGCCGCAAATGGCCCTGCTTTCCGACCATGGCGGCGTCATCCGGACGACAGACAAGACGATCGACCGTTTCACCGTTTGTCCGGAAGGAAAGACCGGGATTTTCTGCCACGAATTCGGACACGTCCTCGGGTTGAAGGACCTCTACGATACGGACGGAGAATTCAGCGGAGGACGCGCCCCCGGTCTGTACGGACTCTCCCTGATGGACGAAGGCTGCCTGCGGGATACGCCCCCGGATTTCGGGGCGCCGGAGTTCGAACAGCTCCAACTGGGCCGGTGCGATACGCTGACGGTGGGGCACTATGACCTGCAGCCCCTGCTCCAAGGACGCACCTACATCATGGCGCAGACCGCGCAGGAGGACGAATTCTTCCTGTTCGGAAATGACGGCGGCCGTCTGTACATCTATCATATAGACAAATCGGAAAACCCGGCCGGCTATTCTACCCGCTACGATACGGACCTGAGCGCGCAGGAACGCTGGGAATCCAACGCAGTCAACGACAATCCGGAACATCCGTGCGCCCGCCTGGTTCCCGCCGACCCCGCGGCGACCGGTCCGGAAGGTCTGTTTTTCCCGCAGGCGGGAACCACCCATTTCGGTTCGGATTCGCCCTCCCCTTTCCGCTCCTGGCAAGGTCACGCATCTTCGCTCGCCCTGACCGGCATCCGGTCCGGCGCCGGCGGGACGGTCTCGTTCGATGTGATCGAACCCATCGTCCTGACGGACCTGGCTGTCTTCCAGGATGCAGCTATCCTCAACTGGCAGGTCTCCGACAAACTCACGGGCATCCGCGGGATCGAAGTGATCCGGTCCGACGGGGAAGAAGAGTTTCTGCTTGAGCTGGAGCCGACGGCCACCCACTGTACGCTCGAAGGCCTCAGCCCGAGGACAAACTACTCCGTGACCGTCAGGGTACGCACGGAGGACGGAGCCAGTTTCTCGACCGGCAGCCAGTTCATCACCAAGATTTACCGGGAAGGCACCTATCCCTATATCTATCTCAACAACATCACGCGCAACCTGGACGGCAGTTTCCAGGCCGGGACGAAAATCCCGCTGCGGGTTTTCAACGCCACCGACGTCCAGGACGTCCGCTGGACCCTGGACGGAGCCAGCATCAATCCCGGCCCCGACGGTCGCTTCACGCTGAAAAGGTCCGGCACGCTCAAGGCGGTTATCTACCATACGGACGGTTCGTCCGAAACCATACTTAAAGAAATCATCGTACAATGACATCCCGACGCCCGCTCTTCTTGATCCTGCTCCTTGCCAGCCTGCTGCCGGTCTCCTCCTGCTCGGACCAGCGGATGCAGAACGCCTTCTGCGAGAGCGAGGAGATCCGCCTGATGGTGGGCGGGGACATTCCCTTCGTCTATGACCCGGGGACCTGTCAGATGGCTTTCAGCCGGGATCTCCGGGAGTTCCGGGCCCATACCGACAACATGTCGGACTTCTATGCCGTCACCCTGTCGGACATACCCTCCAGCATCGGACAGCGGGTCTCCGGCAACCTGATCTGGACGACCCGGGAGGAGGTGCTGACACGAAAAAATCTCACCCTCGAAGTCGTACGCATCGAGGGTGAGCAATTCTGGCTCTGGAGCCAAACAGGCCGTATCGGCCTGACGATCAAGATCCTAGAATGAGAGTGCAATCTGAATGAAGTCGTCGGCCTTGAGGGCGGCGCCACCGATCAGACCTCCGTCGATATCCTTCTGGGCGAAGAGTTCCTTCGCATTGGAAGGCTTGCAGGAACCACCATACAGGATGGTCATTTCCTCAGCGACAGCGCTGCCGAATTTGTCGGCCAGGACCTTGCGGATGAACGCATGGATCTCCTCAGCCTGGTCGGCGGTCGCGGTTTTGCCGGTGCCGATGGCCCAGACAGGCTCGTAAGCGATGACGATCTTCTTCATATCCTCGGCGGAGAACTGATAGAGCACGTTCTTGATCTGTGCGGCGCACACATCGAAATGCTTGCCGGCCTCACGCTCTTCCAGGTTCTCACCCACGCAGAGGATGACACCGAGTCCGGCCTCGAGGGCAAGTTTCACCTTCTCGACCAGTTTCTCATCGGTCTCGCCATAGTACTGACGGCGCTCGGAATGACCGAGGATGGTCCACTGGCAACCGACCGCCTTGAGCATGTCGACGGACACCTCTCCGGTGTAAGCGCCTTTGACATGGTCCGCGCAGTTCTGGGCGGAGAGCTCTACCTTGGTCCCTTCCAACTGCTTCCCGCAGCAGCTCAGATGCGTGAACGGAGGAGCAATGATCAGGCCGACACCTTCAGGAACTTCTGCGGCACGGGCCGCGACGGCTTTTGCCAGTTCGACACCATCAGGTCTGGTGGTGTTCATCTTCCAGTTGCCTGCAACGATTTTCTTTCTCATAATAAAACTGTAATTAATATTTAAACTGTCTATTTGAATCTTCGGGCAGGCAAAATTACTAAATAATAACTAAATTTGCAGACTTATCAGTTATCATTCGATGAAGAATTTTGTAGAAGAGCTTAAATGGAGGGGGATGATCCAGGATATCATGCCCGGCACGGAAGAGAAATTGATGGAAGGCCCGCAGGCCGCATATGTCGGAATCGACCCGACGGCAGATTCGCTGCACATCGGGCATCTCGTCAGCGTGATGATCCTCAAGCATTTCCAGAACTGCGGACACAAACCGTTCGCACTGATCGGCGGAGCTACCGGCATGATCGGCGACCCTTCGATGAAGTCCCAGGAGCGCAACCTGCTTGACGAAGAGACCCTGGCCCACAACGTGGCCGGGATCAAGGCCCAGCTCAGCCGCTTTCTGGATTTCGATTCCGATGCCCCGAACAAGGCGGAACTGGTCAACAACTATGACTGGATGAAGGACTACTCCTTCATCAATTTCATCCGCGACATCGGCAAGCACATCACCGTCAACTATATGATGGCCAAGGACTCTGTCAAGAAGCGCCTTTCCACCGAGTCCCGGGAGGGCATGTCCTTCACCGAGTTCAGCTATCAGCTGATGCAGGGCTACGACTATCTCTACCTCTATGAGCACAAGGGCTGCGTCCTGCAGCTGGGCGGCTCCGACCAGTGGGGCAACATCACCACCGGCAGCGAACTGATCCGCCGCGTACTCGGCAAAGAGGCATTCGCCCTCACCTGCCCGCTCATCAAGAAAGCTGACGGCTCCAAGTTCGGCAAGACCGAGAAAGGGAACGTCTGGCTGGATCCCGAGCGCACCTCCCCCTACCAGTTCTACCAGTTCTGGCTCAACGTCAGCGACGAAGACGCGGAACGCTTCATCAAGATCTTCACCATGTTGGACCGCAAGACCATCGAAGACGCGATTGCCGCCCACCGGGAAGCACCGGAGCGCCGCGAGCTCCAGCGCATCCTCGCCCGCGAGGTGACCACCATGGTCCATGGTGAGCAGGAATACGAGAATGCCGTCCGCGCATCGCAGATGCTCTTCGGCAAATCCACCTCCGAAGACCTGCGCAAGCTGGACGAAAAGACCTTCCTCGCCGTCTTCGACGGTGTCCCCACCTTCGAAATCGGGCGCGAGCTACTGCCGGTCGGGATCCTGGATGCCCTGGCCGTGCACACGCAGATCTTCCCTTCCAAGGGAGAAGCCCGCAAGATGATCCAGCAGAACGGCTTCAGCCTCAACAAGGACAAGCTTACCGACATCGGATACGCCCTTTCGGAAAAGGATATCGTAGACGGCAAGTACATCCTCGCCCAGAAGGGAAAGAAAGATTATTTCATCATCAAGATCAATGGGTAAGAATTCAGACAGACCGGCCGGCACGCGCCAGTTGAAGGTCGCGCGCGAACTGCAGCGCGACCTCGCCGAAATCATCCGCAGCAAAGGGATGGCCGCCTTCGGCGGGTGCATGGTCACCGTCAGCGAGGTCCGGATCAGCCCGGACCTGAGCGTCGCCAAGGTGTTCGTAAGCATCTTCCCGTCGGACAAGGCTGCCGGAGTCATGCAGATCCTCGAAGAGGAAAAGCGGACCCTGCGCGGTGAACTGGGACACAAGGTGGCGTCCCAGCTCCGGATCGTGCCGGAACTGGATTTCTATCTGGATACGACCCTGGACTACGCTGAGCACATCGAAGAACTGCTCAAGAAATAATTGAAGCCTGACCTTTATATCGCGCGCCGGTACCTCGTGGCGAGGAAGTCGCTCGGGGTCATCCACGTGATATCCACCATCAGCGCCGTCGGAATGGCCATCGGCACCGCGGCGCTGATTCTTATCCTCTCCGTTTACAACGGATTTGACCGCATCATCCGGGAGAACATCTCGGACCTGGCTCCCGATATTCTGATTACGGCCACACAGGGAAAATATTTCGTCCCGGAAGGACCTGCCTTCAAAGCCCTCCTGGAAGACACCCGCATCAAGCAGATCTCCAGTGTCCTGGAAGAAGAAGTTCTGCTCTCCTATGACGGCCGCCAGGAGCTGGCCCGCGCCAAAGGGGTGGATGCCGTCTATGAAGAAGAGTCCCGGCTGGCGGAGCATGTGGTCGAAGGCAGCTTCTCCCTGCACGACGGAGATATCCCCCAGGCAGCCGTCGGATCGGCGCTGGCATACAAGATGGGGATCCGCCCCCGCTTCACGGAGCCGCTGGTACTCCACTATCCCAGACGGGGCGCCCGCATCCCCCTGGCCGGCCCGGCCTCGGCACTGGGAAGCATCCGCTGCGCCCCTTCCTGCCTGGTCAGCATCAATGCGGACGTAGATGAGCGCCTGGTCGTCGTACCGCTGGAACAGATGCGTGCGTTGCTCGGCCTGGAGGACGAGGTCAGCGGCATCGAACTCCAGGTGGACGGGCCTGTCAGCCACAAACTGACGGCATCGCTGCAGGAATTGCTCGGCCCCGGTTTCACGGTACAGGACCGCATCCGGCAGAATCCCGCCCTCTACAAGATGATGCGCTACGAGAAACTGGCCATCTATCTGATCCTCCTGTTCGTCGTTATCATCATCGCCACCAACATCCTGGGATCCCTGTCCATGCTCTCCATCCATAAACAGGAGGACATGCAGACCCTTCGTGCCCTCGGTGCCAACGAAAAGACCATCCGGAAGATTTTCATCTGGGAAGGCTGGCTGATCTCGCTCTGCGGTCTCGCCGCAGGACTCGCCGTGGGCATCGCCCTGGCCTGGATCCAGGAGCGGTTCGGACTTGTAAAAATGCCCGGAGGTTTCTTCCTCCAGGCATATCCTGTTGTTTTGCAGGTCTCAGACCTGCTCTGGGTCACGGCGGGAGTCGCTGCCATCGGTTTTCTGATCACCCTGCTCGCCGCACCGCGGAAGACGGATCAGCGCGTCGCGTAATCGAGCGCCTGCTGCAGATCGGCAATGATATCCCTGGGATCCTCCAGGCCGATGCTCAGACGCATCAGGTCCGGATCCACCCCGGCTTCCCGCAACTGCTCGTCGCTCAATTGGCGATGGGTGTGGGAGGCAGGATGCAGGATACAGGAATAGCAATCTGCGACGTGGGTCTCGATCGTCACCAGCTGCAGATGATCCATAAAACGATTGGCAATCTCCCGGCCGCCTTTCAACGCGAAAGCCATCACGCCGCAGGATCCGTCCGGCAGATATTTCTCAGCCAGGGCATGGTCCGGATCGTCCGGAAGGTCCGGATAGCAGATCCACTTTACGGCCGGCTGGTCGTGAAGGAACTCCGCAACCGAACGGGCGGCGCGGCAGATGTGCTCCATCCGGACAGCCAGGGACTGGATGCCCAAATTGAGATAGAAGGCGTTCTGGGGGGACTGGATGGAACCCAGGTCACGCATCAGCTGGCTGGTGGCCTTGGTGATGAAGGCCAGCTTCCCGAATTTCTTGGTATAGGTCAGACCGTGATAGGAAGGATCCGGCGTACAGAGCCCGGGGAATTTGTCTGCATGGGCCTCCCAGTCGAAATTGCCGCTGTCGACGATCACCCCACCGACCGTCGTTCCATGACCGTCCATATACTTGGTCGTGGAATGCGTCACGATGTCTGCACCGAACTCGATAGGACGGCAGTTCACCGGTGTCGGGAAAGTATTGTCGATGATCAGGGGAACCCCATGGGCATGGGCGATCCGGGCAAAACGGCTGATGTCGAGCACCCGGACGCCGGGATTGGTCAGCGCCTCGCCGAAGAGGAGTTTGGTTTCCGGTCGGAAAGCGGCTTCGATCTCTTCATCGGAAGCGTTCTGGTCCACGAAGGTGACGTCGATTCCCATCTTCTTCAGGGTCGTCCCGAACAGGTTGAAAGTCCCGCCATAGATGGCTGCCGTACTGACGATATGTCCGCCCGTCTCACAGATATTGAAACAGGCAAAGAAATTGGCGGCCTGCCCGGAAGAGGTCAACATGGCTGCGACGCCGCCCTCCAGGGCCGCAATCTTGGCCGCAACCCGGTCATTGGTGGGATTCTGCAGACGGGTATAGAAATAACCGGCCTCTTCAAGGTCGAAGAGTTTGCCCATCTCGTCGCTGGTGGTATATTTGAACGTCGTACTCTGGACGATCGGCATCTGCCTGGGTTCGCCATTTGCCGGATCATAACCGGCCTGGACGCAGAGCGTCCCGGGATGAAGTGTCTGTTTCATTTGTGTGATTCTAACCGTAGCGACAAATATAACGTATTTTTTCTTACTTTTGTGCGTTATGGAAGAAGAGAAGAAACTGTACCCCTTCAAGTTCTGCGCCCTGCAGGACGACTACCCCTGGGGATCCGAAGAATTCAAGCTCGCCGACCTCGGTTACCGGGACTCGCTGATCCGCGAAGGATGGCTTGCCGGCAACAGCATGGCCGAGGTGATGGACACCTATCTGGACCGCATCGTCGGAGACGACGTATATGCATGGTACGGCAGGCAGTTCCCGGTCTGTGTCCGCCACCTCCGGGTTTCCGGTCGGATGCCGCTCCGGGTGCATCCGGACGACGAAACGGCGGCGCAGCGCTATGATTTCCTGGGCAAAGAAAAGCTCTGGTACATCCTGCGAGCCGGCAAGGACGCCCGCGTGATGGCCGGATTCCGTCAGGATACGGACGCGACGGCCTTCTATGCAAAATGCCTGGACGGCAGCGCAGAGGATCTTCTCAACGTCATCGCCCCGCACGCCGGCCAGTACCTGCGGATCCCGGCCGGGACCCCGCACGCCGCTGCCGGGGATGTGGAAATCCTGGAAATCGCCGAGTCCTCCCCCATGGATTTCTGCCTGTGCGCCTGGGGCGAAGAAGTCCATCCGGACGAATTCGACCCGGCACTTACGCTTGCGGACGCCCTGGATTTCATCCACTACGGCCGTTTCGAGGCGGAAACCCCCGCGGGAGAACGGATCGCCGACCTGCCGCAGTTCCGCGTAGACCGGCTGCGGCTGCCCGCCCCGGTCGTGATCGCTCACGAGACTTCGGCCCCCTTCCTGCTCTATTCCTGCCTGCAGGGGTCCCTCTCCGTGCAACTACCCCTCGCAGGAGGCGGACATGCCGATTTCGCCCTGCGCAACGGGGAGACGATGCTCGTCCCGTCGGAATGTACGGAGTTCCACCTGATGCCGCTGGAGCGGGACACCCTGGTGCTGGAAACGACCGTCCTGCGTACAGAAACGGACCCCTACATCAATCCCGATGCGGAGCCCGTTCTGCCGGAAGATCTTTAAAGTTCCCTATTTCATTTCAGAAAGGACCATCTTGATGGCAACCGTCGTCCCGTCGAGGTTTCCCTCGAAGGCGAGGATGCACTTGTTACCCTGGAAAGAGTAACCGGCCTTCCCTGTTTCGAACGAATAGCCCATCTCCGGTTCGTTCCACTGATAACTGAGACTGCTGCCCGATACGGTACAGGATCCCAGGCCGATATCTCCATCCGAATAGACGAAGATCAGTGATCCGGCCCCGGTCACGGAAACGGAACTGAGACTGTGTCCGGCCGGGATATCATCCTCGACCACGTAGCCGTTGTCCCTGAAAAAGTCTGCGATATCCTTAAAGTTGCAGCCTTTGAAATCCGCGCTGACCGTCACCCCGTCCGCAATGGACACACGGGTCTTGTCCACGGTCCAGGAACGGAAGAGGACATTGGCCGCCGTCGCTTTCGTCAGGACGGCTTTCACCGTCTCGGTCGTACCGCCGATCGTATAGGTCAGATCGACCACACCGGCCGAAGCGTTGGAGAACTTCATGGTACCGAAAGAGCCCAGGCTGTATTCGTCTCCGGAAACGGTGTAGTTGCCGGTAAAATACTGGATGATCTCCCCCACCGGGCCGGCCTTGGTGCTGCCGGGCATGCCGGCAATGTACAATCCGCTCTCCGTAAATTCGGAATACTGCAAGGTCCCGCTTTGTGGAATCAGCTGACCGGCATACTGGATGAAACGGGGATTCTCGAAGGTATCTTCCGAGGAAATGGGTTTCCCGCAGGAGCACAGGACGGCGGCAAGGGAAATGAAAAGAAGAGCCTTTTTCATGTCACCCCGCCGGATTAGAACAATCTGACGTATAGATGGAAATTGAGCGTAGGCCAGAACGTCAGGTATTTGGAAACTTCATTGATGGAGTCAGCGGCTTCCTTGATGTTCTTTTCTGTAATCTGAACCTCCTTCACCTCTCCGGTGATGCTCTCTCCGCTCACCCACAGCGAAGTTTTTCCCTGGTACTGTGCGCCAAGGTCACACGAGAAAGTGACGCGCTTGTCTGCGCGGACGGCCCGTCCGAATCCGATACCCACATAGGGTTTCACGCCGAAAGAACCGGAACCCAGTCCCGGAGCACGCAGGGCGGTCTTGAGTTCGCCCGAGGTGGCTCTGACAAGATACCCGTCCACCTCAAACCCGACCGTTTCGTAAACGGAGGGCATCTGGGTCAGCGTCGCACGCAAATAACGGGAGGAACCCAGGTACGCACCCACCGTGAAATGGAATCCGCCCTGTCCGGGATAGATGTTGAACAGCAGACGGGCATCGCTCATCCCGAGATTCAGTTTCATCGGCGTCGTAACGTCCGTGGTATTCAAGAGAGGATGCGCCGGTATGGTGACTTTCTGGGTGTTACTGAACAAACCCAGTGCCGTACCATACCCGGCACGGAGTTGGACATGGTCCCCGAGCGGAGCGGCCAGTTCGAAACTCAGGCCGTCCGTACCGCCGCCGACTCCGAGCGCCAGATGATTGAAAGCCTGGGCACCGGCATTCAGGGAAAGGGCAAAAACCGCCGACAGAGAAAGAATGAAAAACTTTTTCATAAGTTAGAAGATTATATTGTATTATTCCTTATTTTCTTGAAAGATAACTATTTTTGCCGTCTTTTTAAAGGCGCATGCGAAAAATTGCTGTTTTGACAGGAATATTTGTTTATTTTTGTGTCATTATGAAAGGTGTTTACATATTTCTCGCAGATGGTTTCGAGGATGTCGAAGCCCTTGCCACCAACGACGTCCTCCGCAGAGGCGGAGTCTCTACGGCCCTGGTCGCCCTGACCGACGACCCTTTTGTCGAATCTTCCCACGGAGTCACCCTGGGTGCGGAGGCGTTCCTTCCGGAACTGGACATCGACCATACCGGAACGACGGAGAAGGATGTAATGATCTTTCCGGGCGGAATGCCCGGCTCCAAGAACCTCGCCGCCTGCACGCCCCTCATCGAACTGATGAAGGCGCACTATGCAGCCGGCGGCACCGTCGCCGCCATCTGCGCGGCACCGGGGCTCGTGCTCAGCCAGCTGGAGGGTCTTTCAGGTGTCGGATTCACCTGCTTCGAGGGATTCCAGGACGCACTTCTGGAACAGGGCGCCGTCTATACGCCGCAGCCGGCCGTCCGCTGCGGGCGCATCATCACCGGACGTTCCGCCGGGCACGCCGTGAGTTTCGGACTGGAGATCCTCCGCCTTATCCAAGGCGAGGAGACCGTCGCGAAAGTCCGTCATGCGATGTATCTGGAATAGATGATTATTCTACGGTAACGCTTTTTGCCAGGTTGCGCGGCTGATCGACATTGCGTCCCTTGGCGATGGCGATGTGGTAGGCTAGCAACTGCAGCGGGATGATCGAAAGGATCGGCTCGAAGCATTCATCCGTGTCCGGAATCTCGAAATACCAGTCCGACAGGGCTTTGACATCCTTGTCTCCTTCCGTAATCACACTGATGATACGGCCTTTGCGGGCCTTGACCTCCTGGATATTGCTCAAGATCTTCTCGTAGTTGCCCCGACGGGGAGCGATCACGACCACGGGCATCTCTTCATCGATCAAGGCGATCGGCCCGTGCTTCATCTCGGCAGCAGGATATCCTTCCGCATGGATGTAGGAGATTTCCTTCAGTTTGAGCGCCCCTTCGAGGGCCACCGGATAGTTGTAGCCACGCCCCAGATAGAGGAAATTGCGGGCGTAGGTAAATGCCTTGGCCAGATCGGCGATCTGGACATCGTGCTCGAGGATCTTCGAAATCTTGTCCGGGATGGCCTGCAGTTCCTTCACCAATTCGGCACGGCGGCTCTCCGGTACGGTGCCCAACTCTTCGGCAATGCTCATCGCGATCAGGAAAAGGGTCGTGACCTGGGCGGTGAAAGCCTTGGTGGAAGCGACACCGATTTCCGGACCGATGTGCGTATAGCAGCCCGTATCCGTCGCGCGGGCGATGGAAGAGCCCACGACATTGCAGATTCCGAACAGGAAAGCACCCGATTCGCGGGCGAGGTTGACGGCGGCCAGCGTATCGGCCGTCTCACCGGACTGGGAGATGGCAATGACGACATCCGTCGGGAAAATGACGGGACGACGGTAACGGAACTCGGACGCGTATTCGACTTCGACCGGTTTGCGCGTCAATTCCTCAATCATGTATTTGCCGATCAGGCCCGCATGCCAGGAGGTGCCGCAGGCGCAGATGACAATCCGTTTCGCATTCAGCAGACGCTCCCGGTTGTCGATCACACCGGAGAGTTTGACGGTGCCGAGTTCCGGATGCAGACGCCCTTTCATCGAGGCGCGCAGCGTCCGCGGCTGCTCGAAAATCTCCTTGAGCATGAAATGCGGGAAGCCGCCCTTTTCGATCTCGCTGAGGCTCATCTCCAGTTCCTGCACCTCGGGGGTCTGCTCGGCGCTGCTCAGGTCCGTGATCCGAAGATCCTGTCCACGCTGGATGAAGGCGATCTGCTCTTCGCCCAGATAGACGACCTTGTTGGTATATTCGATGCTCGGCGACGCATCCGACCCGACAAAATATTCGTTTTCCCCCACGCCGATGATCAGCGGGCTGCCCTTGCGGGCGGCGATCATCTTGTCCGGTTCGTCCCGGTTCATGATCACCAGGGCATAGGCGCCTACGACGTGGCGCAGGGCCATGGGGACGGCCTCCTCCCAGGACACCTTGCGGGAATCCATCATATACTGGATCATCTGGATCACGACTTCGGTGTCCGTCTGGCTCTGGAAATGATATCCTTTGCGGGTCAGTTCGGTCTTGAGTGCCTGGTAATTCTCGATGATGCCGTTGTGGATCAGGGCCAGGTTATGGTTTTCCGAATAATGGGGATGGGAGTTGACGTCGCTCGGCTCCCCGTGCGTCGCCCAACGCGTGTGTGCAATGCCGATGTTGCCGCTCACATCCTTGTCGGCGGCCACCCGCTCCAGGTCCCTGACCTTTCCTTTGGTCTTATAGATAACCAGATCTCCGTTCTCGCCGATCAGCGCGACACCGGCGCTGTCATATCCTCTGTATTCCAGACGGGTCAAACCCTTGATAAGAATCGGATAAGCCTGGCGCCCCCCGACATAACCAACAATTCCACACATATTGATTCGGTTTTAGAAAAAAACAGACAAATATAACCGATTTTATTCGAAATCCATAGCGTCCATCAAGTCCTCGAGCTGACGGCGGTCCCGTTTGGTCGGTCGTCCTGCCCCGCGGTCACGCTGCAGGACGACCGTTTCCCGGGGCGCATGCAGTTTGGCCCGTTCGGAATCCGGCGTCATGTCTTCCGCGAAATCCGGCACCTGCTGCGCTCCCATACGGTTCTCCGTAACCTTGAGCACCTTGAAACTGAACAGGGCGGAACCCTTGCGGATCTCCAGCACATCCCCGGCCTTGACGGCTTTGGATGGTTTGGCGTTGACGCCGCCCAGCTTGACCTTATTGCCGTTGCAGGCTTCCGTGGCATCACTCCGGGTCTTGAACACCCGGATGGCCCACAGGTATTTATCAATTCTGACGCTGTCCATATCAACGGCGGCTGTTTCCGAGGGAGATGTAATAGAAGAGCGTGGCCAGGGAGCCGAGCGCGGCGATGATGTAGGTATAAGCCGCCCATTTGAGTGCATCGACCGCCATCGGTTTGGTCGAGGCGTCTACGATGCCGGCACCGTCCAGCCACCGGACAGCCCGTTGGCTGGCATTGATTTCCACCGGGAGGGTAACGATGCTGAAGAACGTCGTCAGCGCGAACAGGGCGATACCCAGCCAAAGCAGACTCGGAAAGATGTCGATGAAAATCACACCGGCCAGGAGTACCCATTGGACCGTGTTGTTGGCGAAAGTCACCACCGGCACCAGCGCGGAGCGGAGACGCAGCGGAGCATAGCCCTGGGCGTGCTGGATGGCATGTCCCGTCTCGTGGGCCGCTACGGCACAGGCCGCGATGGAAGCGCTTCCAAAGACGCCTTCACTGAGATTGACCGTCTTGTCCTGCGGATTGTAATGGTCGGTCAATTTGCCGGAAACGGACTCGACCGTCACATCGGTGATGCCGTTCTGCGCCAGCATCAGGCGGGCGACGTCCGCCCCTGTAAGTCCCCGGGGAGAAGGCACCTGGGAATATTTCTCGAACCTGCTGCCAAGCACCCGCTGGATGATGAATGAAGCCACCATCACAACGATCATCAAAATCCATATGTTCATAATAAACCTGTTTTAAAGTATAGCTTCTCTGCGAAGATAATCATTTATGGTGAATATGCTTCCAGCATGCCGGTTTTTGTGAGGCACGAAAAAAGAAATGTCCCGCTTTCCGGCAGGACATTTCCAATCGGCATCGCGCGTCTTCTATTTCTCGAAGAAACGCTTGTACAGACCCTGGAATCCGGCTCCGTGACGGGCCTCATCCTTGGCCATCTCGTGGACCGTGTCGTGGATGGCATCATACCCGAGCGCTTTGGCACGCTTGGCAATGGCGAATTTGCCCTCGCAGGCACCGCACTCGGCCTCAGCACGCTTCTTGAGATTGGTCTTGGTGTCCCAGACCACCTCGCCAAGCAGTTCGGCGAATTTGGCAGCATGCTCGGCCTCCTCGAACGCATAGCGACGGAAGGCGTCGGCCACCTCGGGATAACCCTCGCGCTCGGCCTGGCGGCTCATCGCAAGATACATGCCCACCTCACAGCATTCGCCGTTGAAGTGGTCGTGCAGTCCCTGCATGATCTCGGCGTCCTCAACGACACCGTCACCCAGGTGGTGCTCACAAGCCCACTCAAGGCCTTCGCCTTTGATTTCTACGAATTTATCACTCTTGGCGTGGCACTGCGGACATTCTGCAGGGGGATTCTCTCCCTCATAGACATAGCCACAAACGAGGCATCTGAATTTCTTTTTCATAAGAATTTGGATAAAAGTTATTAGTTCCGCAATTTAAGAAGAATCGCAGAAACTTGCAACAGGGTCTCAGTCATATTTCCCGGAAGGATGCTTCGGATCATAGACACACACATCCCAGATCTTGCAGCACAGATCCTCCCCTTCCGGTCCGGATACATACAGCGTGACGACATAGTGGGTACCGTCCTGCTTGTACTCATGTACGGGATTCTGTTCGGTGGAAGTGGTCCCGTCACCGAAGTCCCAGCGCCAGGAGGTGACATTGCCGTAGCTCTTGTCCGTGAAAACGACCCGGCGCGTATCCGGCACCACATAGTGGTCCCAGGCCGCCTCGACGGGACGGCGGAAACGGGCCTCCAGCGGCATCAGGGTAAAGAGCCGCTGCATCGACGCATTGCCGAACATCCGATGATGCTTGGAGAGGTTCCAGAAGCCGTCGTTGCCCCGGCCGCCGTCATAATCGATCACAGCCCAGCAAAGACCGATCTTCTTGCCCTCATACAGACGGCTCTCCGCCGAATAGGCGGGACCGTCCGGGCTGGCATAGTCGAACGGAGTGACATAGAACTCGAACTTGAGCGTGCCGGACTCCCCATGCTTGAAATCATAGCTATAGGCATAGTTGGCATATGGAAGTTCCTTGAGCCACTGCTGGATGCCCCAGACCATCGTCCAGGCCTTGCCCGGGGTCGGCGGGGTCATGATGTGATAATTCTGCGCATGCACGTTCTGCAGGGCGAAGAAAGCATCGTAGCGGCTGAGCACCTCGCTGTTGAGCCGGAATTCATCCGTATGCGGACCGCCGGACAGGTCGGCGTCCACGACGATCTCGAAAGTGTCGTTGCGCAGCTGAAGCTGGTCGAAGTCCCAGTAGTTGTCGTAGGCCTCATAGTAGAAATAAAGACGGTTGAGACCTTCGACCCAACCCACCTTGACCTTGATGTCCAGGGTGGACTTGTCGATGCCCTTGTGCTTGCCGCTGTCATCCCACATCTCCTCCATGGGCACGATGTAACTGTCCGGGACAATATCCCAGTCGGAAAACTCCCCGTCGATGCGGGGGATCTGGTTCTTCGGGAACTGGAAGACCTGGAACCCGGGCTCGGTCACCTGTACGGACAGGTCCAGCTTCGGTTGCTGGGGCTGCTGGGCCATGCACAAAGCCGGAACGGCAAGCAGCAGGACAGAAACGATTCTTTTCATCATAAAATCAATAGTTTCGACTTGCCGGCTGTGGCGGACAGCAAACCTTCCGGAACCTGTACCGGTGGAACGACGGTTCCGGAGGATCTGCTATCCGCCACAGGCGGTCAAACCAAGATTAATACTTATAAAGTTGGACTTTGATGAATTCCGGGGACGGACGGCCGAAGTCGAGTCCCTGGCCGGAATAATTCTCCTCGATCGCGGGGAGGATATCATAGCGGAGCTGGATCTCATCACCGTTGAGCCAACGGCCGGGCACCCAGTTGCCGTCGGCGTCGAAGTCGCCGGAGACGACCTTGGCCAGGCCTACGGTCTCCGTACCCTCGCGGGGCTGGAAGACGACACGGATGTTGGAGCCGAGGAAGGTGAAGTTGTCAGCATCGTCCTGGACGACGATGGCATATCCCTGTGCATCCGGAGCATAGGTACCGCCGGTACGCTGAGGGGCACCGCCGTTGCGGCGGCCGCTGGAGACCAGTTCGAACTGGATCTTATAGTCACCCATCACGACTTCGTCCTTGACACGGGTCGGATCGAGCGCCTTGACCCACGTACCGTGGATACGGCCCTCGGCCTGGGCGGCGAGAATCTCCTTGGAGAAGCAGCCCGCCTTGTGATAGAACTCGGCGAAAGTCTTGTTCTGCGGAGTGACGGCGCCGCTCTCAAGACCGAACGGAGAATAACCGATGGCACCCATCTCGCCGATGGCGAATGCGGCATTGGCGGCACCGCCCTGACCGGCACGGGACTCGGGGATGAAGACGGGATTGCCGCTGCGGGAATACATCCGCAGGATATTCGGAAAGTCCGCGAGATAGATATCCGGGCTGAGGATGTCGATGGCCGGAGCGCCGGCACGCCAGATATCGTGGTTCTGGGCCTGCGGGCCGCCGGAAGGATAATTGCCGGGGCGCTTGTCTTCCGGCTGGACGATCCAGGCGTTGACGAAGGTAGGCAGGTCATACTCGGCCTTGCCCGCCGCAGACACTTTGTTCATATAGGAAGCGTAATTCCAGGCCATGAAGATCTCGTCCGTGCGGTCACCCTTGCCGAACACTTCCTCCCAGGTGCCGGAAGTCTTGCAGTTGCTCTTCTTCCAGGCGTCGAGGGTCTCCGGAAGGAGGGTGTCCTTGTGGTCGGAAAGCCACTTCATCAGCTCGGCGGGAACCTGACCTGCGAAGGCGGCATTGGCGGCCGGGCAATAGTCACGCGTGTAACCGTGAAGACCGACTTCGTTCTCCATCTGGATCATGATGACGGTCTGCTCCTCGGCGTCGATCTCGCGCAGGTGTTTCATCATCGCGGCATAGGCCTTTCCGTCAGCGGCGGCCGTCGCGTCACCCAGTGTACTGAGGATGGGAAGCTTCTTGCCTTCCTTGGTCAGTGCGGGAGGATACTTGGCATTGTCTTTCTTGACCCAGACCGGATGGTAGGAGCTCATACCGTTCTTCCAGCTGCCGAACCACAGGATGGCCAGCTTGAGATCGTGTTCGCGGGCGGCTTTGACCAGATCGTCGACAACCGTGAAATCAAACTGTCCTTCGACCGGCTCGACCTGCTCCCAGGTCACGACGGCCAGGACCGTATTCATTCCGCCGGCTTTGAGATTTTCCCAAAGCGGCTCCATGTAGGCGGCGCTGGAGGCGGAGGAGTTGCGCAGTTCGCTGGCAAGCGCGAGGAACGGCTCGCCCTTGACGATCAGCTGCGTGACATTGCCGCGTTTTTCCAGGTGAGGTTGCTGATACCCGGCGGCGGAAGGCTGCTCCGGAGCGGGGTTCGAGGTGCAGGCGGCGGCGATCATGGCCGCAGCTGCGACGAAGATGGAAAGAAATCGGTTCATTGGTTATTGAGTATTAAAAAGTTTCTCAATGTAAAGATAATGAATTCCATTTTGTTTTCAAACCACCCGGCCGCCATTTGTAGGGAGGAAATCAGTCAACCATGCATAGCAGAATGGTCAAATACCGGGACCGGAAAAAGAAAGGCGCCCTATTCGAGCGCCTTTCCATTCTCATCCGTGATCTCATATTGCAGGATGCTGTGTTCGGTCAGTTCGACCAGGTCCAGCCTGCATTTGTATTTCCGTTTCCATTTGCGGAGGTAGGAGTTCCATCCGCGGGTCAGGTAAGCGCCGAGGATCGGGCTCACCTTGACTGTCAGTGTCTTCTGTCCTTTCTCGACCAGGTCGGCAATCTTGCGTTCGATCTCTTCGTCGATGACCACGGTGGAGGTGATCCTGCCGGTACCGTGGCACAAAGGGCATTTTTCGGTCGTATTGATCTCTGTCACCGGGCGGATCCGCTGGCGGGTAAGCTGCATCAGGCCGAACTTCGTCAGGGGCAGCACGTTGTGCTTGGCCCTGTCCGTGGCCATCAGTTCCCGCATATACATGAACAGGTCGTTGCGGTGTTCGGCTTTCGCCATGTCGATGAAATCGACGATGACGATACCGCCCATATCGCGCAGACGCAGTTGACGGGCAATCTCTTCGGCGGCGAGTTTGTTGACCTCGAAGGTATTCTCCTCCTGGTCCGTCGTCTTGGCCCGGATGCCGCTGTTGACATCGATCACATTGAGCGCCTCGGTGGTCTCGATCACGAGATATGCACCCTGCTTCATCGGTACTACCTTGCCGAAAGAACTCTTGATCTGGCGGGTGACTTCGAAATGGTCGAAGATCGGTTCCCGGGCCTCATAGAGTTTGACGATCTTCTCCTGCTCGGGAGAGATCA
>JAILAO010000132.1 GCA_024681565.1 Bacteroidales bacterium
CATACCGAGTTCGTAGCCGTAGCGGTAAAGCGCTTCGCTCTCCGCTTCGGTCGCCCCGCCGATGATGGCGCCCATCCCGGCAGAACAGGCCAGCAGGACGGCTGTCTTGAGACCGATCATCTTATTGTATTCCGCCATCGGGACTTCCTTCTCGCTTTCGAATTCCAGATCATATTGCTGCCCGTCGCAGACCTGGGCGGCCGTGCGCGAGAACAACTCCATCACGCGGTCCAATACGGCATGCGGAGCCTTGGCGATCCGCTGATAGGCATCGATCAGCATGACGTCCCCCGACAGGATAGCCGTGTCTTCGTTCCATTTCTTCCAGACGGTCGGCACGCCGCGGCGCAGCGGCGAGCGGTCCATGATGTCATCGTGCATCAGGGTGAATGAATGAAAGACTTCCAACGCCGTAGCGGGGGCTAAAATGCCTTCGTCGAAAGAATCGGAGAATAAAGAATACGCCGTCAGGCACAGACGCGGGCGGATACGTTTGCCGCCGATGGAAATCATATAACGCAGGGGGTCATACAATCCGGCCGGCTCGCTTGTGAATTCAATACCCGCAAAAAGATTCCTGACAAGTTCGTCTATCTGGATTTCTGTCTTCATAGAGCGCAAATATAATTCTTTTTTTGCTTTATATTTGTGCTTATGATCAAGATTCTATTTGCCACCGCCAACAAAGGCAAGCTCCGCGAAGCCGCAGAAGTCCTGGGACCGGAGTATGAGGTCGTATCACCCGCAGAAATAGGCATTACCGAGGACATCCCGGAAACGGGAGCCACCCTGCAGGAAAACTCGCTGCAAAAAGCCCGGTATCTCTACGAGAGGGCAGGTCTCCCCTGCTTTGCGGACGACACCGGCCTGGAAGTGGAGGCCCTGGGTGGCGCTCCCGGCATCCATACCGCACGCTATGCCGGCCCCGGACACGATTCCGGGAAAAACATGGACAAACTGCTCAAAGAACTGGAACGGCTTGAGCCGGGTTCTTCGAACCGCCGGGCACAGTTCCGTACCGTCGTCACGCTGATCCTGGCCGACGGTCAGCCGCATTTCTTCGAAGGCGTGTGCAAAGGGAGCATCGCCCGGGAAAAACATGGCGACGGCGGCTTCGGCTACGATCCCGTCTTCCTGCCTGACGCCTATCCGGGAAGGGCTTTCGCCGAAGTGTCGGACGAAGATAAAAACGCCGTCTCGCATCGGGGGCAGGCCATCCGCGCCATGGCTGCCTGGCTACATTCTCACTGACAGACAACGACAACCCCCGGTCCTGAGGCCGGGGGTTGCTGGATAAGAAAGCTGTCCCGCTATATGAAAATATAGCGCAGGACGAAGAGTACGGCCATGACCCACATCGGAACGGAGATCTCTTTGAAACGGCCGGAGATGGCGTGCGTGGCCACATAGGCGATCACGCCGATCAGGATACCGTCGGAGATACTGTAAGCGACCGGCATCAGGATGATGGTCAGGAATGCCGGGATGCTCTTGCAATAGTCATCCCACTGGATGTTCTTGACCGAAGGCATCATCATCACACCGACAATGATCAGGGCAGGTGCTGTCGCCGCGCCGGGAATGGACAGGAAAATCGGAGAGAAGAACAGTGCCAGGGCGAAGCAGGCCGCCGTGGAGAAAGCCGTGAGGCCGGTACGTCCGCCAGCGCTTACGCCGGAAGCGCTCTCGACATACGTCGTGGTGGTGGAGGTGCCCAGGCAGGCGCCGCACACGGTGGCGATGGAGTCGGCCATGAACATCTTCTCCATCCCTTCGATCTTGTCGTGCTCGGTCATGCCCATACCCTGGTGCACGCCGATGATGGTGCCCATCGTGTCGAACATATCGATGAAAAGGAAGGTCAGGACAACCACCAGCATATCCCAGGACAGGATGTTGTGGAACTCGAACTGGCAGAAAATCGGCGCCACGCTGTCCGGCAGGGACAGGAGCTTGACGGCTCCGGCATCGTTGCGTGCCAGCTGGGTTACCGCCTCTCCGGAAGCAGGATCCTTGATCACCAGGCCGACGAGCGTGGTGATAATGATACCGATGAGGATGCCGCCGCGAACTTTGAGGATTACCAGACCGGCCGTGATGACCAGGCCGATCATCGCCACGAGGGCCGTGCCCTTGGTGATCTCACCGAGGGTGACGAGCGTAGAGTCGGAGTTCACGATGATTCCGGAATTCTGCATACCGATGAAAGCGATGAACAGGCCGATACCGGCACCGATCGCCTTTTTCAGCGCATCCGGAATGGCGTCCAGCAACCAGGAACGCACCTTCGTGACGGTGAGGATGATAAAGAGGATACCTTCAAGCAGAACCGCCGTGAGGGCAAACTGCCAGGAGTATCCCATCGTCAGGCAGACCGTATAGACGAAGAAGGCATTCAGGCCCATGCCAGGAGCCAGGGCAAAAGGCTTTTTGGCATAGATGCTCATCACCAGCGTACCGATGATGGCGGCCAGGGCCGTAGCGGTGAAAACCGCACCCCCGGGCATGCCGTCCAGGGCGCTGAAGATGCTCGGATTGACGGCCAGGATATAGGCCATCGTCAGGAAGGTGGTGATGCCCGCGACGATCTCTGTCCGGACATTATGCTTGCCGGGGTCGAATCCGAAAGCCTTGTTCAGGAAATTTGACATAAACCCTACGGATTAGAAGACCCACTTCACACCTGCGCAGGGACGGCACCAGAAGCCCATGCCCGTACCGAAATGATAGGAGAGCTCAAGCTCGCCGCCGATGTTGAGGTTGTCGCAGCCGAAGAACTGGCCG
The DNA here is from genome assembly GCA_024681565.1 of Bacteroidales bacterium. GTDB lineage: Bacteria > Bacteroidota > Bacteroidia > Bacteroidales > UBA932 > Cryptobacteroides. The sequence goes on from JAILAO010000132.1 coordinate 2,785, forward strand.
ACATTGTACCAGAGCTGAGGCTCGGAGATGAAAACGGTGCTGGCCGTGGAGCCCAGGATACGGCCGTTGTGGTCGTAATACAGGGTATGGTCCTCCCACCAGAAATCGGCGAAGCCGGAGAAGCGGAGGCCCTTGACTCCGAAGATGTCCTGCAGGCCCCATACCACGGTGAACTGGAGGGGTGCCTTCTGCGACGCAAGTGCAATCTTCTTGTAGAGCACCTTGAGGTTGAGGGTATTGTTGAAGTCGGCGCTGTGGATGAACCAGTCGAGGCCGAGCAGGAAAGCATTGTTGATGGTGTAGCCGTTATACACGCCGCCGTTGTACTCGACCTGGAGGCTGAGCGGAGCGAGGGCCGAATCCTGCCAGAAATTCAGGCAGCGGGCAATCTCGAAATACGTGCCGCTCGGCGCATAGACTTTGTTCTTGTCGGTCCGGGAATTGAAATCGTGGTCGATGAAGAAGAAGGTATTTCCCCAGTTGTCGTTGTAGAAACCCTCCAGGGTAGTGGTCACATGCTGACGGTCGGAGCCGAAATCATAGAACACCTGCAAGTTGGTCTGGGCCTTTGCTCCTTGAGCAAAGAGCACTGTGGCGGCAGTCACCGCCATCAAGAATACTTTTTTCATCTTGCTTTATATAGAATAGATTTTCAAACTTTGAGGACGGACGTCACTTCCACATCTCCGGGCAGGAAGGCCCGCCCGTTGAGCTCTTCGATTTCGATGATGAAATTGATATAGGTCGCAGCCGGATGGAACTGGTTCACCAGACGGGCCGCCGCAGCGACCGTACCGCCCGTAGCCAGCAGGTCGTCGTGGATCAGGACCACGTCGTCCGGCGTGATCGCATCCACGTGGATTTCTATCGTGTCATGACCGTATTCCTTGTCGTAGGTCTCGCGATAGACCTCAGCCGGAAGCTTGCCCGGCTTGCGTGCCATGACGAATCCCGCTCCGAGGCGGACGGCCAGGGCCGGCCCCATCACGTAACCGCGGGACTCCAGGCCGACCACCTTGGTAATGCCTTTGTCCTTGTAGAGGTCATAGAGAATATCTTCGAGTTCTTTGAGACATTCTGCGTTTTTGAACATCGTGGTTACATCCCAGAAGAGAATCCCTTTCACAGGGAAGTCCGGAACGGTCCGGAGGCTGGATTTTAGCTTTTCGATACTCATAAGGCAATTTAGTACATACGAAGATAAGATTTTTCCTCGAAATTTCGGACAACTTTGTATATCTTTGTAGTAATTATGCAGAAAAGAAGTGGAAAAGGCCGGCAGGCATCAAGAGGAAAGAAAAGAGCCGGCGGAAGCAACAAAAAAGTTTTCCCGCAGTATGTCGGGAAAGTGCAGATGACCCGCGAAGGGTTCATCTTCGTCATCATCGAAGGCCAGGACGACGATGTCTTCGTCAAGGCCTCCAAGACCCGTCATGCCCTCCAGGGCGACACCGTCCGGGTAGCCGTGACGCGGGAAAGGACGGATGTGAAACGGCGCGAAGGCGAAGTGGTGGAGATCATCGAACGGTCCAACCGGCCTTTCGTCGGATACTACCACACCGTCGGGGCCCAGGCCTGGGTCCTGATGCAGAGCAAGTCCATGCCTTACGACATCCAGGTGGATGCCGAAGAGGCGGCAGCCATGGGGGCGCAGGCCGGGATGAAGGTCGCCGCCGTCGTGGACCGCTGGGACCGCCGCGACCACGGCCCGTCCGGCCATGTGGTGGACGTGCTCGGCGTGCCCGGGGAGAATGATACCGAGATGCATGCCATCCTCGCGGAGTTCAACCTCCCTTACCGTTTCTCCCCCGAGGTGGAGAACGCCGCCGACAAGATTTCGGAGGCGATTACGGACGAAGATCTCAAGGGACGCAAGGACTTCCGGCAGACCTTCACGTTCACCATCGACCCCTCCGACGCCAAGGATTTCGACGACGCCCTGTCGTTCAAGCCGTTGCAGAACGGCAACTATGAAGTCGGCGTGCACATCGCCGACGTCTCCTACTATGTCAGGCCCGGTTCCCTGGTGGACAAGGAGGCCCGGGACCGCGGCACCTCCGTGTATCTGGTCGACCGCACGGTCCCGATGCTGCCGGAGAAACTCTGCAACAAGCTCTGCTCGCTCCGGCCGCACGAAGAGAAACTGACTTTCTCGGCCGTGTTCGAGATGACGCCCAAAGCCGAGATCAAATCCCGCTGGATCGGACGCACCATCATCAATTCCGACTTCCGCCTGGACTATGAGCAGGCGCAGGCCATCATAGAAACCGCGGTCGGAGGTGGCGAACTGCCTCCGGAAACGTCCTGCTCCGCAGGACCCCTCCCATCTGACGATGGGCCCCTCCCTCTTACGAAGCCGAGGGTGGCACGCTTTCCTGAGGCAGCTGCCACCTCCGACCCGCAGCTGGTCGAGGCGATTACCGTTCTGAACAGGCTGGCCGGAATCATGAAGGCCAGCGAACGGAAGAACGGCGCCATCGACTTCGACCGTCCCGAGATGAAGGTCGAAGTGGATGAGAAAGGCAAACCCGTCCGCGTTTACCAAAAAGTCTCCAAGGAGGCGAACTGGCTGATCGAGGAGTTCATGCTCCTGGCAAACCGCACGGTCGCGGAATTCGTGGCCACCGGCGGACAGATGAACGGTGTGGCCCAGAAGAACGCCAAGACCTTCGTCTACCGCGTCCACGGAGAGCCCAACGAGCTCAAGCTCGAGAACCTCTACACCTTCGCCAAAGGCTTCGGCTACCGCATCCCCACGGACACGCCGACCGGCGCGCGCGCCACGGCCAAATCCCTCAACGAACTGTTGGAATCCGCCAAGGGCAAGCCCGAATCCGCCGCCCTGGAGAACCTCGCCCTGCGCGCCATGGCCAAAGCCTGCTACAGCACGGACAACATCGGCCACTACGGGCTCGCCTTCAAGTTCTACACACACTTCACGTCCCCGATCCGGCGTTACCCGGACCTGATGGTCCACCGCCTGCTGGCCCTTTATCTGGCCAATGCGGAGAGCCGCAAGAAAGACAAGTTCGAAGAGGAGTGCCGCTACGCCTCCGAGCGGGAGCTCGTGGCGGCGGACGCCGAGCGCACCTCCACCAAATACAAGCTGGTCGAGTTCATGATGGACAAGATCGGCGAGGAATATGACGGACACGTATCCGGACTTACCGAATGGGGCATGTACGTGGAGATCGAGCCGACGAAGATCGAAGGCATGGTGTCGGTGCGTGACCTCCGCTCCGACTTCTACGAATTCGACGAGGCCCGCTACCGCCTGGTCGGCAAACGCCGCCACAAACAGTTCCGCCTCGGCGACCCGGTGCGCATCCGCGTCAAGAGCGCCAACCTTGAACAGCGCCTGCTCGACTTCGAGCTCATCGAAGAACCGGGCAGCAAATCATAACCCACCTAATACCACAGATCATGGCAAACGGTAACTCATTTTTCGCTTTCCTGGCAGGCATCGCCACCGGTGCCGTGCTCCTTCACCTCGCCCGCACGGAGAAAGGAGAAGAAATCGTCGACGACCTCAAGGAGAAAGGGACCGAAGCTTTCGAGAACGGCCGCGCCGCCGTCCTGAACGGACTGGACAAACTCGAAGACGCCCTCTCCTCCGATAAGAACGCAGACTGAAATGGCCAAGGACAAAACCCTGGACGAACTGGCCCGGGAAGCACGCCAGTACGTTGACCTGCGCGTGGATGAAGTCAAACTCCAAGCCACGCGGGGTCTCTCCACGACCCTGGGGCAGATCCTGGCCTATCTGCTCATCTTTGCCGTCCTCACCATCGTACTGGGGCTGCTGGGCCTCGCGCTGACGCAATGGCTCAACGGCCTGCTGGGCGTTCCCTGGGGGACACTCATCGTCTCGGGGATCTTCATGATCCTGCTGCTGGTGCTCTGGCTGAACCGCCAGCGGCTCTTCCAGAATCTTTTCGTCAAACTCTTTATCGACGTATTTTATGACTCAGACCCAGAACAGGAAGAACAGCAGTAAATACGCCCGCATCCGGACGACGGAAGAGCTCAATGCCGCCATCAAGTCCGTCCACGCCGAACAGACCCGGCTTGGCAGACAGCTTGAAAAGGAAGCCCACACCTTCGTAGAACACATCAAACCGGCCTATCTGGTCTCGAACGTCCTGCAGAAGGCTTCTCCCTACTTCGCATGGAGCGAAATAGGCCTCGGACTGGTCCGAGGCCTCAAAAGATTGATTTCGCCGAAGAAGAAGACCCTGACGGCTAAATCAGAGGCTCCGCAGTCATCGCAGCCGGCTGAGGAATCCCCATCAGTTTCAGAATCGTAGGAGCCACGTTGCAAAGGGCTCCGTCCTTCACTTCCCTGACGGCCTCTCCGGCGTTCATCACGACGAACTGGACCGTGTTGAGGGAGTGTGCCGTATTGGGGGTACCGTCCGGGTTGACCTCATAATCGGCATTGCCGTGATCGGCCGTCAGCAGCACCACATAATCGTGGGCGATGGCGGCGTCCACCACCTTGCCGACCAGTTTGTCGATGCACTCGACCGTCTTGGTGACGGCGGTATAGACACCCGTGTGGCCCACCATGTCGCCATTGGCGAAATTGAGGATGATCAGGTCCTCTTTGTCTGAATTGATGGCATCGATCAGCTTTTCGGCCACCTCGGGAGCGCTCATCTGCGGCAGCAGGTCGTAGGTCGGGACCTTCGGAGAGTTGACCAGGATCCGGTCCTCTCCCTCGAACTGCAGCTCGCGGCCGCCGTTGAAGAAGAAGGTCACGTGGGCGTATTTCTCCGTTTCGGCGATGCGCAGCTGACGCTTGCCGGCCTTGGAAACCGTCTCGCCGAGGGTATCGTTCACCAGTTCCTTGTCGAAAAGGATGTGCACGCCGGTGAAGGAGGCGTCATACGGGGTCAGGCAGCAGTAATAGAGCGGCAGGGTATGCATTCCCTCTTCCGGCATGTCCTTCTGCGTCAGGACGGTGGTCAGTTCGCGGGCGCGGTCGTTGCGGAAGTTGTAGAAGATAATGGCGTCGCCCTCTTCGATCTTTGCAAGCGGGGCGCCGTTCCGGGTGATGACGATCGGCTTGATGAATTCGTCGGTCACATCGGCGTCATAGGATGCCTGGATGCCGTCGATGGCGGATTCGAAGGCAGTGCCCTTGCCTTCGACCAACAGGTCATAAGCCTCTTTGACGCGGTTCCAGCGCTTGTCGCGGTCCATGGCATAGAAACGGCCGCAGACCGAGGCGATCTTGCCGGTCGTCTGCGCCATCTTCTGCTCCAGCTCCTCGAGGAATCCCTTGCCGCTGTGCGGGTCGGTATCGCGTCCGTCCATGAAAGCGTGGACATAGACCTGCTCCAGGCCGTACTCCTTGGCGACGCGCAGGAACTCATACACGTGATCCAGAGAAGAGTGCACACCGCCGTGGGAGGTAAGACCCATCAGGTGGAGTTTCTTGCCGGAGGTCTTGACATAGTCATAGACCGCCTTGATCTCGGCGTTGTCGAGGAACTTGTGGTCACGGACCGCCCTGTTGATCTTGACGAGGTCCTGATACACCACACGGCCGGCGCCGAGGTTCATGTGTCCGACCTCGGAGTTGCCCATCTGCCCGTCCGGCAGACCGACATACTCGCCGCAGGCGTGCAGGTGGCCGTGGGGATATTTTTCGCGCAGGGCGTCGATGGTCGGCGTTCCCTGAGCCCAGATAGCGTTGGAGTAATCGTGTCTGCCCTCGCCCCAACCGTCGAGGATCATCAGAAGTACTTTTCTGTTCATATCATTTGTATTTTGTATTATCTCAGACCATTTACCGGACAAGCCGGCAAATCCATCCTGCAAAGATAGTAAAAATAAGGATTGCATCCCTTATGGGACACAATCCTCATTTATTAGGAGATGACTTTTTACTCAGCGGCCAGCGTCTGCAGGGTCAGGGTCTTCCGGAGCGAAGGAGAAGACAGGTTCACCCGCACGGGACCGGCGTCCCCGCGCTTGCTGCGCAGGATCACCTGGAGGAAACCGCCGCGCATCTGCTTGGTATCGACACCGTAGAACAACTCGTCGGTGTAATGGTCGCCATTGTCCGTCGTCAGCAAAACCGCGGCGCCGTCGACCGTCACCGTCACCGGCTCCGAGAAACCGGGGACGACACGGCCTTTGCGGTCAACGGCGAAAACACGCAGATACTGCAGGTCCATGCCGTCCGCCAGCCAGCTGTCCGGCGTCTCCGCTTCGACACGCAGGGCCACCGCCTTTCCGGCCGTCTCGACGCGATGCCGGGCCACTTCCCGCCCCGCGGTATAGCCGACGGCCTCGATACTGCCACCCCGTCCGTACGGAACGTCCTTCCAGGTCACGATGTGCTGTGTCCCGGGTTCTGTATTGTCGTTGGCCTTGCGGCCCATCCGCTTGCCGTTGACGATCAGTTCCACCTCCTCGGCATTGGAGAAGACGGCCACCTGCTGCTTCGAGCCCTCCGGGAAATTCCAGGTGGAGGTATAGGTCTGCTGTCCCACCAGTTCATCGTTCCACTCTTCGATGACTTCGCTGCCCTCGGCAATGGCTACCCGCACCACGGGTTCTTCCGGGATGAAGGCGCTCTTCATCAGCCAGGCCTGGGGATAAGCTTCCATCGTATGACTGAAATAACTGTAGTTGTAGCCTTTCTTGGGCCAGCCGTTGGACTCGCCCCAATACTCGATGGCACCCCAGTAACCCAGGCCCACCATCTTCTCCTGGTCCATCCCGTAATACGGGCCCAGCAGCTCGCGCGTCGTCGCCTCGCTCTGGAAGATGATCAGATGGGGTGCATGTTCCAGATAAGCGGGATAGGCCTTCCAGCGGTAATTGAAACTGGCGACTTCCGTGACGCAGGCCAGCTCGGGAGGGACCAGATAGGTCTCGTACTCCGGCCGCTCGCGATAGATGGCGCCGGCCCGTGCCGGGAACATGGCCACCGTCGTCTTGCGAGTGTCATCGTAGCGTTTGACCAGCGTATCGAAGATCCGATACGTCGTCACGCCCCAGTCCTCGGTCGGGAACCCGGCCCAGGCATCCCGGATCTGGAGTTCGTTGCCGAGACTCCAGAGGATGACGGAAGGGCTGTTGCGGTCACGCTTGATCCATTCCGGGATCAGCTTGTACCATACATGGGTGAAAGGCTCGCGTCCGCCCCAATATTCATCGTCGCTCCACTTGTCGATCAGTTCGTCCACGATCAACATGCCCATCCGGTCGGCAATCTCCGTAAAGCGCTCGCTGTAGGGATTGTGCGAGCAGCGTACCACATTGAAGCCAAAGGCCTTGAGTTGCCGGAAGAGACGTTCGATACCGGTATCGTAGGACGCTGCGCCGAGTGCGCCGAGATCGTGGTGGTCCGACACGCCATGCAGAAAGATCTTCTCCCCGTTGAGCAGGAAGCCCTGCTCCTGGGTAAATTCGATTCTACGGATCCCGAAATGCTCCTCGCAGCGATCCACCAGCATCCCGTCCGCCCAGACTTCCACTTCGGCCAGATACAGGGACGGACTGTCCGGCGACCAGAGCTGCGGGTGCTCCACCACCAGTTCCGGCATCGGCACCTCCACCCGGGTGCGCAGGGTATGCTCCGGAAAACCGGCCTCGGTCGTGCCGGCTACGGCCCCGTCCGGAGCCAGGATCCGCGCCCGGATCCGGGCGTCGTGTCCCTGATAGCCGTCCACCTCGACCTGCAGCGCGACGCCGGCGCGGGCCGCGGAGACCTCGGGCGTCGTCACATAGACCCCGTTGCGGGCGATATGGGTGGGATTCTTCACCTCCAGATGGACGTCACGGAAGATACCGGCACCGGTGTACCAGCGGGAGCCGTTCTCCGGACCGCTGGAGGCGTAGACGGCCACGACGTTGGGCACGTCGAAACGGAGCTGGTCCGTGATGTCCACCTCATAGCCCACATATCCGTACTCGCCGGATCCCAGTCTGGTCCCGTTGAGATACACGTCGCTGACGAACATGATGCCGTCAAACACCAGGCAGACACGCCTGCCCTGCCAGGAAGGATCCGCCGTGAAATGCTTCCGGTACCAGCCCTCCACCATCGGCTTGAAACCGCGGGCCGCCTTGGCCGTCTCCAGCCAGGGCTGCTCGAACTGAAAGTCATGCGGCAGGTCGAGCACCCGCCAGGCGCTGTCATCCAGCTCCGGGGCGGCTGCACCGTCCAGCGGCCCGAGCCGGAACTTCCAGTCAAAGTTGAACAATTGGCGACGCACCTGTGAGATCGACTCCCACGGGACATTCGTCCCCGCCTCGGCGCCTTTCTGCCGCTGGTATTGTGCAGAGGCACAGACCGAGAGGGCCAGGAAAATACTGCAGATGATCCGTCTCTTCATATGCTGATGGTTATGGTATCTTTACAAAAATAAAGACAAAAACAAAAAAACGACCGCATCGTTCCGGTCAGAAACCGATAGCGATGCGGTCATTTGTCAGGTTCGGGACATCAGTCGATCAGGCCGCGCCTGCGGAGCATGGCGGTGTTGTCCGGCTCGCGTCCGGCGAACGCCTTTTAGAGCACCATCGGCCCTTCGGAACCGCCCTTCTCCAGGAAGGTCTGCTTGAACTTCCTGGCCAGCTCGAGATCATACGGCCCGTCCGGGGAAGCCTCGAAGATGCTGAAGGCATCCTTATCCAACACCTCGGCCCAGAGATAGCCGTAATAACCGGCGGAATAGCCGCTGGAGAAGATGTGGTTGAAATACGTCGAACGGTAACGGTAGGTGATCTCCGGGATCAGCCCGATCTCGTCGGCGATCTTCTTCTCGAAGGCATCGATATCCACGCCTTTCGTGGAAGAGAGCTCGTGCCAGCGCATATCCAGGATCGAAGCCGCGCAAAGTTCGGTGGTCATGAATCCCTGGTTGAACTTGCGGGCATTGAGGATCTTCCGGACCAGTTCATCGGGGATGGTCTCACCCTGGGCATTCTTGGCGTATTTCGCAAGCATTTCCGGCTGGAAAGCCCAGTTCTCGTTGAACTGGGAGAACATCTCCACGAAATCACGCGTTACGCTCGTGCCGCTGACGGAAGGATAGTGGCACTGCGTCAGGAGCCCGTGCAGGGCGTGGCCGAACTCATGGAAAGCCGTCTCCACCTCATCGATGGACAGATAGTCATCGGAGAAGTTGCAGACATTGACGATGATGGGGCGCACTTCCTTGCCGTCGGCATCGAAATACTGGTCGCGGACGTTGTTCATCCACGCACCGCCGCGCTTGCTGGAACGGGGCTTGTAATCCGTGGTGAAAATACCGATCAGGGAACCGTCTTCCGCAGTGACCTTGTAGGTGCGGACCTCCGGGTTGTAGACCGGAACGTCCTCCAGGCGCTCGAAGTTGACGCCGTAGAGGATGTGGGCGTTGGTAAAGATGCCGTTCACGACACTGTCGACCTGGAAATACGGTTTGGTCAGGGACTCGTCGAGGTCATATTTGGCCTTGCGGACCTTCTCGGCATAGTACCACCAGTCCCAAGGCTCGATCTTGGAGCCTGCCGGGAGTTTGCCGGCCTTGACATCCTGGTCCATCACGGCCTGCATGTCGGCCAGTTCGACCTTGGCCTTGGCCACGGCGGCCTGCATGATGCCGGAAAGGAACTGATCCACCGTCTGGGGATCATGGGCCATCTTGTTGCTCAGGATGTAGGTGGCGGCGTTGGGATAACCGAGGATCCGGGCCTTCTCGGCGCGCAGATCCAGCACCTCCAGGAGGAGTTCCCGGTTGTCATATTCGTTGCCGCGGTGGCCGCGGGACGTGTAGGCTTCGTTGTACTGGCGGCGGAGCTCACGGTCCTCCGTGGTCGTCATCTTGTCAGGATAGGCAGACACGCTGAAACCGAATTTCTCCTTGAAATCATTGGACTCGGCGAGGATGTTGTTGCCGATCTTCTGCGTCTTGGCGGCGATGTCCGCGTTGATCTCGCGCAGGCGGGCCTGCTGCTCCTCGGGCAGGCCGATGCCCTCGCGCTCGAAGCTCTCGAAATGCTTCTTGAGAACCATCTGCTGCTCGCGGGTCAGTCCGCTCTGGTCACCGTTGTAGATCGCGGCCACGCGGTTGTAAAGGGCCTTGTTGAACGAGATATTGTCGCTGTGCTCGCTCATCAGGGGGATGGCTTCCTCCTCGACGGCGCTCAGTTCGTCGGTACGGTCGGTCTCGGTGACGTTGTAGAAGACCCCGGAGACCTTGGCCAGGATCCTGCCGGAGAGTTCCAGCGGAACGATGGTGTTTTCGAAGGTGGGCGCGTCCGGATTGGCCGTGATGGCATCGATTTCGGCATTCTGCTGTTCAATACCGGCCTGGATGGCAGGGATGTAGTCGGAAGCGAGGATTTCTTCGTACGGCGGGATGCCGTAAGGGGTATCCCATTCGGTGAGGAAGGGATTGACGCGTTTGTTGCAGGCTGTCATGGCAAGGACAATGGCTGCGAGAGCTAAGATTTTTTTCATTTATTTACCGATAATAATATACGTGGGATAATGGTCGGAGTAACCTTCGACGAACTGTCCGCCGGAGAAGGTCCGGAAGGGCGTGCCGGCATAGCGTCCCTCCTGCTGGGTCAGGAAATCCGGGTTGAAGACATAGCCGTAGTGGAAGGCGTCGCTCTTGAGGATCCGCAGGCCGTCGTCCGCCGGAGCGGCCAGGGCGCCGTTGACGAAGATACAGTCGAAGATGTTCCATTCGCCGTGGTACTCCTCGGAGCCGAAACCGTCTTTGTGCATCCGCAGGAACGGGGAGAAGAGGTCTCCGTCCTGCATTTCTTCGATGGTCTCGCGTCCGTGCAGCCACACCGCCATGCACTCGTCTTCAGGGTTGTCATTCATGTCGCCCATCACGACGATGCGGATGCCGGGATATTTTTTCTCCACGGAGAGGATGTCGTCATAGACGATCTCGGCGGCACGGCAGCGCAGGTCCGAGCCCTTGCCGCCCGTGCGGGAAGGCCAGTGGCACACATACACCGCAAAGAGCGCGCCGTCGAGCTTGCCGCGGATGCAAAGGACGTCCCGCGTGCGGAACTCGGCCTGCTCCTGGGGAGTCTTTTCGAAAACGATACCGCTCCGGGTATTGAAATCATACGGCAGCGTCCGGGTCTCCAGGACCTGG
>JAILAO010000173.1 GCA_024681565.1 Bacteroidales bacterium
GACCCACTTCGGCCTGAGCAAACTCTACGAAGTGAGCTGCGAAGAACTCGACTTCCTCAACAAGCTGGCCCGCCGGATCGGCGTGACCGGTTCCCGCGTGATGGGCGGCGGCTTCGGCGGCTGTACCATCAACCTGGTCAAGGACGAGCTCTATCTGCCGTTCGTCGCGGCGGCCAAGGCGGAGTTCACCCTCAAGTTCGGTCACGCACCCAAGATCTACGACGTCGTCATCTCCGACGGAGCCCGTAAACTGTAGGTCCGGATCCCTTGTTTTTAAATATGAGGCATCTGCTCTGCACTGTGCTTCTCCTTTCTGCCTGGGCACTCTCTGCCCAGCAGACGGAGTTGCGTTATCTCTCCGGCACCGGGCCGGAAGATACAGTCGAATGGGATTTTTGGTGCTCCGACGGGATGAATGCCCGGAAATGGAGCAAGATCGAAGTTCCTTCCTGCTGGGAACAGCAGGGCTTCGGCGGCTACACCTATGGCCGTTACTATATCTATGACCGCGATTCCGAGAAAGCCTGGCGGGATTACCGCGAACATGCTTTCACCGAAGAATACGGTATCTACAGACACAGCTTCGACGTTCCGCGCGCCTGGCGCGGGAAACAGGTAAAGCTCGTCTTCGAAGGCGTGATGACGGACGCGGAAGTCAAGGTCAACGGCGTCAGCGCCGGGGATGTGCACCAGGGCAGTTTCTACCGCTTCTCCTACGACATCAGCCACCTGGTCAGGTACGGGCGCAAAAACCAGCTCGAAGTGACGGTGCACAAGCAGTCGGCCGACCCTTCGGTCAACGCGGCGGAGCGCCGGGCGGACTGGTGGCTCTTCGGCGGCATCTACCGCCCCGTTTATCTGGAAGCCCGTCCGCAGCAGCATATCGAACGGGTGGCCGTAGATGCGCGTTCGGACGGATCCCTGCGCACCGAACTCCACCTCGCCGGGATTTCCGGCTCGGACCAGGTTGAACTGCGCCTGGAAGAAATCGCCTCCGGACAGCTTCTCGGCACGCAGGTCCTCCCCCTGGACGGTTCTCCCGTCCAGACACTCTCGACCCGCTGGCCGGGGGTGAAGACCTGGGATCCGGAACATCCCAACCGTTACCGGCTGAGCCTGCGGCTGCTCTCCGGAGACGGGACCCTCCTCCATCAGACCGAGGAGCGCATCGGTTTCCGGACCCTGGAATTCCGTCCGCAGGACGGGATCTACCTCAACGGCGTCAAGCTCCTGGTCAAGGGCACCAACCGGCACTGCTTTGAATCGCGGACCGGCCGCTCTGTCAGCAAGGCGACGGACCTGCGGGACGCCCGCCTGATCAAGGCCATGAACATGAACGCCGTGCGCTCCCACTATCCGCCGGACGCCCATTTCCTGGACGTCTGCGACTCGCTGGGGCTGCTGTACCTCGATGAACTGGCCGGCTGGCAGAATGCCTACAGCGACGCCGTCGCCGCCCGGCTGCTGCCGGAAATGATCGCCCGGGACGTCAATCATCCCTGCGTCTTCCTGTGGAGCAACGGCAACGAGGGCGGATGGAACACGTCCGTCGACCGGGAGTTCGCCCGGTACGACCCCCAGAAACGGCATGTCATCCACCCCTGGGCGGATTTCGACGGCCTGGACACCCGGCATTATCCGAACGCGGGAGACAACAGCTACCGCCAGGAACGGGGTCAGCAGGTGTTCATGATGACGGAGTTCCTCCATGGCCTCTATGACCGCGGACAGGGCGCCGGACTGGACGGCCTGTGGACCAAATTCAAGCGAAGTCCCCTCTTTGCCGGAGGTTTCCTCTGGTCCTATGTGGACGAAGCGCTGCTGCGCACGGATACCGGAGCGCTGGACACGTACGGCCCCAACGGCCCGGACGGCATCGTCAGTGCAGACCGGCAGCCGGAAGGAAGTTTCTATACCGTCCGCGAGGTCTGGTCTCCCGTGCAGGTGAAGCCGTTCGTGGCCGGTGCGTTTTTCCAGGGAGATTTCCTGGTGGAGAACGCCTTCCTGTTCTCGGAACTCACGGAGAGCCGGATGGGATGGAAGGTCCTGTGCCTGCCGCCGCCGGGTGCGCCGGAAACCCCGGCCTGCCTTGCCGCCGGTACGGTGACGCTGCCCGCCATCGGGCCGGGAGAGACGGGCCGGGCCCATTTTGACCTCCCGGCAGTTTTCCGCAAGGGAGATATCCTGGAACTCGAGGCCTACGGCGCATCGGGAGACACCCTCTGCACCTGGACCGTCCCCATCAAGAGCTGTGCGGAATACTTTGCCGCCCATGCTCCCGCCCGCACCCACGCGGGCCGGGCAAGCCTCTCCACCGCAGAGGACGGCTCCTTCGTGCTCGCCGCGGCCGGCGCCAGCGCCCGCTTCAGCAAGGACGGCACGCTGACCGAGCTGCGCAAAGAAGGCCGCGTCCTCCCGCTGCGCAACGGCCCCGTGGCCGTCGGCATGCAGATGCAACTCCGCACGGCGCAGCTGCGCATGCAGGGCGATACGGCCGTCCTGGCACTGAAATACGACGGGGCCGCCGACACCCTCCTGTGGAAAATGACACCCGACGGGCGTCTGGGCCTGGACGCACGGATCCTCAATTACAGGACGGACAACCAGTTCCGGGGCGGCTACGTGGACCGGGAAGTCTTCAATCTCGGCTTCTCCTTCGACTTCCCGGAGGAAACGGTCACCGGCGTCCGCTATCTGGGCAAGGGTCCCTACCGCGTCTGGAAAAACCGCATCAAAGGAACCCGCTTCAATATCTGGGAAAAGGCTAAAAACAACACGGTGACGGGCGAATACTATGAGCCGCTCATTTATCCCGAATTCAAGGGTTACCACGCCGGACTCTATTGGGCGACGCTGCTCACGGACGGTTTCGGCCCCGTGACGGTCCATTCTGAGACGGACGGACTGTTCCTGCGCCTCTTCTCGCCCGAAGAACCGCGCGACAAGGAAGGCCGGGGCAATTCCTGGCACACCTTCCCGGAAGGGGATATTTCCTTCCTGCTGGACATCGCCGCCGTCAATTCCCAGGGAACGGATGGCGGAAGCGCCTCCGTCAAGATGAACAAGGGCGACGAAGGATACCGGATCCGCCTCTGGTTTGATTTCTGATCCCCGGGGTCCCATCAAAAAAGCCTCCACAAACAGTGGAGGCTTTTTTGTGTCCCGGCTCAGGGCCCGGGCCGTGTTTGCTGACGGCTAGAAGAATCTTTCGCGGTTGTCCCTGACGTTGTCGTAATCGGACATCACGGAGAGGATCAGCTGGGAGAGATACTGGGCCTTCTGGGTCGCCAGGTTCTTAGCGTCGGTCTCGGTATAGAAACTGCCGGTCTGCTTGTTCGCCACGCTGACGATATAGGAACCCATCATGCCGGACACGGGGCCGTAAAGCTCACCTTCCTTGGCGGAAGCGATGGCTCCGAGGAGCGCGGGCTCGACGTTCGTGGAACCGAGGGACATAGCGTCGCGGTGCTCGACCTGGACGCCGAGACGCTCGGCCACCTCTTCGATGGTCTTGGCTCCGGCGATCTTCTCAGCCACTTCCTGGGTCTTGACGGTCTGCATCTTCTCGGAGTAAAGGCGGTCCTTGATCTGCGAAGCGACCTTTTCAACCGGAGTATAACCCTCCTTGTCCGCACCCTTGAGGGCCACGACGAAGAAGTAGCTGTTGTCCACGGTCAGGATGTTGGAAGCCTTGCCGACCTTGGCGTCGAAAGCCCAGCGGGTCACTTCCTTGGCGTTGTCGATGGCACCGTAGTTGGCGGTCGCCTCGGTGATGGTGGCCGGGTGGGAATAAACCTTGGTGGAATCCAGGGCCTTCTGGTAACCTTCATAGGTGCCGCCGGCCAGGGTGGCGAAGGTATTGGCCTGGCTGTAGAAGCTGTTGAAAGTCTCCTTGCTGGCCAGGGCGGTCTTCTCGAGGATGGCAACCTGCTTCTTCTCGACCGGCCGGGTCTTCTGGCTCACGACAACCACATGGGTGCCATACTGGGTATTGAGGACGAAGGGATCGCCGATCTTGGCATCGAAGACACCCTCGAAGCCCGGAATCATATAGGACTGGGTCATCCAGCCGATGCTGCCGAGTTCGCCGTCCGCGGCGGAGGCCTGGTCGGCAGAATAGGTGGCCGCCAGGTTGGCCAGGTTGCCGCCGCGCTTGAGGACGGTCACCAGGCTGTCGGCCGTATGGGCGGCATTGTCGCCCTGAAGGAGGATGTGCTTGACGAACGCGGAGTCCGGGAGCATCTTGCTGTCCATCTCGCGGGCGGCATAGAAACTGTTGCCGGCGGTCACGATCTGGGTCAGCTTGTTGCCGCCGAAGATCTGGTCGTCGATCTCGCCGTTGATGGTCCGGAGCTCACCGGCCTTGTACCAATAGGAGCTGAGCGCCTGGTCGGAATTCTTGGACAGGAAGGTCCGCATGTTGTCGGTCGTGCTGAACTCGTCGTAGGCCTCGTTCATCGCGTCGCTGGCGGCTGCGATATCGGCCGCGGAAGGAACGACTTCATAGGCCACGTACTCGATCTCGCGGGTCGCTTTCTGCTTGAAGAAATCCTTGTGGTTCTTGTAGTAGGCACGGATCTCGTCGGAGGTCACGTTGATGGTGCTGTCCTGGGTGACGGGGTAGAAAGCGAGGCAGTAGTCCACGTCGGCGGTCGTATTGCCCTCCTCGATGGCCTGCGTCAGCTGCAGGGCGTTGTCGCCGCCGGTAGCGGTGAACAGGGCGCCGTACTTGGCATAGTACTGCTGGTTGTGGACCGTATTCTGGAGATAGTTCCAGTAGGTACGGAGCTGGCCGCTCTCGTCGCTCTCGACGTTCTGGAGGAACGCCTTCAGGCGGTCGGCGGAGAAGTTGCCGGTCTCATCCATGAAGACCGGATTCTGGGAAATGGCCGGAGAGACATACTCGCCGCCCATCAGGGCCAGCATCTCGTCCTCGCCGACGGTGATGCCCGCCTCCTTGGCATTCTTGACAAACATGTATTTGTCGAGAAGTTCCTGCCAGGCGGCGTTGCGGATCTGCACCTGGGTTTCCTCGTCGCGGGCCGTGCCGGAGAGGAGTTCATTGATGGTCGTGTAACGGTCGATGTCGGCCTGGAAGTCCGTGTAGCTTACGCTCTTGCCTGCAATCTGTCCGACGTCATATTTGGAAGACATCGAGTTGAGTGCAGACTCCAATGTGCCAGGGTCGATAATAAAAGACAGAAGGGCCAGCGCGATGATGATGGAGATCACGAGGCCGAACTTAACGCGTATTTTTTCAAGTACCGCCATTGTTATGTGTTTTTATAATTTTCCAATAAGGGGTGCGAATTTAGTCATTTTTTTGGAAATGGCCCAATAAAATTCACAGAATCAATGATTACCGCCGTAGAATCCTGCACGACCACCCCGTAACCGTCGAAAGGCTTATACAGGATGGAGTTGCGGACGTGGTCATCCGAGCGCATTCCGAATCCCTGCAGGAAGCCTTGCCGGGAATACATCTTGACATAGCAGTCCGTATAAATCTCTTTTGTTTTCTGGTCCCAGTAGATCGTGTCCGTCTCCATGGTCTCCTGTTCGATGACGTTGTGCAGGATGACATTGCCGAAGGCTTCCCAGATCTCGTCCCGGTCCTTGGCCTTGGGCACGATGTGCCGGGCGTCGTCCGCGACGATCACGGATTCGAGCAGACCTTCCTCCGTGTAACCATAGACGGACAGCCCCAGGGGAAAGGCGTCGAAAGAAGCGGTGTCGGTATCGTAGTGCTCCATCAGGTTGGACTCGATCCGCATCGCGACGGCGCCGTTCTCGGTCTGGACCGCAAACATATCATAAATCCGCTGGGTCGGAGTCTTGCCCAGGTCAAGTTTTTCCGCCTCCCCGATCCGGTTCTTGCAAGAAACGACAATGCTGGCAATCACAGCCGTGATTGCCAGCATGCGCAAAATATTTGCCTGTCTGTCCAAATTATCTGGTACGCACCGTGGTGGTGGCGCGCATGCCACCGCAGACAACCGTGTAGGACTGTCCCTTGGTGATGTCGTACATGAAGGCCTCGGCGGTCTCCGGGAAGTAGACGCTGTACTGGCTGATGTAGCGGTTGGCCTCTTCGGTCAGGCTCTCATCGGCAGCCTTTGCCTTGTTCATATAGTCGCAGGCGACCCAGTACGGGGCGCGGCGGGCGATCTCGTCACCACCGCAGCGGGTGGAACCCCAGATGTTGCCGATCAGGAAGTAGGCCTTGCCGGCCAGGGCCTCGTTCTCGGCGGCCACCTTGGAAGCATAGTCGAAAGCGCGGGCGCTCTCACCGTTCTTGAAGCAGAACGTTGCGAGCTCGTAGGTCCAGTCAGCCTTGCGGCTGTCCTCGACGTCCTCGCTGGCCAGGGCGTTCTCCATATAGACAATGGCCTCGCTGACGTTGCCGCGGGCACCGTGCAGACGGTACAGATAGTAAGCGGAGCTGGCGGAAGGGTCCAGTTTGTTCATCGTGGTGACGGCCTGCAGGAAGAGGTCGTTGTCGTCGCAACCCTCGGTCATGCCCATCGTCTTGACGATGCTCTGGGCGAGCTGGAGGTTCTCGGGATCGGCGGCCAGACGCGGGGTGTAGAGTTCGATGAGGCTCTCGCAGCTGGCGACCTTGCTGCCGGCGAAGAGGCTGCCCATGTCATTCTTGACATTGACCACCTGCTCCTTCTCGGAATCGCTGTCCGGAGCCATTTTCTCGAGGAGGTCGCTGTTGCGCTGATAGGCGTTGATCACGGTCTCGGCGTCCAGTTTGCCCTCCTGGAAGAGATCGATGGCGGACTGCATGTCGAAGAGCAGGATCGTGGCGCGGGTGTCGGCCTGGTTGTTGGCAATGATGCCCTCGAAGCCGTCATAGAGCTTCTGGGCGTCCTTGACATAGTTGTGGAGATCCTGTCCCTTGTTGTTGAACGCGGTCACGGCATATTTGGGATAATACTGGGCACGGGTGTCGTGGATCGTCAGAAGCGTATCCACCAGCTGACCTACATACTCAGGATTCTTGGCGTTCTTGGTAATGAGGCGGCGCATCAGGGTCGTGCCGTCGATCAACAGGTTCTGGCTTGCCGTCGCGGGGCAGAGCTTGTAGGCCTCGCGCCAGCTCGGGAGGGATTCATCATAGTTCTTCTGTTTGAAGTACTCTTTGTAGAAAGAAAGCTTCGTAATGCACTGAGCGCTGTCAGCACCATACTTGCCCTGGGCGAAACCCTTGGTTCCCACCAGCATCATGGCAACGGTCAGAATGACAATAGTTAATTTTTTCATATCGCAATAGTGTTATTTTTTCTACATATACTGGGTCTTGCGGAACCAGATGTCAAAGAAGTTGAAGCCGATCGAGAAGTTGATGTACCGCTCCCGGATCATCTCTCCCGTCAAGGCTCCCCGTTGTCCTACGTCAACTCCCAGCGTGATACCGTTGTTACGTCCGAGACGGTCCAGGTAAACGGGCAACGTGACGCCAAGTGTTATACCGGTAGATGCAACTTTCTTGCCATCGAGCAGATAATACTCGTTTTTGTGGTATGCCCCCAAGCGGTAAGCGGCTGTCATAAAGTAAGATCGGACATCGTTACGGTTGGGTATGATCTCGAATCCGAAGCGGAAAGCTTCCGCGACGGATGCGCTGAAAACCTTGTTGGCGGAAAAACCGCGGGCGGAATCAAGTCCCGATCCGGACCAGTTCGCCCGGCTGTAGTCGAATTCGGCCAGCCACTTGCCGGGATTCTTGAAGCTGATGCCGACGGCCAGCTCGCTGGGGATGGTTACGACGGAATCCGAGCCCAGGTAATCCAACTTGTAGAAGAGCGTGTCGGAGGCTGCGGTCCCCGAAGAAAAACGGCTGCTCTCCATGGTGCCGCGGAGCTTTGCCGGCGTGGAATAGGTGGCGCCGATCCCGAGGGTAAGCCGGGAGCTGAGGGGTTGTTCGAACTGAAGGCCGAACTTGAAGGAATGTGCGTTGATCTTCGCGGAGGAGCCGTTCTCGATGCTGTTGTAGGAAGCATCGTTGAAGGTCGTGTAATACGTCTTGTCGATGCTGCCGAAGTGGTAGTTCCACTGGGCGCCGAGGGAGAGGCGTTTGGCAAAGGTCACTCCGACGGCGGCAAAGGCCTTATAGATGCTGCCATTGCCGTTCGCGGAATAGGTAATGTTGCCCGTGCGCCCGATCAGGTCCGGGTCGGTGTATTCGAAACCATAGCCGAATCCGGTGTCGCTGAACGGCATGATGCCCACCATCATCGCCATGTTCTTCCAGAGCGGGAAAGACATGGCCAGGTCATTGATGTTGAACGTGTTGCTGGCTGACTTGATCCCTCCCTGATTGAAGACTTTGTTGTCGTTATAGAGCGAGAAATCCGTCATGAACGCAAGACTGTCGCGGGCCGTCACGGAGGCGGGATTCAGGACATTGATGACCGTATTGTTGCGGAGCGCCACGCCGACTCCGCCCATGGATTTGTTGTATGCGGTTCCGGGCTGGCTCAGATCTCCGACTCCGTAGATGGAATATGGGGTATAGACGCCTGCAGCCTGACCCTGTGCGCTGAAAGCAGTGCACAAGGCAAGCAGAGCAGCCAGGGCTACTCTATTTAAGATTCTTTTTGACATAGTCATCCGTTATCAGCGCCAGGCCCATCAAAACCATGTTGCAAACTACAAATATGGAGTTTTTCATTTTTTTGGCAAAATAAATTGCGTCTCCACCTGTAAAAATTACGATATTTTCGGGTCTGAGCCTGGTATACCCCTCAATTTCAAACATTATGCCCGAAATGACTCCGGACGCAACAGATTCCCGGATCGATTGGCCTTCCGGTTTGATCTGGGCCGGGGTATCGACCAGGGGAAGTGCCTTGGAATAACGCTCCAGCGACTTGAAACGCGTCCGGCAGCCGGGAGAAATATTTCCGCCGAGGTAGCGGCCTTCACGGCTCAGGAAATCCACCGTCAGTGTCGTACCGAAGTCAAATACGGTGACGGGCTTTTCCTTAAAAAGAAAGCCCGCGGCCACGAGTTCCGCCGCCCGGTCATAGGACAGGTATTCCGGCAGATTGTAATGCAGCAGCAGGTCTGTATGGGCATGGTCCAGGACCAGCAGATGCCCGCAGCGTTCACGGAGCAGCACCTCTTCTTCGGGGGTGACCCCATAGGCGGATGCGACCGTAAGTACCTCGGGACGGTCCTTTTCCAAAAGGGAAAGCAGATAGTCCAGCATCTTCTCCCCCTGGTATCTGAACGTCTTGCCGAGGGTAATGCCCTCGACCCAGGCGGCCTTCAATGCCGTGTTTCCCGCTTCTACTACAAGATTGGCCATTTTCGCAATTCTCGCAAATTTACGAAAATTATCGCAACTTCCCCAGCAATGTGTGCGCATCCTTCAGGGAAGGGACTCCGCGTACGACGATTTTGAGTTTGCTTTCCGACTGTTTGAGTTCGTAACGGGGGACTGTCGCCGTTCTCTCGAGGATGGTGGCGAAAACCTGCGATTTGTAATACGGCGACATCGGATTGGCGATGAAGAAAGCGATCATCAGGCCGTTTTTGACAATGACTTTCTCAAAACCCAGGGAAGCGCCGAGGTTGCGGATCTTGACCACTTCGAACAGATTGCCCAGTTCGGTCGGCAGTGCGCCGAAACGGTCGGCCAATTGGGAAGCGAAGCGGTCGATCTCCTTGTCGGAGGACATCGCGTCAAGGGTCCGGTAGATCCGGATCTTTTCAGCGGTGACATCGATGTAATCGTCCGGAATATGGGCGGGCTGATCGGTTTCGATGGTACATTCCGTGACGAACCGGCTCCGGTCGTTCTTGGTGACGATGCCGGTCTCCACCCCCAGTTCCTCCATGGCTTCCGCAAGGATTTTCTGATAGGTTTCGAATCCCATATCCATGATGAAACCGCTCTGCTCGGCTCCCAGCAGGTTGCCGGCACCCCGGATATCCAGGTCCTGCATGGCTATGTTGAATCCGCTGCCCAGGTCGGAGAATTCCTCGATGGCCTTGAGCCGGCGCCGGGCGTCATCGGTGATACTGACCAGGGGAGGCACGATCAGATAGCAGAAGGCTTTCTTGTTGGAGCGCCCCACGCGGCCGCGCAGCTGGTGCAGGTCGCTCAGACCGAAGTTCTGCGCCTGGTTGATGAGGATGGTATTGGCATTCGGGATATCCAGTCCGTTCTCGATCAAGGTCGTACAGAGCATCATGTCGTAGTCTCCCCGGATGAAATCCAGCATCTTGGTTTCCAATTCCTTTGCCTCCATTTTCCCGTGTGCCACACAGATCTTCATGTCCGGTATCAGCCGGTGCAGGATATCGTGGATGGCCGGGAGTTCTTCAACCT
>JAILAO010000029.1 GCA_024681565.1 Bacteroidales bacterium
TTAATCCCAGTCTTCGAGCCATAACTGGCAACTACAATTATTCGTACGCTTGCTAATCTCCAAGAGATTGAGCATTAATCGATACCGCCTAGGCTGCGGTACGACGTATATCCCTCCTGCTTTAGGCCGGTTCAGCCAGGACCCAGGGGTATCATCAAAACCGGATGCGCGCCTCAGACGCCTCTAAGGGACGCTAAGATTCAGAGGATAAGTCCGCGGTGGCCTGCCTTCCGGCAGCTTCGGACCGACAATTAAAGGAAGGATAAGCGTGTAGAAAGCTACCTGGGACTTTGTTTGGACGGCGGTTCGACTCCGCCCATCTCCACAATAGCCGCTGATAGTCAATCAGTTAGCGGTTAGTCGCATCAAGGGTCGCATCAGCGGCCCTTTTTTACTGACAACGTTTCCGCCGGAATGGGCTGTTTTCCATTGACGTCTTTTTTCATTATATTTGGGGAAACCGTTAGTAACATGCACCCGAAAACCAAAATCTTTCTCCTCCTCGCCTTCCTCGGGATGGCATTTCCCGCAGGGACCCTCTCTGCACAAACCTCTTTCGGAAACAGTTCCCGCTTCAATGACGGCTGGATTTTCCTCCAGGACGACGACAGGAACGCCGCGGCCGTAGAGTACGACGACGCCGGCTGGACGCGCGTCCAACTCCCGCACGACTGGTCCGTGGCCGGGACGCTCTCTCCGGACAACGCTTCCTGTACGGGCTATCTGCCCGCCGGCATCGGCTGGTACCGCAAGCATTTCAACACCAGACGCCTGCCCGAGGGGAAGACCTATATTTATTTCGAAGGGGTCTATAACCGCTCCGCCGTCTACCTGAACGGCCATTTGCTGGGCGAACGCCCCAGCGGTTATGCCTCCTTCCTGTATGACCTGACGCCCTACCTCAACCGGGAGGGAGACAATGTCCTCGCCGTACGCGTGGACCACAGCCGGATCGCCGATTCCCGGTACTACACCGGCTCCGGCATCTACCGGGATGTCTGGCTGGTATCGGCCGGCGAGACGCACTTCTCGCTCTGGGGCGTCGGCTATACGACCCGCAGCCTGACGGACCGGCAGGCCGTATTGACAGTGGACAGCAGCATCGACGGAC
Organism: Bacteroidales bacterium; assembly: GCA_024681565.1. GTDB lineage: Bacteria > Bacteroidota > Bacteroidia > Bacteroidales > UBA932 > Cryptobacteroides. The sequence goes on from JAILAO010000029.1 coordinate 1,112, forward strand.
CGGTCCCCGCCTCCGCCCGCCTGAACCTGACCCTCAAAGACACGGCAGGCAAGGTCGTCTCCAAGGCGACGGCCAAAGCCGAAGCCAGGCAGAACGTGGACCTGAAAGTGTCCGCGCCGCACCGCTGGGACATCGACGACCCCTATCTCTACACCCTGGAAGTCACGCTGACCGCCGGGAAGGAAACGCTGGACCGGACCGAAGTAAAAGTCGGCCTCCGTTCCCTGGCGTTCGACCCCGACACGGGTTTCGCCCTCAACGGGGTCAACCGCAAGATCAAGGGCGTCTGCCTGCACCACGATGCGGGCGTCCTCGGCGCCGTGGTCCCGGAAGAGGTCTGGGAGAGCCGTCTGAAGAGTCTCAAGGCCCTGGGTGCCAACGCCATCCGCACCGCCCACAACCCCCAGATGCCGGCCTTTTATGACCTATGCGACCGGATCGGTCTCCTGGTAATGGACGAAGCTTTCGATGAATGGGAATACAACAAGAAGAAGTGGGTCTCCGGTTGGAACCGCGGCATTCCCGCCATGGAAGGTACGGCCGATTTCTTCAACGAATGGGGGGAGCGGGACGTCACCGACATGGTCCGCCGCGACCGCAACCACCCGTCTGTTTTCCTCTGGAGCATCGGCAACGAGGTGGACTATCCGAACGATCCCTACTCGCATCCGATCCTGGACGGCGGCGAATTCGAATTCAACCAGCCGCTCTCCGGCGGTTACAAACCGGATGCCCCGGACGCCAGACGGATCGGCGAGATCGCCAAACGCCTGGCGGCAAGCGTGCGGGCCGTGGACACTTCCCGCCCGGTGACGGGTGCCCTGGCCGGCGTCGTGATGTCCAATCAGACGGAGTATCCCGAGGCCGTCGATGTGGTCGGCTACAACTATACGGAGAACCGCTATGCCAAGGATCATGCCCTTTACCCGGAACGGGTCATCTACGGCTCCGAAAACGGCGTCAGCTATGACGCCTGGAAAGCCGTACGCGACAACGACTTCATCTTCGGCCAGTTCCTCTGGACCGGCGTCGACTATCTCGGCGAGTCCGGTGCCTGGCCGTCCCGGGGCTCTGCCGCCGGACTGCTGGACCTCGCCGGAAACATCAAGCCCCGCGGCCGGATGCGCGCGGCGATGTGGAGCGAAGCGCCCGTCTGCTACATCGGCACTTATCCCAAAGCGGAAGGAGCGGGACGCCCTGACCGTGCCGATGCCTGGGACAGTTGGAACTATGAAGACGGGCAGCTCATCCGTGTCGTATGCTACACCAACGGTGCAAAGGCCCGCCTCCTGCTGAACGGCCAGGAAGCCGGAGCCCTGACATCATTCAACGACGAAACCGGCATCATCGGCTGGGACGTTCCCTACAAGGCCGGCGTACTGAAGGCGGAAGCCTATGATGAAAGCGGCCGGAAAGTATCCGAATACGAGATCCGCACCGCCCTCCGTCCCGCTGCGCTCAAGGCTACGGTCGACAACGGCTCCCCCGATGCCGGCAGCGTGGTCCAGGTGCGGGTGGAGATTGTCGATGACAATGGCAACTTCGTGCCTCTCGGCGATAATGAAATCACCTGTACGCTCGAAGGCCCCGGACAGCTGCTCGGCCTGGAATCCGCCGCCCGCAGCGATATGGGCAACTGGCACGACAACGTCCAGCGCGCCTGCCGGGGCCGCCTGCTGGCCTATGTCAGGACCGCCGCCAATCCCGGAACCGTCAAGCTGCGCTTCACCGCTCCGTATCTCCAGGCAGCGGAAGTCGAAATCGAGACCCACAGGTATGCCCGCACGGAAGACATCCGCCTGAGCGATCCGTTCATCCTGGCAGATGAAGCCAGCGGCATGTACTACATGACCGGCACCGGCGGCATGCTCTGGAAGAGCCCCGACCTCAAGGTCTGGGACGGTCCTTTCCAGGTCACCCGGACCGACCCGGCTTCCTGGATGGGTCCCCGGCCGATGATCTGGGCCGCAGAACTCCACCAGTACGGAGACCGCTATTATTACTTCGGGACTTTCACCAACCAGGCTGTCGTCATCCAGTCCTACCGGGGCAACGACATCAACCGCCGGGCCTGCCACATCCTGGTCGGCGACAGCCCGGAGGGCCCCTTCTATCCGATGGCGGACGAAACCTATCTGCCGGCGGACCAGCCCACGCTGGACGCAACCCTCTGGGTCGAGGACGGCAAACCGTACCTGCTTTTCTGCCACGAGTGGCTCCAGAACTGGAACGGCACCGTAGAAAGCATTCCGCTCAAGTCGGATCTCTCAGGGACCTATCCCGAAGGACGCCGGCTCCTGTTCCGCGCTTTCGACTCCCCGTGGAGCAAGGACAAGAACGAGGACGGGACCATCGGCCCGCACAGGGTCACCGACGGCCCCTATGTCTTCCGGACGCAGACCGGCAGGCTCGGCATGATCTGGACCAGCTGGGTATTCAATGACTACACGCAGGGCGTCGCCTATTCCGAGAGCGGCCGGCTCGAAGGTCCGTGGGTACAGGAGAAGGAGCCCATCACCCCGCCGAATTACGGCCACGGCATGATCTTCACGACCTTCGACGGCAAACGCATCCTGTGCTGCCATTCCCACCGCCCTTCGGATTTCATGCGCATCCCGGCTTTCTTCCTGGTCGACGACTCCGGAGACAAGCTGAAGGTACTCGGTCGCTATTATCCGTAGCGACCGGTGGAATGCCCTCCCGTGAACCGGCTGGATGGATGGAGTTTTCAGGTATTTTTGTTATTTTTATCTGCTGAAAACTGACAACCGATGAAAAAATCCATTCTTCTGCGTGTGATGCTGCCCCTCTGCACCCTGCTTGCAGGCCTGCCTGCAGCAGCCCAGGCCGGTATCACCCAGCTCTATTTCGACACGCGCGCCACCTTCCACCAGGAGCTGAACGCCGGTCAATACAACAGCCAGTTCACGGGAGACCATTTCAACCTCAACATCCGGGGTCACCTGACGGACAAGCTGGATTTCCGCATCCGGCAACGCCTTAACAAAAAAGTATTCGACGAGCGTAACATGTTCAACGCCACGGATTTCCTGTACCTGCGCTGGCAGGTTTCCCCGCGCTGGGCTTTCACCGTCGGCAAAAACGCCGTGCTGATCGGCGGCTACGAATTCGACGCCGTTCCGATCGACGTCTATTACTACAGTAATTTCTGCAACAACCTCTATCAGGGTTTTTCTTTCGGTTTCAACGCAGAATACAATGTCGCCCCCGGCCAGAACCTGATTTTCCAGTTCTGCAACTCTCCCCTGTCGCTGGGATTCCAGAATCTCTATGCGTATAATCTGGCCTGGTCGGGCCACCTCGCCCCCTGGTGCGAGACGCTCTGGAGCGTCAATTTCGTGCAGGATGAGTTCCACCGCACCATCAACTACATCGCCTTGGGCAACCACATGGTCTTCGGCGGACTCGCCATCGACGTGGACCTGATGAACCGTGCTGGAGCCCGGCAGAAACGCTTTATCTCCGACTATACCGTCATTTCCAAGATCATCTGGAGCGTCGGCAAATGGAACTTCTGCGCCAAGGCCGGTTATGAGAGCAACGACATTGAAAACGTCGATGCCCAGGGACGCGCGCTGGATCTCGCCGTTGC
>JAILAO010000059.1 GCA_024681565.1 Bacteroidales bacterium
CCTCTCCACCGGCGAACGGCAGCGCGTCCAGCTGGCCCGGTCGGTGCGCAACCGCACCACCGGCGTCCTCTACGTGCTGGACGAGCCCTCCATCGGCCTGCACCCCTCCAACCTGGAGGGACTGACCGGAGTGATGGACGATCTGGTGGCCGACGGCAATTCCGTGGTCCTCGTGGACCATGACACGCAAGTCCTCTCCCACGCCGACTGGCTCATCGAACTGGGACCGGATGCCGGGGCGGCCGGCGGCACCGTCCTCGCCCAGGGCACCGTCGCGGATATCCGGAACAACCCCGTCTCCAAGATCGGACCTTTCCTGGGACAGCCGGGCCAGAGCAGGGAAAGCGCCACCGCCGGCCGGCCCGGTGCGGAAGATTCCCTGTTCGCCGAAGGCGCGCTCTACCTGCGCACCGGCGCCATCCACACCGTGCAGCCGCTGGAAGTCCGTTTCCCGAAGGGACGCCTCTCCGTCGTGACCGGCGTGTCCGGTTCCGGCAAGACCACGATGGTCCTCGAAAGCCTGATTCCGGGCCTGAAGGCCGCCATCGCCGGCAAAGCCCTGCCCGGCCACGTGCTGGAAGCCACGGCACCGGGCATCTCGCAGGTCAAGCTGATCGACGCCACCCCCATCGGCATCAACGTCCGCTCGACCGTAGCCACTTACGCCGGCATCCACGATGAACTGCGAAAGGTTTACGCCCGCTCCGAAGAAGCGAAGGCCCGCGGCTTCAAAGCCGGAGATTTCTCTTACAATACCGGCAACCTGCGCTGCCCGACCTGCGACGGCACGGGCATCATCAGCCTGGACGTGCAGTTCCTCCCGGACGTGGACATCCCCTGCCCCGACTGCCGCGGCTCGCGCTACGCCAGGATCGCCCATCAGATCCACCGCAAGAAAAAAGGCGGCACCGCCTGTTCCCTGCCGGAGCTGATGTCGATGAGTATCGACGAAGCGATGCAGGCCTGCGACGACCTGACGCTCGTACGCAGCCGCCTGCAGGTACTCCACGACCTTGGACTGGGTTACCTTACCCTCGGTGAAGCCACCCCCAGCCTGTCCGGCGGCGAGGCCCAGCGCCTCAAACTCGCCAGCGAGATGGGACGCGGCCAGGCCGACAGCGTCTTCGTCTTCGACGAGCCCACCATCGGCCTGCACCCGCTGGACGTCCGGACGCTGATGGCGGTTTTCCGCCACCTGATCGGTCTGGGCGCCACCGTCATCGTCATCGAACACGACCTCGACGTCATCCGTGGAGCAGACTACCTCGTGGACATGGGTCCGGGCGGCGGCCTGCAGGGCGGACGGATCGTCGCCTGCGGCACACCCGCGGACGTAGCCGCCCAGCCCGAAAGCATCACCGGCAAATATCTCTGATCCCCATGAAGCCTCCGCAGCGCCTCCTCCTTCTCCTTCTGTTGCTGGTCCTGTCCCTCCCGGCAGGTGCCCAGGGGCGTCGGAGCGTGGTATCCGGCCACGTGACGGATGCCGGCAGCGGAGAACCGCTCGTCCAGGCCGTGCTCTACCTGGAGGACCGCAAGACGGCCGTGGCCACCGACGGCAGCGGATTCTACTCCCTCAGCCTCCCGGCGGGCCGTCATACCCTGTACTGCAGCTACTTCGGCTACAAGACCCAGGAAGTGGAGGTAAGCGGATCCCGGCGGCTGGACTTCCGCATGGAGACGGAGAACGAGCAGCTCGAAGCCGCGACCATCCTCTCCCGCTCGAAACGCAAGGAACTGGTCCTGCCCCAGATGGGCATGGAACGCGTGGACGCCAGCCTGGTACAGCGGCTCCCCTCCCTGATGGGCGAGTCCGACATCATCCGGGTGATCCAGATGATGCCCGGCGTACAGGCCCCGAGCGAAGGCGCCACCGGATTCAGCGTACGGGGCGGCGGCGTGGACCAGAACCTGATCCTGATGGACGGCGCCCCCATCTACAACAGCGGCCATTTCCTGGGCTTCCTGTCCATGTTCAACAGCGACGCCATCCGCAGTGCTGAACTCTACAAAGGCGATTTCCCCGCCCAGTACGGCGGGCGTGTCGCCTCCGTGCTCGACATCTCGACCAAAGACGGGAACAAACAGCAGTTCGGCGGCAACGCCTCCATCGGCCTGATCACCTCCAAACTGTTCGTCGAAGGTCCCATCGTCCCGGAGAAGCTCTCCTTCATGCTCGCCGGCCGCCGCACCTACATCGATCTCTTCTTTCCGCTGCTGGGCGACCGGATCCCGGACAAGACCCGGATGTTTTTCTATGACGTCAACGCCAAGCTCAGCTGGACGGCCGGCAGCCGGGACCGGATCTATCTGAGCGCCTTCAGCGGCAGCGACATCTTCGGTTTCAGCCTGGAGGACCTCGACTTCGGACACATGCAGTTCGGCAACGCCAACCATACCCAGTCCCTGCGCTGGAACCACATCTGGACCCAGAAACTGACCTCCGACATCACGGCCTACAACTCCATGTTCCGCAACACGATAGGCACGGACATGCCGGACGCGGCCTTCGACTACCTGCAGGGCATCCGGGAGACTGGCGTCAAGGCCGGCTGGACCTGGTATCCCCGGCCGGACATGACTTTCCGGGCAGGTATGAACATGGCCTGGTTCGGCATCACGCCCGGGACCACCGACCCCCGGGAAGGGGCGACCTTGGTCAACCGCGTCGAGATGCCCGGCATCCACGCCTTCCAGCCGTCCGTCTATCTCCAGAACGAACACAAGATCCGGAGCCTCACCCTGCGCTACGGGCTGCGCTTCTCCACATTCACCACCTTCGGTCCGACCGAGCAGCGATACTTCGATCCCGAGACGCACGCCCTGACGGAAGTCCGCACCGTCGGGCGCAATGAAGCCATCCAGACCTACAGCGGTCTGGAACCGCGCATCTCCGCATCGCTTTCCCTGCACGAAGACCTCTCCCTCAAAGCTTCCTGGTCCCGCAGTTTCCAATTCCTCCAGCAGGCGCGCGTCAGCATCAGCGGCAGTCCCGTCGATACCTGGTTCACCACCTCGCCGGGAGTCCGTCCGCAGGTCTCGGACCAATTCTCCGCAGGCGTCAACGCCCTTTTCGCCGACCAGGCCCTCCAGGTTTCCCTGGAGGCGTTCTACAAACGGAACCAGGGCGCGATGGACTTCGTGGAAAACCCCGGACTCGTGCTGGACAACCCGGACCGGGAGGGGCTGCTCCGTTTCGGAGACGCCTGGGCCTACGGCACGGAACTGATGTGCAAATTCGACTTCACCCGCTGGAACGGCTGGCTGGCCTACACCTGGTCCCGGGCCCTTTTCCGGATTCCGGAACTGAACGGCGGCGCGGCCTATCCCTCTCCCCTGAACCATGAGCATGCGGTCAATTTCGTGCTGACCTACGACTTCTCCCGGCAGTGGTCCGTCTCCACGGAATGGGTCTATTACAGCGGTGCGCCGACGACCTACCCCGTCGGCCGCTTCCGTTTCAAAGACCAATGGAAACCGGTCTATTCCACCCGCAACCAGGACCGCCTGCCGGACTACCACCGCATGGACCTGTCCGTCACCTGGCGGACGCGCGAACGGGTGGAAGGCAAGCGTTGGAGCGGCGAATGGAACCTCTCCTTCTACAATGTCTATGCGCGGCACAACGCCTGGACCGTCGATTTCAAATACAATCCCGACGAGTTCCGGACCCAGGCCTTCAAGGTGTATCTCTTCAGCATCATCCCGTCCGTCTCCTACAACATCAAATTCTGAGGCCATGCGAAGATTTCCCCTGCTGAAATACCTGTTGCTGCCGCTGCTTCTGCTGGCCGCCTGTACGGAAGAGATCGACATCCGTTCGCGCTCGGACTACCATGACTATCTGGCCGTGGAGGCCGTCCTCACGGACAATCCCGACGAGATGCAGTGTGTGGTGCTGTCCCGGAGCGTCTCGCTTTTCGAAGAAGAGTTCGATTCCGCCGTGGACGGAGCCCGTGTCAGCGTAAATGACATTCCCTTCACGAACTACGGAGGCGGCAGCTACTTCGCCCCGGACGGGTTCTGCTGCGAAGCGGGACAGGATTATGAATTGCGGATCGAGCTGGAGGACGGCCAGGTCTATGAGGCCAGCGCCTCGATGCCGGAACCGGGCTTCCGCATGGACGCCATCGACTATGCCTTCAGCGGCAACAAGGCCCTGGGCATAGACAGCCTGTGGACCGTCAAGCTCTGGGGGAAGGATGAGGTGGTCAACAGTTATTACCAGTTCTCCGTCGCCGTCAACGGCTTCTGGTATCCGTTCAATGCATCCCTGATCATGGACGACAAGCTTTTCAACGGCAATGACGTATCCGGTTTCCCGATCGCGACGCTCAGCCAGACAGACCAGCTCTACCGGAAATACGGCCCCTGCTTCAAATACCTGGAAACCGGCGACGAGATCACCCTCAATATCCTGACCCTGGACAAGGGGTATTACGACTTCCTGTCGGCCCTGCGGATGAGCGGGGTCACGATTCCGATCTTCTCGCCCCAGCCTGCCAATGTCCCGACCAACATCCGGGGGGAACACGCCCTGGGCTGGTTTGCCGTCTGTCCGAGCCGTTCGGCCCGGGTCGAGGTGGACGACCCGTTCCGATAGTTTGCAACCCGGTTGCGTGAAGCGCCACCTATCTTTGTATCGTAAAGACAAGGATATCATGGCAAACGAACACAAGCACCACCACCATCACCATCATCACGAAGAAGAAGAGGAAAGTCCCCGCGCACGCATCGTCAAGATTGCCGTCGCGGCCGTCCTCCTGGTCATTGCCATCTTCCTCGAAAAGCATACCGACTGGGCGACCTGGCAATACCTGCTGGTCTATCTGGTCCCCT
>JAILAO010000145.1 GCA_024681565.1 Bacteroidales bacterium
TAGAAGTTGGCGATGCCGGAGGAGGCGAAAATGAAGTCATACACACCGGTCACATAGACACCGTGACCGCTGCCCTGGAAACCGAGGTCGGCCTCGAGGAAGCCGGAGCCAAGACCATGCTGATAGGAAAGTTCAGCACCATAACCGGCACGGAGACCGAGCGCGCGGGGCTGAGCGGAAGCGACAGCGGCGAAAGCGAGCACGCTGACGAGGATCACAATAAACTTTTTCATCTCTAAGTTATTTAAGTATTGAGAATTAAACGATTCCGGAAAATCCGAGGAAAGCCATCGCCATGATACCCACGGTGATGAGCGCGATCGGAAGTCCTTTGAATGCCTTGGGGACATCATTGGCCGCCAGATGCTCGCGCAAACCGGCAAACAGGCACATCGCCAGGCCATAACCGAGCGACGTGGCGAGGGCATAGACCGTCGCCTGGCCGAGGTTGAGCATGTGCGGAGCATTGCCGCCCAGCGCGAAATCCTTGGTCACGACGGTGATGGCCACGCCGAGCACGGCGCAGTTGGTGGTGATCAGGGGAAGGAAGATTCCGAGCGCCTGGTAGAGCGAAGGACTGATCTTCTTCAGGACGATCTCCACCATCTGCACGAGGGCGGCGATCACCAGGATGAAGGAGATGGTCTGCAGGAATTCCAGCCCGAAGGGGGCCAGCAGATACTGGTTCAGGAGGTAGGTCACGACGGTGGCCAGCGTGATGACGAAACACACGGCACCGGACATGCCCGTCGCTGTGGACAGCTTGTTCGACACGCCCAGGAACGGACAGATGCCGAGGAACTGGGCCAGCAGGATGTTATTGACGAAAATCGCCGAAACGATGATGAGGAAATATTCCATAGCGCGTCCTACTTTTTAGCGAGATACTTGTTGAACAGAACCATCAGGTAGCCCAGCACGAGGAACGCACCCGGGGCCATCACGAAGGCCAGGATGCCGTCACCGGGGATGAACTTCCAGCCGAAGAGAGAACCGCTGCCGAGAATCTCACGGACGATGCCGATGACTGTCAGGGAAGCGGTGAAGCCCAGACCTACGCCGATACCGTCGAGGGCGGATTCACCGACATTGTGCTTGTTGGCGAAACCTTCCGCACGTCCGAGGACGATACAGTTGACGACGATAAGCGGGATAAACAGACCCAACGTCTCATAAACGGAGGGCGTGAAGGCCTGCATCAGGAGCTGAAGCACGGTCACGAAGGTGGCGATCACGGTGATGTACACCGGAATACGGACCTTGTCCGGCACCATCGGGGCGATCAGCGAGATCACGATATTGCTGAGAATCAGCACGAACATGGTCGCCAGGCCCATCTCAAGGCCATTCATGGCGGAAGTCGTGGTCGCGAGGGTCGGACACATGCCGAGCACCAGCACGAAAGTCGGGTTGTTCTTGACGAAACCGTCAGTTACGAAATGCCACTTACTCATTGCTCTGTCCTCCTTCCGTTAATTTGTGATAGACGGCCACGGCGTTGGAAACTGCCAGCGCATAGGCGCGGGACGTGATCGTGGAGGCCGTGATGGCATCCAGGTCGCCGCCGTCCTTTTTGACCGTGAGCGTTCTTTCCGCAGGGTTGAAGCCCTTGAACTGGTCGATGAAGGATGCGTCCGTCGTACACTTGGCCCCGAGGCCCGGCGTCTCGCTGTGCGAGAGCACCGCCGTGTTGTGGATCGTTCCGCCGTTCTCGACGCCGACCATCAAGGTCAGGGCCCCGCCGAAACCGGAGGTCGTGGAGATGATGGCGTAACCGGCGTCAGCCGCCTTGTAGTAGGTATAGTCCACGCCGTCCACCTGGATGCTTCCCTGCTCCGGCGTACCGTCGAATGCCGGCAGTACGGCCGCGATGGAAGCGGTGGTTTTGGCCTGGGCGGCCGCGGCGATGGGATCGGCGGTCACGGCGTACGCAGCGCCGACCACGGCCGAGCAGATGAGGCAGACAACCGTCAGGCAGACTGCCATGTTCTTGAGTGTAGATGCTGCTGCCATATTAAGCCCTCCCGTATTTTTTCTGGTGGAACCACATGTTGAGAAGCGGCACGGCGCAGTTCATCAGCAGGATGGCGAAAGACATTCCTTCCGGATAGGATCCGAAGTAACGGATCATCATCACGATGATGCCGATGCCGATGCCGTAGATGATGCCTCCGAGGTCGCTCATCGGCGAGGTCACATAATCTGTGGCCATGAACAGGGCGCCGAGGAGGGCGCCGCCGGTCATCAGGTTGAGACCCGCACCGGTATAGATCTCGGGATTGATGCCGTGGAAGATGGCGGCGATCAGGGCCATCGTGCCCAGGATGCTGATCGGAATCCACGGCTTGACCACGCGGCGGATAAGCAGGTAGATGAAGCCGATGACCAGCGCACCCGCGGACAACTCGCCCGCAGAAGCACCGACATCCCAGATCAGGGAAGAGATCGTGTAGTCGTTGGCTTCCAGGAACTGGCTGATGGTACCGCCGGACTTGAGCGTCTCCTGGAGCACGCTCAGCGGCGTGGCGCCGGAAACGGCATCCGTCACCGGGATGAAACCGGGCGTAGGCGTCCAGTCGGTCATCTGGGCGGGGAAGGAGATCAGCAGGAAGACACGGCCCGTGATGGCCGGGTTGAAAACATTCTGGCCGATGCCGCCGAAGGGCAGCTTGGCCACGCAGATGGCGACGACCGCACCGATGAACACGATCCACAGGGGGATCGAGGAAGGCAGGTTCATCGCCAGCAGCAAGCCGGTGACAACGGCCGACAGATCCCCGACGGTAGAGGGCTTTTTCAGCATCCACCGGGTGACCGCCCATTCGAGCAGTACGCAGGAAAGGACGCTGACGGCCAGCACAAGGAGTTCCGCCCATCCATAGACCAGGACGGAAATCAAAATCGCAGGGCACAACGCAATGATGACATCCCGCATGATCGAGGTCGTGGAGATGTTCGCATGGATGTGCGGAGAAGGAGATACAATATACTTCTTATCCATAGTCGATTACTTTTTGGCGGCCTCGGCGGCAGCCCTGGCGGCTGCGGCGCGGGCACGGATGACACCCATCACCTGACCCTTCGCCTGGCGGATGTTGTCCAGCAGGGGAATATGGGCCGGGCAGCTGTACAGACAGCAGCCACACTCGATACAATCCTGGGCCGCGTTCTTTTCGAGCGCTTCCAGGTCGGCGGTCTTGTAGAGGCGGTTGAGCAGGAACGGTTCCAGTCCCATCGGGCAGGCGTCGGCGCACTTGCCGCAGCGGATACAGTTCGTCTCGGGCTCACGCCGGGTCATCGCTTCGCTGAGATAAAGCACGGAAGAGGAACCCTTGACCGTCGCCGCATCGAGATTGCTGATCGCCTTGCCCATCATCGGGCCGCCGGAGATCATCTTCGCAGCGAAGTCTGGGACACCGCCGGCCTGCTCCACGACGAAGGAGAGCGGGACACCGATGCGGAACAGATAGTTGTGCTGTTTCTCGACGGGCATCTTGTCTCCGGTAATCGTGAGGACATTGGTAATGAGCGGTTTGTTCTTCTGGACGGCCTCATAGACCGCCAGCGAGGTGGCCACGTTCTGGACCACGGCGCCGACATCGATCGGGAGACCGCCGGATTTGACCTGGCGCTTCATCACCGCGTCGATGAGCTGTTTCTCTCCGCCCTGCGGATAACGCTTCTTCAGCGTCTGCACCGTGATGCCCGGATACGCGAGTTCCGCCACGGCCGCACCCATCGAAGCGATGGCCTCCGGCTTGTTCTCCTCAATGCCGATCACGCATTTGCAGCCCCCGAGGACCTTCTGCATGATGGCGGCGCCGATGACGATTTCCTTCGGACGCTCGATCATGATGCGGTAGTCGCTGGTCAGGAACGGCTCGCACTCGGCACCGTTGATGATCAGGCACTCGGCCACCTTGCCGGGAGCCGGGTTCAGTTTGACGTGGGCCGGGAAGGTGGCACCGCCCAGACCGACAACGCCGCAGGCCTTGATCCTGTCGAGGATGGCGGTCCGGTCTTCCGGGATGGCGGTCACCAGGTCCGCGCTCCGGTCGATGGCGGGATCCCATTCGTCTCCCTCGACGGCGATCTCGATGTGCATCACGGGGTTGCCGGCAAGGTCCTTGCGCGGAGCGATGGACTTGACGGTACCGGATGCGGGGGAATGGATGAAGGCGGAGATGAATCCGCCCGGCTCGGCGAGGACCTGGCCGACTTTCACCGTGTCACCGACAGCGACGACGGGTTTGGCCGGAGCGCCCAGGTGCTGGGCCATGGACACATAGACGGTCTGCGGGAGCGGCAGCTCCTCAATGGCACATCCACGCGCATATTTGCTGTCATGGGGGTGGACTCCGCCCATGGAGAATGTCAGTTTACCCATTTGCTACCTCCTTTTTTTCAACGGGTTTCTCTGCTGCGGCAGCCGGCTGGACGGGCTCTGCTGCAGCCTTCGCGGCCTCGGCGGCAGCCTTGGCGGCTGCGGCGGCCTTCGCCTTGCGGTCGGCGATGCGCTTCTTGACGGCATCCTTGTCCAGTTCCTTCGGGAAATTCACCCCGTGGATGGCACCGGTCGGGCAGACGGCTTCGCATTCGCGGCAGAGCTTGCACTTCGTGAAATCGATGTAGGCCACATTGTCCGTCACGGTGATGGCGCCGTGCTGGCAGGTCTTGGCGCAGAGGCCGCAACCGATACAGGCTGCAGCGCAGGCCTTCTTGGCCACCGGCCCCTTGTCCTTGTTGACACAGGAAACGTACTCGCGCATCCCGCGGGGCCCTTTGGCCCGCAATTCAATGATATGCTTCGGGCAGGCCTTGGTACAGGCACCGCAAGCCGTACATTTCTCCTCGTCGACAACGGGAAGTCCGGTCACAGGATCCATCGACAAGGCTCCGAACTGGCAGGCCGCGACGCAGTCGCCGCATCCCAGACAGCCGTAGGAGCATCCGGTGTCACCGCTGTAGAGGGCGGCCTTGACCCGGCAGGACTGCACCCCGTCATACTCGTTGACGCGAGGACGGTTGGCGCACGTTCCGTTGCAGCGGACGACGGCGACCTGAGGAGCCTTCTTCGCCACGGTGAACCCGAGGATCGAAGCGACCTTCTGCATCACCTCGTCGCCACCGACGGGACAATACTGGTTGTCCAGATTGGTAGCTTTAACTGCCGCATCGGCGAAGGCCCGGCATCCGGCGAAACCGCAGCCGCCGCAGTTGGCGCCCGGCATCACCTTCTCCACCTCGTCGATCCGCGGATCTTCCTCGACCTTGAACTTCCGCGCCACCCAGAAAAGGATGAGCGCAAGCAGCAGGCCCAGGACGGTCAGGATCGCGACAGTCAGGATAATTGTTTGTGTCATTATGCTTTAATGTTAAATATGTATTCGTTCTTGAGCCGGTCGCGCAGGAGCCAGATCACGGCATAGTACACGGCGATCGCAGCAATCGCGACAAGCCCGGCCAGCAGTTCGCTTCCTCCGGCGGACAAGGTGCCGAGCAAGGCGGCGACCATCAGGACCAGCGGGATGACATAGGCCAGCCAGACGGCTTTGTGCCCCATCGAGGCCCGCAGGACCACGGACACCTCGTCTCCGACTTTCCATGTATCCCAACCCCGGGTCGGGAGTTCGACTTCCTTGACCGTGCTGTCACCCAGGCTGCACAGGCCTTTGGCGTGGCAGGAGGCACAGGCCGACTCGGACACGATCTGCACGGTCGTGACCTCCGGCGTAATCGATACGATCCGCCCGCGGTGGGAGATCTCGCTACTGGAACTCATTGCTGGTCATTGTATTCATGGCAGAATCAATCTCCATCGAGCCCGCCCGCATATCCAGGGCGTCATCCATCTCGACGAACTTGATCTGCTCGCTCTTGAAGAGCATATCGATATCGCAGGTCTGTCCGTTGCGGTGCTTGGCAATGATGATCTGCGTTTTCTCTTTATCCTCGGGGTTCTCGCTCAGGCCCACGAAATCCGGACGGTGGATGAACAGGACCATATCCGCATCCTGCTCGATGGAACCGGATTCGCGGAGGTCGGACAGCTGCGGCTTGCCGCCGCCGCCCTGCCGCTGGACGGCCTGACGGGACAGCTGGGAAAGGGCGATGATCGGGACATCCAGTTCCTTGGCCGTGGCCTTGAGCGTCCTGGAAATGGCAGCCACCTCCTGTTCACGCATACCCTTGAGTTCGGACGGTCCCTGCATCAGCTGCAGGTAGTCCACGAAGATGAGGCGGACACCCTTGTTCTTGACCAGGTTCTTGGCCTTGGTGCGGAACTCCATCAGGGGCAGGCCCGGCGTGTCATCGATATAGAGCGGAGCCTTCGAGAGAGCTTTCAGCTTGTATTCGAGCTGCTCCCATTCGTAGTCCTCGAGCCGCGTACCGCCTTTGATCTTCTCGGCCGGGAGGCCGGACTCGGAGGTGATCAGACGCTTGACGAGCTGGATGGCGGACATCTCCAGGGAGAAGAAGGCGACGGCCATGTGGTGATCCACCGCGGCATTGCGCGCCAGGTTGAGCGAGAACGCCGTTTTACCCACGGACGGACGGGCCGCCAGGATGATGAGGTCGGATTTCTGCCAGCCCATCGTGATCCGGTCGATGCTCAGGAAGCCGGAGGGGACACCGTTCAGACCGGTGCTGCCCTGCATCTCCTGGATATCCGTCATCGCGATGTTGATCAGGCTGCCGATGTCCTGCACCTCCCGCCGGACATTGCTCTGGATGGCATCATAGACCTTGCTCTGCGCCTTGTCGATCAGGTCGTCCACCTTGATCGAATCATCGAACGAATCCCGCAGGATGTCGTAGGAAGCGGAGATGAGGTCGCGCTGGATCGTCTTCTGCTTGAGGATCTTGATATAATATTCCATGTGCGCCGCCGAACCGACCTTCTCGGACAGGTTGGCGAGCACGACGGTCCCGCCCACGGCTTCCAGGTTGCCCTGGGCCTTGAGCTCGCTGCTGACCGTGATGATATCGACGGAGGTGTGGTCCGTCACCAGGCGGGACATCGCCTCG
>JAILAO010000158.1 GCA_024681565.1 Bacteroidales bacterium
GACCGTAGAAACCGGCAGCAGCGGGTATTTGACCAGCAAGACCTTGGCCTCCTCGATCCGCAGGGTCTTGCGCCAGCTCAGCACCGACATGCCTGTCACGAGCCGGATATAAACAGAAAGGTGGTCCCGCACCACTCCGATGTCCGAGGAAATCGCCTCGATGGTCGGAAGGTCTTTCAAGTAGCCTTTATTTCCAACCCAGGCACCCACAGCCTGGCCGACATAATCATACTGCCGTAAATCGTGGTGGTAAATAATCCGGCGCATTAGGCGGCGTAAAAAAAAGTTCATATCTTTGTAACTCGATTTTTTAAGCGATTCTTATGTTCGAAAATCTGTCAGACAGACTGGAAAGATCCTTCAAGATTCTGAAGGGAGAAGGCAAGATTACCGAAGTCAACGTAGCCGAGACCGTCAAGGAGATCCGCCGGGCCCTGCTGGACGCGGACGTATCCTACAAAGTCGCCAAGGAATTCTGCGACCGGGTCAAGACGAAAGCGATCGGCACGGGCGTGCTGACGGCCGTCAAGCCGCAGCAGATGATGGTCAAGATCGTGCACGACGAGCTGGCCGCCTTCATGGGATCCGACCACAGCGAGATCAACGTCAAAGGCTCCCCTGCCGTGGTGCTGGTCGCCGGTCTGAACGGTTCCGGTAAGACGACGTTCAGCGGCAAGCTGGCCCTTCACATCAAGAGCAAGCGCGGGATGAAGGTCCTGCTCGCGGCCTGCGCCACCTTCCGTCCGGCAGCCATCGAGCAACTCAAGACCCTGGGCGCCCAGGTGGGCGTGGAGGTCTATTCGCAGGATGGGGAGAAAGACCCCGTCAAGGTAGCCGGGGATGCCATCCGTTACGCCCGGCAGCAGGGCTACAGCGTCGTGATCGTGGATACCGCCGGCCGTCTGACCGTGGACCAGGAGCTCATGGACGAGATCGCCACCCTGCACAAGGCCGTCTCTCCGACCGAGACCCTGTTCGTCGTGGATGCGATGACCGGCCAGGACGCCGTCGAGTCCGCCAAGGCCTTCAACCAGGCCATCGATTACGACGGCGTGGTGCTGACCAAGATGGACGGCGACACCCGCGGCGGTGCGGCGCTCTCGATCAAGGCCGTCACCGGCAAGCCGATCAAGTTCGTCAGCTCGGGCGAAAAGATGGAGGCCCTCGACATCTTCTATCCGGCGCGTGTCGCAGACCGCATCCTCGGAATGGGCGATGTCGTATCCCTGGTCGAAAAGGCCCAGGAACAGTATGACGAGCAGGAAGCCCGTGCGCTCAAGAAAAAGATTGCGCATAACCAGTTTACTCTTAACGATTTCTATAATCAGATCCAGCAGGTCCAGAAGATGGGCAACATGAAGGATCTGGCCGGGATGCTCCCCGGCATGGACAAGGCCCTCAAAGACGTAGATATCCCTGACGACGCCTTCAAGCCCACAGAAGCCATCATCCGGTCGATGACTCCCTACGAGAAAGAGCACCCCGAATGTCTCAACGGCTCCCGGCGGAACCGCATTGCCAAGGGTTCCGGGACCAGCGTCGCGGATGTCAATAAACTATTGAAGCAGTTTGAACAGACGCGGAAAATGATGAAGATGGCCGTGGACGGCTCCCTTCAGCAGCGCCTCAAGGCTTTCCGAAGATAAGCGCCATATCCGCATCCAGCATCGGACCCGTGAGTTTCTCCGGCACGAAGTGCCACTCGCCGAGGACGGCAGGATCATTGATCAGCGCGGCATCGATGGTGCCGTGCTTTTTGATATACTGATAGATCATCTCGCGGATCTCCGGCAGACGCTCCACGATCCGCTCCTCCATCTGGTCGGAGTCCAGACCGGCGCCTTCGGGGATGATATCACCCCCGCCGCTGGCGCGGTAGGAGGTCATCGCCACGTTGTACCAGCCTTCCGGATCGAAGGCGGAGCCGTCCGCCAGGGAGCGGATCTGTACGCGGCTGCCCGCCGGACGGGTCACGTCCACGGTATAGACCAGACCGGCCGCCGAATCGAAGTTATAGGAACGGTTCACGAAGGACCAGTGTTCCGCACCGGTACGCGCGTCCGGTGAATTGCGGATCTTCAGGATATGCCTGCCCGGCGTCTGGATCCAGTTATCGTAGGAATATTCCAGATAGTCCTTGATCTCGGAACCTTTCAGTTTCACGACATAGAGCTGGTTCTCATACGGGTAGATGGTGAACATGTCGTTGTAGATCACCTGCCCGGACTTGACCGTGCCGTTGTAGGTCAGCGGTGCGGCGAAAGAGACCTGGACCTCCGGGGCCCCCAGCTGTACCGTATGTACCAGATTGACATAATCGCTCATCCCCGTGTAAGCATCGCGCGTGCGGAGCTCCACGGCCAGCTCGCCCACCGGCTGCAGCGTGAACGCCTTGATCTCCTCGAATGCAGGGCGGAAGTGCTCCTTCATCGCTTCATCGACCTTGTTCTTGTCCATCCGGACATACTCGCCCCGGACCTGCTTGACCAGGCTGCCGTCCTGCTTCTGCGCCTGGACTACCGCGTGGCCGACATGGCCGGCACGGGCGCCGCCGTTGATCAGCCAGGTCCCGTCCTTCTCCCGGACGAAGGGACGGTGGTCATGGGACGTGACCAGTACGTCCACCCCCTGCAGGCTGTTCAGCAGATCGAGGCCCTGGCTCTCCAGGACCGACCCGTCACCGTTGCCCGTACCCGAATGCACCAGTACCACGACCACGTCGGGTTTCTCTTTCGCCCGTACGCGGTCCACCCACTCCTGCACGCAGGGGATCAGGGATACGAACTCGATGCCGCTCCAGACGGGCTCGGCCAGCCAGGCCTTCATGTTCGGATTGGTAAAACCGAGCACGGCCACCTTCATCCCGCCGCGCCGGAACATCTTATAAACCGGGAAATACGGCTCTCCATTGTCCGTGCGGAGGGCGTTTCCGCCCAGGAACGGGATGTGCCGTTCCGCCAGTTCCTCCGCGATACGGTCGTACACCCTGTGACCGGTCTCGATGTCGTGGTTGCCCACCGTGACCGCATCATATTCCATATAGGAGACAAGGTCCGGGAAAAGATGCTCCTCCAGGTCCTCGACATAATTATAATAATATGGCGCATTGTCTCCCTGCAGGCAGTCGCCGGCGTCGAGCAGCAGGACATTGTCCCGGCCGACGGCCTGGCGGAGGCTGTCCACCCAGGCGTTGACGGACATCAGGCTGGTCTTGGTGGCCTGGCCTTCTACATACGGTTCGTCAAACCAGGATCCGTGGACGTCTCCGGTAGTGACGATATGCAGCACATGCTCTTGGGGAGAGCAGGAAGCGGCAAGCAGGAGCAATGCCGCAAAAAAGAAAGAATAAATGCGTTTCATACGGAGCAAAATTAGTAAATTCGCAATGATTATGAAACTGTTTACAGAGGTATCCTGCGAAAAAAACGCATTTACGATATGCCCGTCTGACCGGCTCTCAGTGCTGGGTAGCTGTTTCGCCGATTCCATCGGGGAAAAGCTCTCCGATGCCGGTTTCGACGTGCTCGTCTCCCCTTTCGGCACCCTCTACAATCCGGCCTCCATCGCCGACGCGGTCGCGCGACTGGACAGCGGAACCCCCTTTGTCGGAAGCGACTGCATCGCTCTCGGTGCCGGCGACGGCCGCGTGGGGAGTTTCTCCCATCATACCTCTTTCGCCCGGCCCACGGCCGAGGCATTCCTGGAGCACGCCAATGCCCGTCTCGCCGCCGATGCCGCCCGTTGGCAACAGACCGGCAAGGTCCTCATCACCCTCGGCACGGCCTGGGTCTGGCGGGCGCTGGAACGCCCCGGACAGCCCGTCGTCGCCAACTGTCTGAAACGCCCGGCCAGCGAGTTCTCCCGCGAGCTTCTGACGGTCGATGCCTGCGCCCGGCTGCTGGGCGACCTGGTCGCCGGGCACCCCGACAAACAGTTCCTTTTCACCGTCTCCCCCATCCGCCACCTCGGAGAAGGCGCGCATGCGAACACCGTCTCCAAGGCGACGCTCCACCTGGCCGTCCGGCAGGTACTGGACCGTTTCGGCGAAAACGCCGCGGACAGGTCCTCCCCCCGAGCCGCCTATTTCCCCGCATACGAGATCCTGACGGACGAGCTGCGGGACTACCGTTTCTATGCCGACGACCTTGTCCACCCCTCCGCGGCAGCCGTGCAGATCATCTGGGAACGTTTCCTGGACGCCTGCACCGACCCGTCCGACCGTCCGCGCATCATCGCGGCGGAAAAGGCCGCCCGCGCCGCCCGGCACCGCCCCCTCCGCTGACAAGAAAGCCGGTCCAGGCGCTCGTCCGCTTCTCATCGTCCCTGCGGCGTGACCCGGAAATCGCTGTAATTGAACAAGATGCAGAAACAAACCCCCGCAAAAAAGCGGCCTTTGTTTCTGCTTTCAATTATTTACCAGCGCGTTAGCGGGCACGGCAACAAAAAATCAAAAAAAAATTTGGAAGTATGAAAAAATGTCGTACCTTTGTGGTGTGCTATTGAACTAATACACTAAAAAAGCAATGATACAAATTGATAATCTAGCCTTCAGCTATGGCCCCAAAGAGGTCCTCCGCAACATCACGATGAACCTCGAGCCCGGCAAGATCTACGGACTGCTGGGCGAAAACGGCGTCGGCAAAACGACGCTGCTGACCCTCCTCTGCGGTCTCAAGAAGACCCAGGCCGGCACCATCTCCACGGATGGCCAAAACCCCTGGAACCGGGAACCCTCCCTCCTCCGGGACCAGTACTACCTCCCCGACGAAGTCGCTCCCGTCAACGACAGAGCCCTCGCCTGGGCCAAGGCCACCGGTAAATTCTGGCCGTCTTTCTCTCTCCAGAACTTCGGGGACATCCTCCGCGAGTTCGAGGTCGAACCCGAACAGAAAATGAACGCCATGTCGGCCGGACAGCTCAAGAAGACCTACATCGCCTTCGCCCTCGCCTCCGGCGTACACTTCCTCTACCTCGACGAGCCGACCAACGGCCTGGACATTCCGTCCAAGGCCCAGTTCCGTTCCGCATTGATGAAATACACCTCCGAGGAGGCCACGATCGTGATTTCCACCCACCAGGTCCGTGACCTGGAGAACATCATCGATCCGATCATCATCCTGGACCGTCAGGACGTCCTGCTCAACGCCTCGCTCGAGCAGATCGCCGGCAAGCTCTATTTCGACTACGGCACGACCCTGCACCCCGAGAGCCTCTACTCCGAGCAGCTCCCCGGCGGCTTCATCCAGGTCCTCCCCAACACGCAGGGCCAGGACAGCAAAGTCAACATCGAGGCCCTCTTCAACACCGTCCACAAGCACAAAGAACTCGTAAAAAGCCTTTTCAACCATGAATAACATATTCGACTTCAAGCGCTTCGGCAACTACTTCCTGTACGACCTGCGCCGTGCCAAAAACAACTACGGGCTCAGCCTGCTGATCATCGGCGTCATCCCCGCCATCCTCTACCTTATCTTCCAGTTCATCAACCTGATCGGCGGCAACGGGATCGTCGAGCTGCCGGACGAGATGAAGTTCATGAGCATCTTCATCGCCGCCCTGATCGTTTACTTCGGCGCCGGCGCCAAGATCTACGGCTTCGTGACCGAGAAGCGGGCCGGATCGGATTTCCTGATGCTTCCTGCCTCTACGCTGGAGAAATGGCTTTCGATGGCCCTGATGGTCTGTGTCATCCTGCCCGTCATCCTGTTCGCCCTGTTCTTCGCCACCGACGGCCTGATGGGGCTGATCTTCCCCAATTCCTACGGCGACCGCCTCTTCTCCCTCAGCCTCGGCCAGGAACTTACCGACATGCTCGACGCCGAAGGGGTCTACTTCAACATGCCGGCCATCCTCTTCCTGGGCTGGTGCGAGACCGTCCTGACCTTCACCCTCGGTGCCATCTGCTTCAAAAAAGCCAAGGTCGCCAAAACCTTCCTCTGCCTGATGGGAATCAGCATGGTCCTCTCTACCCTGATGGTCGCCTTCTTCGGGACCTCCCACTTTGATTCAGACTGGCTCACCGCGCATTTCTCCGACCCGAACAAAGCCATCAGCACGGTCAACTGGTTCATCAGCATCATCTACACCGTCATCATCGGCGGCCTCCTGGGCGGCCTCTACTACCGCCTCCGTACCATCAAACATTAGACTGACTATGGAATTCGACGCCAATAAACCAATCTACGTCCAGATCGCGGACAACCTCTGCGACCGGATCCTGACCGGGGAATTCAAACCCGGCGGGCGCATCCCCTCCGTTCGGGAATGGGGTGCCGCGATCGGGGTCAACCCCAACACCGTGGCCCGCTCCTACGAAATCCTGACAGACCGAAAAATCATCTTCAACCAGCGCGGCATCGGTTTCTTCGTCGCCGGAGACGCCATCGACGTCATCCGCGACACGGAGCGCCGCAAATTCCTCGAAGAGGAGCTGCCGGTCTTCCGCAACCGCGCCGCCCTGCTCGGCATCAACCTCAAAGAATTCATCGACTAACAAAATCAAAATGAAAAAACATATTTCCCTCCTCGCAGCCACCGCGCTGCTGGCCCTGCTCCCCTCCTGCCGCTTCATCAAGGTCAGTGACGAACTCATCCAAGAGATGAAAGATGCAGGAATGTCGGTCCATGTCGACAGCAATGGCGAGACCATCGAACCCAGCGACAACCTGATCACCCGGGACGAAGTGACCGGCGAATACCGCGGCATCCAGATCAGCCTCCCCTGTGACATGACCTACACCCCCGGAGACTGCGCCCTGTCCCTGCACGGCCCGGACAATGTCCTCAGCCATATTTCCGTCAACAATGAGAACGGCACCCTCGTGATCAAAAGCGACGGCGTCAATTTCAAGAAACTCAAGAACCTCAGGATCAACGCATCCAGTCAGGTGCTCGAAAGCCTCGTCTTCAATGGCGCCGTAGATTTCGAGGCCCCGCAAGGCATCACGGCTCTCGACTTTGAGGCCACGGTCAACGGAGCCGGAGACATCGACATCCAGGGGCTGACGAGCGGGAAAGCCACCATCACCGTCAACGGGGCCGGTGACGCGACCATCGCAAAGGCCGACTGTGACCATTTCACCCTGGCCATCAACGGGGCCGGTGACGCGACGGTCTCCGGACGGGCCGGCAAGGCGGACCTCACCATCAGCGGCGCCGGCGACATCGACGCCCGGGGACTCAAGGCCGAAGAATTCAACAGCCGGGTCCGCGGCATCGGCAAGATCCAGAAACCCAAGGAATAAACAATAAACTATACTTACCGAAAGCGGAGACCCTGTGAAGGATCTCCGCTTTTTCCTGTATGGCCGGGAACTATTCGGACCGGACTTCCATCCGGACGAGACGTGTAGTCCCGCGCTGTTCTTCCGTGATGGACGAGCACAGTCCCTGCAGCAGCATCAGCGAGATCTCGTCGGTGCCTTCGCGGCCGACGATCTGGCTCGAGAACTGTTCCTGTTCCATCTCGATCGACACCTCCTGGGACATCTCCTTGCAATGGATGCAGATATGGATCGGACCGGTGAATGGCATCATCTTGGTGAGCATCTCCTCGACGATCAGTTCCAGCGAGACATAACGGCGGCCGAGGGTATTGCGCTGGCAGAACCACTCGATCTCCGCATTGAGTTTGTAAAGGTCGTAATCCTGCGTGTCGATGTCGAAGACCAGGCTGCGCAGGTTGTTGACGAAAGCGCGCGTAAGACTCTTCGCCGGATGGTCGAAGACCTGTTCCGGCGTGCCTTCCTCCACGATCCTGCCCTGATGCATGAACAGGACGTGCGTACTGACATCGCGTGCGAACTTGAGCTCGTGGGTCACGACGACCATCGTATGGCCCTGCCGGGCCAGTTCGCGGATCACGCTGAGGACCTCGGTCTTCATCTTGGGGTCGAGCGAGGTCGTCGCCTCGTCAAAGAGGATCACCTCCGGCTGCATCGCCAGGCAGCGGGCGATCGCCACACGCTGCTTCTGGCCGCCGGAAAGGGCGTCAGGCATCGCATGGAGTTTCTCTCCCAGACCGACCAGGCGCAGCAGGCGCACCGCTTCGCCCTTCGCCTCCTCCTTCGGCAGCTTGCGGATCTTGAGCAGGCCGAGCATCACGTTGTCCAGTACGCTCAGATGCGCAAAGACGTTCACCTCCTGGAAGACCATGCCCACCTTGCTGCGGACAGCGGGCAGACCGGCCTCCGAGGAGAAAATATCCACGCCGTCCAGCAGGACACGGCCCGAATCCGGCCGCTCCAGCCCGTTCAGGCAGCGGATGAAAGTACTCTTGCCACAGCCCGACGGTCCGATCACGGAGACGATCTCGCCTTCGTGGATCTCGCAGTCGATGCCGTTCAGGACCTGGACATCGCCAAACTGCTTGCAGAGCGATTCTATTTTGAGGATCGTTTTCATTTCTTCAGCAGATAATCACCCAGTTTGTCAATGGTCCACCCGATCAGCCGGGCCAGCAGGAAGTACAGCACTCCCACCACGACCAGCGGGATCAGCGAATTATAGGTCTGCGTACGGATGATATCCGTCACCTTGGTCAGGTCCTGGATCGCGATGAAACCGACGATGGCCGTATTCTCGATCAGGGCCACGCTCTTGCCCTTGAACAGGAGCAGGATCTGGCGTGTCGCCTGCGGCAGCATGACGTAACGAAGCGTATCAAGCTGCGTGAAGCCGAGCGCCAGGCCGCCTTCGAACTGTCCCCTGGGCACACTCTCGATCCCGTTATGGAAACTCTCGCACGCGCCCGCAGCGAAATGGAGCGAATACGTGACGATCGCGACCACGACGGCAGCGACCGGCGCGGCGGCGAAAACGACATAGAACATGAAGAGGAGCAGCACCACGATCGGAATGCCCTCGATCAACTCGCAATAGCCGTGGGCGAACTTCTTCAGGGCTTTCGACCGCCCCAGCAGCATCCAGCACAGGAGCGCGCCCAGGAGGGTTCCCAGCAGCACCGAGCAGAACATGATCACCAGGGTGTACCACAGTCCCTTGAGAATCAGCATGTAGCGTCCCTCGTCGATGAGATTGGTCCGAAGGACCTCCCCGAGCGTCTGGCGCTTCACCTCCGGCACATAGTCCGGATTGAGGACGACCAGATGCAGGTCGCAGGAATAATAGGGACGGGAGAAGCGGACGCTCTGTCCACGCTCATAGGTCGGGGTGATGGCGTCCACCAGGGCATCCACGCGGCCGGAGGCCAGCGCAGGAATCATCCCGGTGCCCGTCATCTCGATGAAACGGACCGGACGTTCCAGATGGTCGGCGAAACGCCGCATCAGTTCCGGCTCGAAACCGGTCTCCTCTTCGTCCTCCATCACGGTCAGGCCGGACTGTCCGACTTCGATACCCACCCGAAGCGGGGTCCCCGTCTTGATATGGGGGTGATAGAAGGACCGCGGGGCGCCGGGGCCGAACCAGTTGGCCTGCAACTGCTCCATCCTCCCGTCCGCACGGATTTCCTCCAGGAAATCGTCAAACGCATCAGCAAGGTCGGCATCCTCCATGCGGAAGGCGACGCAGACGGAATCCCGGATCGACAGACCCGGCAACTCCATGAACCCGGGATTGCCCTTGAGCAGTTCTTCCAAGCCCGGCTCCAGACACACCAGCGCATCGATCCGCTGCCCCTGAAGCGCCATGCACATCAGCGGCAGATCCTCGAAATTCATGAAGGTGGCATCCGGGAAAGCCTCCTGCAGGTCCTGGCGATGCGCCAGGCCTGTCAACACGCCGATACGCCCGTCCCGGAGATCGTCCAGGGAATGGACCTCCTTGTGCGGGGCGCATCCGAAGAGCGTCAGCAGGAGTGCCAGGACAGGAAGGATCCTACGCATCCTCGACGACGAACAGACTCAGCAGGCCGGTCATCGTAAAGACCTGACGGATGTCGTTGTTGATAGAACGGAGCACCACCTTGCCGCCTTTGGCGGCGCAAGCCTTGCGGAGCATCAGGAACAGACGGAGACCCGAACTGCTGATGTAGCTGAGCTCCGTACAATCCATCACGATCGTCTTTTCGGCATTGTCCAGCAGCGGCTGGATCTTGGCCGCCGCCTCCTGAGATGCAGGAGTGTCCAGCCGTCCGACCAGGCGGGCGGTCATCTCATTCTCTTTCTGGGTGATTTCTATTTCCATTTTATGCTATTAGTTTCGTCAAAGTAAGTACATTCCTGTCTCCCTGCCGCGCATACACGACGGAATCCATGATCTGCCGGACCAGGAAGATGCCGAGGCCACCGATCGGACGGTCCTCGACACCGAGACTGATGTCGGCAGGCGGGACGGCGGTCGGGTCGAAAGGCACGCCGGAATCGCTCAGCACAAACACCACACGGTCCTTCTCCGCATCGACATCCAGCGTCACCGCACCGACCGTGCCGGCGGGATAGGCGTACATCATCACATTCGTCACAGCCTCTTCCAGGGCCAGATTGAGACTCATCGCCAGGCCGGGGTCCAAGGGTATCTCTTCCGCCAGCGTTTCCACGAAAGCGGCCAGATCCGGAATCTCCCGGACATCATTATGCAGGACGAGCGTCTTTTTCATCGCTTAAAGATAAGCATTATTCTTCGATTTCTCTGCCGGCACAGGCCAAAAAGTTGACGGACGGCCCGCGCAGGCCGTCCGTCACAATCCGAAGCTTGTTGATAATTTTACCTATAATTTATGATTTTAGAAATTAAAACTTGGGAATCTCAAACACGGAAGCGGGAATTTCCGCATTCTCCTCGAATTTGACGGCCTCATTGCCGAACTGGAACTGACCGCCGTCGGTGAAACTCTTCAGGGCGATTCCCTTCCAGATCCAGACGGTCTGGTTCATGGACATGCCCATCTGGTCCATCGTCAGGGTGTACTTGGTGCACTCGCGGTCCAGAACCTTCTCCTTGCCGGCTTCCTTGACCTTATACTGCGACTTGACGGCATCGGTGAGATTCAGGAAGTTGATGTCGGCCCCCTGGGCGGGCATCTCCTGGACCTGTTTCTCGGCTGCGTTGACCATATAGGTCTTGCCGTCCTTGCGGATGACGGTCATCTCCGTTTCCTGGCCGAACATCGACATCTTCATTTTCTGGGCTTCGAGGGCACCGTAGTCGTCGAACCAGACGGTCGTTTCCCCCATTTCGGATTTCTGGGTGAGGATACCCGATTTAATCCCGTAGCGGTGTCCGTCCTGGGCCATCGCCACCCCCGCCGCAGCCGCAAGCAGGAGTGCAAATGTCATGAGAGTCTTTTTCATTGTTACAGTTAATATTAAACGTTCTGGTGCAAACATAGAAAAACCGGGCCGTTTCCGGTCCGGTTTTTCGACGAAACGCCGAATTTCATCGACGAACGTCCAAGATTACTCCTCTTCGGCGGGTTTCATCGTCGTATAGACGTTGGTCACATCCTCGTCGTCCTCCAGCATGCCGGTGAGTTTGTCGAGGGTGGCGCGCTGCTCTTCGGTCACGTCCTTGAGGTCCACGTTCGGGATCTGCTCGAAGCCGCCGGAGATGAGCTCATAGCCGTTCTCCTCGATGTACTTCTGGATCTGGCCGTAGGCGGCATACTCGCCGTACATCACGATGACGGGGGTCACATTTCCGTCCTTGTCCTCCTCCTCTTCGCGGAAGAGTTCCTCCACGCCGTAGTCGATGAGTTCGAGCTCGAGTTCCTCGAGATCGACGCCCTCCTTCTCCTTGACGCGGAAGGTGCACTTGCGGTCGAACATGAATCCCACGGAGCCGGTCGTACCGAGCGAACCGCCGCACTTGTTGAAATA
Organism: Bacteroidales bacterium; assembly: GCA_024681565.1. Taxonomy (GTDB): domain Bacteria; phylum Bacteroidota; class Bacteroidia; order Bacteroidales; family UBA932; genus Cryptobacteroides. The sequence continues at coordinate 11,778 of JAILAO010000158.1, forward strand.
GCTGCGGACATTGGCCACGGTGCGGGTGTTGTTGTCGGTTGCGGCCTCCACGAGGTAAGCCACGCCGTAAGGGCCGAAACCTTCGTAGATGATCTCCTTGAAATCACCCTGCTTGCTCTCGGTGGCCTTCTTGATGGCGCGCTCGATGTTTTCCTTCGGCATCTGCTCCGAACGGGCCTCGGCCATCAGGGCACGGAGGCGCGGGTTGCCGGTCACATCGGGACCGCCCTGCTTGACGGCGATCGTGATTTCCTTACCCAACTTGGTGAACGTACGGGCCATATGGCCCCAGCGCTTCAGTTTGCGCTCCTTGCGGAATTCAAATGCTCTTCCCATAACTATTCAGTGACTCTGGCGATGTGTTTTGCGATTTCGTAAGCTTCGATCGACTGCGGATAGTCCTCCTCGATGGTCTTGTAGCAGGCGAGCGCCTCGGCCTTCTGGCCGAGAGCCTCATAGGCGGAACCCTCCTTGAGGAGGTAGCCGGCGGCAAACACGTTGTCACCCGCCTCGACGGCAGCCTTGTAGCTGCGGACGGCGGCGTTGTAGTCACCCAGGGCGACATGGGAATCACCTTCGCAGGCACGGGCACGGGCATTGAGGATGGGCTCCTTGGTGCTGTACTTCTTGAGATAGTCGAGGGCTTCCTGGTAGTTGCCGAGCTGGTATTCGCAGACACCGGCGTACAGATAGACGGCCTTGCCGGCCTTGCTGCCGTACTCGTCGATGATGTCGGCGAAACCGAGATTGTTGCCGTCTCCGTTGAGCGCGAGCTCATACTCCGCGTTCTGGAAACTCATCTCGGCCGGATAGGCCTGCTGCATCGCCTCCACGCACTTGGGCTGGAAGATGAATTTGTTGTACCCGAGGATTCCGAGGCCGATCACGAGGACGGCGGCCACGACACCCCAAATCACTTTCTTGTTCTCATTGTAGAACTGCTCGGTGGCGGAGACGGTCTGTTCGATGTTCTCCTGCCGCTCGGCTTCCCTGTCTTTCAGATTTTTCTGAGCCATATCTTAGTCGTTTTAATTTCTGAACCAATTAGCCCGCAAAATTAGAAATTATTCTTTAACTTTGCAAACATGCCGACGCTCCAAAAAATAGTCATCCAGGACTTCCGCAACATCGCTTTGCAGGAGCTCAGCTTCTCGCCCAACATCAACTGCATCAGCGGCGGCAACGGCGAGGGCAAAACCAACCTGCTCGACGCGATCTGGTACCTGTCCATGACCAAGAGCGCCTTCTCCCCCTCCGACCGCTTCAACTTCCGCTACGGTACCTCGGCCTTCGGCCTGTCCGGCACCTATGCGATGCCGGGGGGCACGTCCGCACGCTTCAGCATCCAGGTTTCCGAGGGCGGAGAGAAGCGCGTCCGCCGTGACGACAAGCCCTACGCCCGCATTTCCGAGCACATCGGCGTCCTGCCGATCGTGATGGTCTCCCCCGCCGACATCGCCATGGTCAGCGAATCCGGCGAGGAACGCCGCAAATTCGTCAATGCCGTCCTCTCGCAGATGCAGCAGAGCTACCTCGCCGACATGCAGCAGTACAACCGCTACCTGCTGCAGCGCAACAAGCTCCTCAAGGCCGGCGTTTCCGACGAGGACCTGCTGTCGACCTTCGACGAACGCCTCGCCGCCCTGGCGACTCCGATTTTCGCCCGTCGGGCGGAATTCTGCGACAGCCTCGTCCCCATCGTGCAGCAGTACTACGCGGAGATCTCCGGCGGCCGCGAGCAGGTCGGGATCGAATACCGCTCCGACCTGCAGAAAGGCGACCTGCGCGAATTGCTCTGCGAGCGGCGCGACCGCGACCAGGTCTTCAAATTCACCACCGCCGGCATCCAGCGGGACGACTTCCTCTTCACGATGAACGGCCATCCCATCCGCCGCTGCGGCTCCCAGGGGCAGCAGAAATCCTTCCTCGTCGCCCTCAAGTTCGCCCAGTACGAAGTGATGCGTTCCTCCTACGGCTACCCGCCGATCCTGCTGCTGGACGACCTCTTCGACAAACTCGACATGACCCGGGTCGGCAATCTCCTGCGGATGGTCGTCGGCAAAGAGTTCGGCCAGATCTTCCTCTCTGATTCCAACAAGGTCCGCACGGAGTCCATCGTGGACACGCTCACCGCGGACCGCAGCTATTTCGAGACGGCAGGAGGCGTCTTCACACCCGTCAATGAGTAGAGTCGCCCGCAAGACCGCCCTTCCCCTGGAGGAGGTCATCCACGAATTCATCCGCACCAGCCACCTCACCCCGGAGCTCAACACCCGGCGCATCTTCGCCGCCTGGGACACCGCCTCCGGCGCAGGCCGCTACACGGTCCGCCGCTTCTACCGCGACGGCAAGCTCTACATCACCGTGGACTCCTCGGTGGTGCGCAGCCAGCTCTCGTTCCAGCGCGCGGCCCTGATCGAGAAAATCAACGCCCTGCTCGCGCAGGACGAACTGTTTACCGGCGACGGCACCGACGCCGTCCGAGAACTGATCCTGAAATGAAAATCGTCATCGACAAAGCCATCCCCTTCGTCGAGGGCGTCTTCGAGCCCTGGGCTGAAGTCGTCTACAAGGACGGACCGGAGATCAGCCGGGCCGACCTGATGGATGCGGACGCCCTGATGATCCGCACCCGCACCCGTTGCGACGCGGCCCTGCTGCGGGGCACATCCGTGAAGCTCATCGCCACCGCCACGGTCAGCATGGACAACATCGACCAGGCCTGGTGCAAGGAACACGGCATCTTCGTCCAGAACGCCTCCGGCTGCAACGCCGGCGGCGTCACCAATTATGTCTTCTCCGCCCTCTACGGGACCGCCTCGCGCAAAAGCATTTCCCTGGCGGGCGCCACGATGGGCATCATCGGCCTGGGCTCCGCCGGCACGCGCGTCGAGGTGATGGCGCTCGCGCTCGGCTTCAAGACCCTGCGCTACGACCCCTGGCGCGCCGAAAAGGAGTGGCACACCGAGTTCCACGACCTGGACACCGTCCTGAACGGCTCCGACATCATCACGATGCACATCCCCGTCAACGACAGCACCCGCGGGATGGCGAATGCAGACTTCTTCGACAAGATGAAACCCGGCGCCTTTTTCATCAACACCGCCCAGGGCGAACTGGTCGTAGAAGAAGACCTGATCCAGGCCATTCCCAAACTCGGCCCCGTCGCCCTCGACACCTGGTGCCACGAACCCGACATCAACCGCAGGCTGATGGACCTCGTGGACATCGCCACACCGCACATCGCCGGCTATACCCTCCAGGGCAAACAGACCGGCACCTCCCTGGCCATCCGCGCCGTCGCACGCTTCTTCGGCCTGTCCGAACTCTACGAGTTCTTCCCGACCACGGAGATCCTCGAATACCAGGCCGTCCATGTGGACGCCCACGAAAAAACCCAGGGCCAGATCGCTTCGATCATCCAGTACAACTACCCCATCTTCACGGATGACTTCATGTTCCGGATGTCGCCGGAGCGCTTCAGCGAACTCCGGGCGAACTACAGATACCGGCGCGAATTCTACTTCTGACGGATTGACTGATATAACCACTAAACATAACACAATATGGACAAAGCTACAATGAATGCTCAGATCGAGCGCTTCCGCAAAGGTTTCCCCTGGCTCAGCATCGTCGCCCCGGCCACCCCGGGCCACGGCATCGAAGTCCTGAATGAAAAGGAGCAGGAAGAAGCCGTGCAATATGCCGACACGGCCGAAGTACACGGCCGCTGCAAATTCGTGCCTGCGTCCGGTGCGGCCTCCCGCATGTTCAAGGACATCTTCGCGGGCATCGACGCCCCCAACGCGGCTACGGAGAAACTGGCCGCCAACCTGGAGAAATTCGCTTTCTATTCCCCTGAGGTCTTCGGGAAGGCACCTTTCGACCCCGTCGACACCGCCCGCAAGCTCCTCACGGAGGCGGGGCTCGCCTACGGCACCAAGCCGAAGGGCGTGCTGAAATTCCACCGCTACCCCGCCGAGACGCGCACCGCCCTGGCGGAGCACTTCGTCGAAGGCCAGGCCTACATGCGCAACGCCGACGGGACCGTGGACCTCGTCGTCACGATCTCCCCGGAGCACCGGCCCCTCTTCGAGGCCGCCGTGGAGGAAATCCGCGCGGACTACGAGCAGCGCTACGGGGTCAAATACAACATCACCTTCACCTACCAGGCCAAAGAGACCGACACCCTGGCCGTAGATGCCGACAACAAGCCCTTCCTCAAAGAAGACGGCAGCATCCTCACCCGGCCGGCCGGTCACGGCGCCCTGATCTACAACCTCAATGAACTGGATGCCGAGCTCGTTTCCATCAAGAACATCGACAATGTCTGCGTAGAGCGCATGCAGCCCACGACCTACCGGTGGAAGAAGGTCCTGATGGGCCGCGCGCTGGAACTGCGCGACCGCATCCACGGCTACATCTACGCGCTGGACCAGCTCACGCAGATACGCAAGGAAATAGCAGACGCTTCCTATATCCCGGTTTACAATGTCGTCCAGGACGATCCCTTCGCCACGCCGGAGTGCCAGGATCTCTGCAATGAGATCGAGGCCTTCCTGCGTGACGAACTCTGCATCGAAATGCCGGAAGCCAAGGACAGCCGCGACCGGGCCGAGGCGCTGCGCGCCAAACTCGACCGTCCCATCCGCGTCTGCGGCATGGTCAAGAACCTCGGCGAGCCGGGCGGCGGCCCCTTCATCATCCGTGACAAGGACGGCTCCACCTCCCTGCAGATCCTCGAAGGAGCCCAGATCAACCCGAATGATCCCGAAGCAGTCGCAGCCCTCAAGTCCGCCACGCACTTCAACCCGGTGGACCTCGTCTGCTGCCTGCGCCGCCACGATGGCTCCCGCTTCAACCTGCTCGAATACGTCGATGAAGAGACCGGCCTGATCAGCTCCAAGAGCTACCAGGGCCGCGAACTCAAGGCCCTGGAACTGCCGGGCCTGTGGAACGGCTCCATGTCCGACTGGAACACCCTCTGCGTCGAGGTCCCCACCGAAACCTTCCACCCGGTCAAGGTCGTGCTCGACCTGCTCCGTGAAGCTCATCAGTAGCCCATGGAAGAACGCAGCACCGACCGGCTGGCCCGGGTCGCCCTCAACACTGCGATATTCACCGTCAGAGCCCTGCTGTGCTGGTATTTCCGCAGCGTATTGGTCTATATCATCGCCGCCTTCGTGGTGTCGCTGATCGGCCAGCCGGTCACGCGTGTGCTCTGCAAGGTCCGCATCAAGGGACACGGGGCGCCGGACTGGCTGCTTGCCATCCTGACGCTCCTGATTATCTTCGCCCTGCTGCTGTTGCTCGTCACCCAGATCATCCCGGTCGTCGCCGGCATCATCCGGGAGGCAGCCAACGGCAGCCAGACCCTGCCTGACGGCAGCATCCTCGACCAGATCAACGACTGGCTCGTCGCCACCTTCCCCTCCCTGGGGCCGAACTTCGACGGCGTCGCCCTGCTGACTTCCAAGCTCAAGGAAATGACCAGCGTCTCGGCCGTCACCGGTCTCATCGGCTCGGTCGCCTCGTCCGTGGCCAGTTTCGCCGTCGGGGCTTTCGCGACCGTTTTCATCTCGTTCTTCTTCATCAAGGACGACCGCCTCTTCAGCCGCATCGTCTCCGCCGTGGTCCCCGACCGCCACGAAGCACGGGTGGGCGCAACCATCATCGAGATCGAAGGTTTGCTCTCCCGCTACTTCATCGGGCTGATCATCGAGATCATCGGCGTGATGGCCGTGGACTTCCTGCTGCTGTGGCTCGTCGCCGGGATCGGCGCCAGCAACGCCCTCGGCATCGCCTTCATCGCCGGTCTGCTCAACATCGTCCCCTACATCGGTCCGCTCATCGGAGAGGTGATCGGCGTGGTCCTCTGCGTCATCCTCAAGTACACCACCGGCATCGGCCTGGCCGTGGACATCTGGTGGTTCGCCCTCATCGTCCTGGGCCTGATGCTGGCCGCCCAGCTGGTGGACAATACCATCTACCAGCCGCTCATCTACTCCACCAGCATCAAGGCGCATCCGCTGGAGATTTTCATCGTACTGCTCATCGCCGGCCACATCGGCGGCGCGGTCGGAATGCTCGTCGCCATCCCCTCCTACACGGTAGTGCGTGTGATTGCCAGCCGCTTCTTCTACCACTGGAAACCGGTCCGGCGCCTCATTCCCAACCGGGAAAAACCCGACGACGAAGAAGACGAAGAGACAGAAATGGGCCGTTCCTGAGTTTTTTTAAAGAAAAGGATACATTTCCCGAAAATTTTCCTATCTTTGCAATCCCTTTCGAGGGCATCTGGGTGTGGCGCAGTTGGTAGCGCACCTGGTTAGGGACCAGGAGGTCGCTCGTTCAAGTCGAGTCACCCAGACAAAACCGCAACGGACAACCGTTGCGGTTTTTTTTGTATCTTTCGTCCCGATTATGTCAATGCAGACCGAATGAAAAAGTATACCGCTTTCCTTGCCGCAGCGCTAATCTGCAGCGGCAGTGCGCTTTACGCGCAGCAGGCCTATTTCACGACCGAAGAACTTCCGGACCTGATCCAGTGCATGCCCGCCCCGCCGGACACGCTCTCCCCCGCCTTCACCTACGACATCATGCGCTACATGTGGGGCAAGACGCAGCGCCTGGATCCGGAGCGCGCCGAGATCGCCCGGCGGGACGCCGTCTGGGGCTACGAAGCCCTGTTGACGGAGTTCAGCCCCGCCTTCGGCCTGGAGATTTCCGAGACCGGCACCCCTGCCATCTGGACCGTGGTGACCAACGGTCTCGCCACCACCGACCAGATGCGCGTAGCGCCCAAGGCCTACTTCCACAGAAAGCGTCCCTTCGAACGTTTCCATGAAGCCATGCTCACCGGCGAAGAAGGCGCCCTGAGCGGCGAAGGGAGCTACCCCTCGGGGCACACGATGCGCGGCTGGACCGCCGCCCTGCTGCTCACACAGATCAACCCGGAAGCCGCCGAAGCCCTCTACACACGGGCCTACGCCATCGGCGAAAGCCGGGTCATCGCCGGAGCGCACTGGCAGAGCGATGTGGACGAGACCCGCTCTGCCGCCAGCATCGGTTACGCCCGCCTGCAGACCAGCCCCCTGTTCCGCTCCCAGATGGCGCTGGCACAGCAGGAATTCGCCCGGCTCGCCAATGGCGGGGACCTGCAGGGACGGGAGCATTTCGTCGAACTCGCCGAGGCCGTCCCGGACGCGATCCTGGAGATCCGCTACTACGGAACCTATAATTTCGTGGGCGAGCGCATCGACGGCTATCTGGCACCCATCGCGCTGCTCACGCGCGAAGCGGCGGACAGCCTGCGGGCCGTCAGCGACGACCTGCTGCGCCGGGGCTACCGGATCAAGGTCTTCGACGCCTACCGCCCCCAGCAGGCGGTGGACCATTTCGTCCGCTGGGCGGAAGACATCAACGACACGCGGATGAAACCCTATTTCTATCCGGAGGTGGACAAGAGCCAGCTGTTCCGCCGGGGCTACATCGCCCGGCACAGCGGCCACTCCCGCGGCTCCACCGTGGACCTGACCCTGTTCGACATGAAAAGTGAAAAGGAAGTGGACATGGGCGGCACCTTCGACTGGTTCGGCCGGGAGAGCCACCCGGACTACCGCGGTATCACGGAGCAGCAGCTGCGCAACCGGCGCATCCTCCGCGAGGCCATGATGCGCCACGGATTCAAGCCGTTCGATACGGAGTGGTGGCACTTCACCCTCAGGAACGAACCTTTCCCCGACCGTTACTTCAATTTCCCGGTACAGTAGGATACAGCTTGCTGCGGCTACGGCTTTTTTGTTATCTTTGCCTACAATATGAGTACGCCGCTGATCATCCTCTGGATTCTTTTCTACCTGCTGGCTCCCGCCGGCGTGATCTGGCTGTGCCGGCGGAGCCGGCCGCTTGCACGCATCGGCACGATCCTGCTGATGTACATCCTCGGCATCCTGGCCGGAAACCTGCTGATCTACCCCTTCGAAGGGGCCGCCGAGGCCTTGTTCCCCATCCAGGACGCCCTCTCCAGCGTGACCATTCCCCTGGCCATGCCGCTCATCCTGTTCGCCTGCAACTTCAAGGGCTGGCCGGTGCGCCAGGCCCTCGTTTCGCTGCTGTGCGGCATCGTAGCCGTGACGGGCGTAGCCGTAGCCGGTTACTTCCTCTTCGGCAGCCGGATCGGCCCCGAGGCCCCGGCCGTCGCAGGCATGGCCGTCGGCGTATACACCGGGGGAACCCCCAACCTGGCCGCCGTCAAGATGATGCTCGGCGTGGACGAGGCCACCTACCTGCTGATCAATTCGTTCGACCTCATCGTCAGTTTCCTCTACCTGACTTTCCTGATGGTGGCCGGCATCCGCCTGGCACGCCGTTTCCTGCCGGTCCGGACCGCCTCCGCCCCGTCGGAAGCCACCCGCACGGACGGTGCCATGACCCATGGCGAAACGGAGATGTACCGGGGCGTTTTCTCCCGTGAGCACCGCGCCGGCACGCTCCGGGCCCTGGGACTCGCCATCCTGATCGCCGGCGCCGGCATCGGGCTTTCCCTGCTCCTCACCGGCAGCATCAACATGATCGTACTCATCCTGACGCTGACCACCCTGTCCATCGCCGCCTCCTTCCTGCCGGCGGTACGCAGTTGGGAAAAGAGTTACGACGCCGGGATGTACCTGGTGCTGATCTTCAGCCTCGTGGTCGCCTCCATGGTGGACATCCGGAGCATCGACCTGCACAGCGGCATCTGGCTGCTCAGCTACGTCGCCTTCGTCATCTTCGGCTCCCTGCTGGTGCAGCTGCTGCTCTGCCGCCTCTTCCGGGTGGACGCCGACACGGCCGTCATCACCAGCGTCGCGATGATCAACTCCCCGCTCTTCGTCCCGATGATCGCCGAATCGATGAAGAACCGGCGCATCATCATCACGGGCATCACCGCCGGCATCATCGGCTATGCCGTCGGCAACTACCTCGGCGTGCTCGTCGCCGGCCTGCTTGGATAGAAAAAAACCTTATATCATGAAAACCACCCGTCTCCTTTTCGCGGCCCTCGCCGTGCTCCTGCTGGCCCAGACGCCGGCCACGGCCCAGTTCCCGGGCATGCCCCGGATCAACCGCGACTCCCTCCACGCCCTCTCGGTACAGGACCACGCCCGCATGCTCGGACAGCTCGGCCTGACGGCGGTCCGCCCCGGCCGGGATTCCAACTCCCCCGACCCGGCACGCCAGCCCAACTACGACGAATTCACCGCCAACCCCTACTACATCTATCCCGACCCGCTCACCACGTTCGCGGGCAAACCCGTCCGCGACCCGCAGACCTGGTACCGCGAGCGCCGTCCGGAACTGGTCCGCGTCTTTGAGGATGAACTCTACGGACGCCTTCCCGCCGTCATCCCCGCGGTCCGCTGGGAGGTCGTCAAGGAAGAAAAAGTCATGATGGAAGACGTCCCCTGCATCTACCGTGAACTGGCGGGCGTCGTGGACAACAGCGCCTGTCCGACCATCACCGTTCGCATCCAGGCGTCGGTCACCTGGCCCGAATCCGCCGGCAGGAACCTGCCGGTCGTCGCCGAATTCGGCTACGCCCTCGGGAACTTCAACTTCACTTTCCCCGGCGTGCCGAAAACCAAATCCTGGCAGCAGCAGGTGGTCGAACGCGGCTGGGCGGCGGCCGTCATCGTGACGGGCAGCATCCAGCCGGACGGCGGCTACGGCCTGAACCGCGGCATCATCGGCCTGTGCAACCGGGGCGCCGACCGCAAACCCGAGGACTGGGGCACGCTGCGCGCCTGGGGCTGGGGCCTTTCCAAACTCATCGACTATTTCGAGACGGATCCGCAGTTCGACGCCGCCAAGGTGGCCCTCGAAGGCTGCTCGCGCAACGGCAAGGCTGCCCTCGTGGCAATGGCCTTCGACGAACGCATCGCCGCGGGATTCATCTCCTCTTCCGGCAAGGGCGGCGCAGCCCCCTGGCGCCGCAACTGCGGCGAAGCGCTGGAAAACCTGTCCGCCGACGGCGAATACCACTGGATGGCCGGCAACTTCCTCAAATACGGCGCCGACCCGCTCTGCGAAAACGACATCCCCGTGGACCAGCACGAACTCATCGCCCTCTGCGCCCCGCGCCCGTGCCTGGTCTCCGGCGGCCTCCCCGAGGGGGACAGATGGCAGGACATCATCGGCATGTTCATCGCGACCTCCAAGGCCTCCCCGGTTTACGAACTGCTGGGCGCCCGCGGCCTGCCCACCGATATCTTCCCCGGCCCGGACCAGGGACTGATGGACGGCGAACTCGCCTTCCGGCAACACCATGGCGGACACGAATCGGGCCCCAACTGGCCTTACTTCCTGGACTTCTTCGACAAGTTCGTCGTGAGCCGGAAGCTATAGGAAATCCGCAAAACATTCAGTATATTTGTCCGATTATTCGTTTTTAGATTTATGAGCATCCAACAAGATAAAATCCAAGAACTGGTCGAACGCCGCGGGACCGCGAAACTCGGCGGAGGACAGAAGCGCATCGACGCCCAGCACGAGAAAGGAAAACTCACTGCACGTGAGCGCCTTGAAAAACTCCTGGACGCGGGCAGCTTCGAAGAGTTCGACATGTTCGTGCAGCACCGCTGCACGAATTTCGGGATGGAGGCGAGCCATCCGGACGGCGACGGCGTCGTGACCGGACAGGGCACCATCGACGGACGTCCCGTCTTCGTTTTCGCGCAGGATTTCACCGTCAACGGCGGTTCCCTCTCCAAGACCATGTCCGAGAAGATCTGCAAGGTCATGGACATGGCCGTTCGCGTGGGCGCGCCGGTGATCGGCCTCAATGATTCGGGCGGAGCCCGCATCCAGGAGGGCATCGACGCCCTGGCCGGCTACGGCGAAATCTTCGAGCGCAACATCCTCGCCAGCGGAGTGGTTCCCCAGATCAGCGGGATCTTCGGCCCCTGCGCAGGCGGTGCGGTGTACTCCCCCGCCCTCACGGACTTCACCCTGATGGTCCAGAATACCTCCTACATGTTCCTCACGGGCCCGGCGGTCGTCAAATCCGTCACGGGCGAGGACGTGGACCAGGAGAGCCTCGGCGGCGCAGCCGTCCATGCCTCCAAGTCCGGCGTGGCGCACTTCAGCGCCCCCACCGAAGAGGAAGGCATCGAGACCATCAAGAAACTCCTCTCCTTCCTGCCCCAGAACAACCTGGAAACGGCACCGGAGCGTCCGACCGCGGACCCGGTCAACCGCGTGGACGACGCCCTCAACGACATCGTCCCCGACAGCCCCAACAAGGCCTATGACATGTACGGCGTGATCCGCAGCATCGTCGATGACGGCGAGTTCTTCGAGGTCCACAGGGACTTCGCCAAGAACATCATCGTCGGCTTCGCCCACATGGGCGGCAAGAGCGTGGGCATCGTGGCCAACCAGCCGGGCGTGCTCGCCGGCGTGCTGGACATCAACGCCTCCCGCAAGGCCGCGCGTTTCGTACGCTTCTGCGACGCATTCAATATCCCGCTGGTGACCCTCGTGGACGTCCCGGGCTTCCTGCCCGGCACGCAGCAGGAGTACGGCGCCATCATCACCAACGGTGCCAAACTCCTTTATGCATACGGCGAAGCCACCGTCCCCAAGGTCACCGTAACCCTGCGCAAGAGCTACGGCGGCGCCCACATCGTGATGAGCTGCAAGCAGCTCCGGGGCGACGTCAACTACGCCTGGCCGACCTCCGAGATCGCCGTGATGGGCGCCGACGGCGCCGTCGACATCCTCTACGGCAAGGAACTCAAGGCTGAGGCCGACCCGGCCAAGAGGGCCGAGGCCGCCGACGCGCACAAGAAGGAATACAACGACCTCTTCTGCAACCCCTACCAGGCCGCGCAGAAGGGCTACATCGAGGACGTCATCGAGCCGCGCAACACCCGCTTCCGCGTGATCCGCGCCCTCGCCACCCTCGAAGGCAAACGTCAGGAAATCCCCGCGAAGAAACATGTGGAAATGTATGGCTATTTCAGTGAAGGTACACATAATCTGCTTGTGACGGAAGATGGTTTTGAAACAGTTTCCTATTTGAACGTTGAGTGCCCAATTATGGATTA
>JAILAO010000162.1 GCA_024681565.1 Bacteroidales bacterium
ATCATTTGGGAAATTTGGTTAAACAATAATATGGTTAGTAACAAATAGTTTTCCTGTTAAATAACTCACAAATATAGCAAAATTCCAATTATCTTTAAAAATGATGCAAATATTTTTAAAAATGTGCCAAAAATTGTCGCCCGTTCTTGATGTCTCCCATTTTTGGTCCGGACGGGATACTTTGGTCCTTTTCTGATAAAATGCGTATATTTGGAGACCACAACCAATGACCGATGAAACGTATCCTATTTTTCGCTCTGGCATTTTTCGCCACCGTTTGCGCTTCGGCGCAGCAGACCCCCGATCCCGCCGTGTTCGCCGCTCCGCCGGCGCAGTACCAGACTGCCGCCTGGTGGCATTGGATGGACGGCGCACTTACGGAAGAAGGTGTCACCAAAGACCTGGAAGCCATGAAGGCACAGGGCATCAGCAATGCGACCGTGCTCAATATCTACCGGCTGATCGGCATCGAGGACGGTTTCCAGTCCGTCAAGTTCGACAGTCCGGCGTGGTACGCCCTTTTCCGGCATGCGGTCGAAGAGGCTGACCGGCTCGGCATGCAGATCGGCGCGGCCAACTGCGACGGCTGGTCCGAGAGCGGCGGCCCCTGGATTACCCCGGAGACTTCCATGAAGCAATACACCTGGCGGAAGACCTTCGTCAAGGGCAGCGGCCGGGAACAGCGGATACCGCTGGCATTGCCTTTTTCCAAGGAGCGCTTCTACCGTGACGTAGCGGTCGTGGCCTACCGGGATGCAGGCCCCAACAGCTTTGTCACGGCCGCACCGCAGATTTCCTGCCATGGGGGCTATCCCGTCGAGACCCTGATCAAGAGCCACAAATACCATGATGAAACCCGCCATCTCGACCTTTTCGACGATTTCCCGGCCGAGATCCTGATCGACGGCAATCCGACGACCGGACTGACCATCCAGGAAGACAAGACCATCCGTCTCGACTTTGCAAAGCCTTTTACCGCAGAAGTCCTGCATATTTATATAATGGTATCTGCGGCCAGGTTCCCGATCCCGGTTCTGATCGAGGTTTCGGACAACGGCACGGACTGGCGTGAAGCCGGCCGCGTATATGCCAAAGGCGCCAATTCACTCCAGAAACTTTCCTTCCCGCGGGCCACGGCGCGCCATTGGCGGCTGACCGTCAACGAACCCCTTTCCCCGACTACCCTCAGCGAGCTGTGCCTGCTGCAGAAGGGGGAGCGCGGTGTCTGGGATTCGGCTCCGGGCGTGGCCATCGCACAGCCGGACGACGTGATCGACCTGACGGACCGGATGGATGCCGACGGGACACTGCGCTGGTCGGCCCCCAAGGGCAACTGGACCGTCATCCGCTTCGGATATACTTCCAATGGCAAGTTCAACCACCCGGCCTCGCCGCAGGGTGTCGGCCTGGAGTGTGACAAGATGGACTCCACGGCGCTGGATATCCATTTCAAGGCCTTCCCGGAGAAACTGATCCAGGCCGCCGGCCCGTATGCCGGCAAGACCTTCACCTACTTCCTCGTGGACAGCTGGGAGTGCGGCCAGCAGAACTGGACGGCAGCTTTCCCCGAGGCGTTCGAGGACCAGCAGGGCTACAGCCTCCTTCCCTGGATTCCCGTGCTTTGCGGCGAGCGGATCGGGAGTGCCGCGCTTTCGGAGGCCTTTGTCCATGATTTCGATGCGGTCCGCGGTGAACTGGTCCGCGTGCATTATTTCAAGCACCTGGCTGACCTCTGCCACCGTGCGGGGATGCAGCTTTGGTCTGAAGGAATCTACGGCGGCGCATCGATGCCGCCCGTGGACGTGCTGAAATCCTACGAATTCTGCGACGTGCCGATGACGGAATTCTGGGCGCAGGCCAGCGAATACCGCGACTGGCCGATCGTGTATCGTCCATCCAATTACGGCAACCATGCCATCCCGTATCACGTTTCCCTGATCTATGACAAACCGGTGGTCGGCAGCGAAGCCTTCACCGGCATGGCACTCTACAGCGACTCGCCGATCGACCTCAAACTCTATGGCGACCAGGCTTATACGCAGGGAGTCAACCGGATGGTACTCCACAGTTATGTCCATCAGCCCGATGACCGCCGCCCCGGCGTGACCCTCGGTATTTACGGACAGACCTTCAACCGCAACAATACCTGGTTCAATGCCGCCGACGGCTTCTTCGCCACGGAGGCCCGCATGCAGTATCTCCTGCAGCTCGGCGACCGCCGTGCGGATGCCCTGGTCTATCTGGGGGACAGGCTCCCCAATGCCGAGATGACCGCCGCCGAGATCGCCCGTACCCTTCCGGAAAACATCAAGTTCCAATATATCAACCAGGAGGTGCTCCTGCAGCGGCTCAGCGTGCGGGATGGCCGGATCTGGCTGGATGGCAGGCATCCGTTCAAGTTCCTGGTACTCCGGGGAGACCGGATGGAACTCGGGACGGCCCGCCGGGTGGCCGAACTGGTGGATGCCGGTGCCCTGGTCTATGGACCGAAACCGGTATCGACCCTTTCGCTGAAGGATTTCGCGCAGAACAATGCCGCACTGAAAGAGATTGCCGACCGGCTCTGGGACGGAGGAAAGGTCCTGACCGACCTGCGTTCGCTCCAGTCGGCCTACACCCCGGACCTGCGTGTGCGGGGCATCGGGATTGACGATATCCTGTGGTACCACAAGACCGCAGGCGGATATGACTATTATTATCTGTCCAACAAGGACAATGCGCGGGCGATTCATTTCGAGGCGGTCTTCGACATCCCGGACGGCAGGCCGGAGATCTGGGATCCGATGACGGGCCGGGTCCGCGAGCAGATGATGTATACTTACGACCACGGTGCGACCGTGGTTCCGGTGACGCTCCAGGCGCGTCAGGGCCTTTTCGTCATGCTGCGCCGCGGGGGAGACCGCGTGCAGCATATCTTCCGCCTGACGGACCTGCAGGGCGACCAGCTTTTCCCCAATACGACCGGGGATTTCTCGAAGGCCGTGCCCGAGGCTTACCGGGGTGCGGACGGAGAGATCCATCTCCGATCCCTGGCCGCCGGTTCCTACCTGGCCGGTTATTCGGATGCCGTGGCCTGCCGGATCGACCTGAAGGCGCCGGAACGGGTGGTACTCGACGGAACCGTCGGCACGATGACTTTCGAAGATGAACCGGCGCTCGGAACGATGCCCATCGGCGGTTTCCGGGAGTTTACGGGATTCCTCGATCCACGGGTCAAACACTATTCCGGCCGCGTCACCTACCGGACCTCCGCCGTTCTGCCCGAAGGCTTCATCAAGGCGGAACGCCGGGTGCTGATCGGTATCCCGGCCTTTGGAAGTACGGCGCAGCTGACCGTCAACGGACATACGCTGGAGACCATCTGGGATCCC
Organism: Bacteroidales bacterium; assembly: GCA_024681565.1. Taxonomy (GTDB): domain Bacteria; phylum Bacteroidota; class Bacteroidia; order Bacteroidales; family UBA932; genus Cryptobacteroides. Next base: position 3,372 of record JAILAO010000162.1, read on the forward strand.
GCCGCCCTGACGGACATCACGGATTTTGTCCGGACTGGAGAGAATGAAATCGTCATCCAGGTGACCAATCCCTGGCGCAACCGCCTCATCGGCGACAAAGCCGGGGTCCCTTCCACGGAGAAGCACTGGACGACCTCTCCGCTGCAACAGAAACACATCCCGCCGCAGCAGATCCTGCATGAATATGCCCTGCTCTATCCGGCCGGTATTTCCCAGCCGGTGACACTGTACAGCGAAGGCGTTGAACGCGTCGTGAACAATTAATCAGAAAAATATGAGAATCAGACTGCTGCTGGCTGCCCTGCTGCTTTCCTTCTGCGCCGGCGCGCAGACCGTCGAGCGCTGGGGATGCTTTGAACTGTCCCTTCCCGCCACGGTTCCGGGCAATCCTTTCGATGTGGAACTGACGGCTACCTTCACCAACGGTGCGGAATCCTGTACCGTCCGCGGCTTTTATGATGGAGACGGATGCTTCAAGGTCCGTTTCATGCCCGCCACCGAAGGGCAATGGACCTATGTGACGTCCAGCCGGACGGGTGCGCTGAACCGCAGGCGCGGCAGTTTTGAATGCGTGGCTCCGTCGGCGGAGAACCATGGCCCGGTCGTGCCCGACGGACTGCATTTCAAATATGCCGACGGCACCCGCTATTACCCTGTCGGCACGACGGCCTATGACTGGATGCATGTCGGTGACGAGGCTGCGGCCCGCACGGTCGCGTCCCTGCGCGAATCCGGCTTCAACAAGCTCCGGATGCTGTTCTTCCTGCATAATCTGCCGGTCGAGTATCCGGATGTCTATCCTTTTGAGAAAAAGGAGGATGGGAGCTGGGATTACACCCGTTTCAATCCGGCTTATTTCCAATATGTCGAGAGAAGGATCCTCGCCCTGCAGGCCATCGGCGTCGAGGCCGACCTGATCCTCTTCCATCCTTATGACGGAGGCCGCTGGGGCTTCGACCGCATGCCGTTGGAGGCCAACCTGCGCTATCTGTCATACATCACGGCGCGTTTCTCCGCCATCCGCAACATCTGGTGGTCCCTGGCGAACGAGTGGGACGGGGTGAAAGGCATTCCGGCGGAGGACTGGGACAAGTTCGCGGCTGCCGTTTCCGCCGGTGATCCTTACCGTCACCTGCTCTCCATCCATGGCTATACGGCTACCTATTACCATTATTACGATCCGGTGTTTACCCATGCCAGCATCCAGGACCACGGTCCGGTGATGGAACACGGCCGTGCGCACACCGTCAGCCAGATCTACAAGAAGCCGGTCCTTTTCGACGAAGTCTGCTACGAAGGCAACGTGGGGAGCCGCTGGGGTTGGCTGAGCGGCCAGGAAATGCTGCGCCGGATGTACAACGGCCTGATGAGCGGGACTTATGTAACCCATGCGGAGACATTTAACGCCGAGGAGGGGACTTCCGCCGAGGACGCCCTCAATTTCCTGGCCTACGGCCGGGATTTCCGGGGGGAATCCTGGCGCCGCATCAAATTCCTGCGGGCCGTGCTGGACGACCTCCCGAATCCGCCCGGACTTGCGGACCACAACTGGGATGAATATACCACCACGGCGGGAGCGGGCTATTACCTGGTCTATTTCGGCAACGAGATCCGCAACGAATGGGTCTTCGACCTGCCTGTCAAAAACGGACCGTGGGCCCGTCCGCAGGAGGGGGAGAAGTACCGGGTCGAGATTCTCGACACCTGGAACATGACGGTCACGCCATGGCCGGTCACCTTCGAGACCGCCGCTCCCGGCCGCTACCGTATCCAGGACCGTCAGGGCCGTGCCGTCCGCCTGCCTGACACACCTTATCTGTTATTGAGAATCAAAAAAATATGAGACCGATCACCCTTTTCCTGGCCGGCGCTGCACTGTTGCTGGCCGCTTGCGCCGGGCCGGCGCCGGAGGCGCCCTACGGGACCTATACCAACCCGATTCTCGGGGGAGACTATCCCGATCCCTCCATCGTACGGGACGGAAACGACTATTACATGACGCATTCGTCTTTCGACTACAACCCCGGCCTGGTGGTCTGGCATTCGACGGACCTGGTCCATTGGGAGCCCATCAGTTATGCTCTCCAGACCTATCTGGGCAGTGTCTGGGCGCCGGACATCTCCAAGCTCGGAGACAAATTCTATATCTATTTCACCGTCCACGGAGCCGGCAACTGGGTGGTCTACGCCGATACGCCCTATGGTCCGTGGAGTGAGCCGCATGACCTGCATGTCGGACAGATCGATCCCTGCCCGGCCATCGGGGACGACGGTACCAAATGGCTTTTCCTCAGCGGCGGCCAGCGTATCCGCCTGACCGACGACGGCCTGGACACCGTTCCGGGCACGCTGGAAAAGGTCTGGCCCGGCTGGCCCATTCCGGACGACTGGATCACCGAGGGCCTGGCTCTCGAGGGCCCGAAGATCCGCAAGGTCGGCGACTGGTGGTATTTCGTGGCGGCGGAAGGCGGTACGGCCGGTCCCCCCACGAGCCATCTCGTCGCCGTGGCGCGTAGCAGGAGCGTGGACGGCCCCTGGGAGGATTCTCCCTACAATCCGCTGGTGCACACCTGGCACAATACCGACCGCTGGTGGTCCCGCGGCCACGGCTCGCTCATCGATACCCCGGACGGCCGCTGGTACATCATCTATCACGCCTACGAGAACGGTTACTACAATCTGGGCCGCCAGACCCTCCTGGAGCCGGTCTGGCTGGATGAGGACGGCTGGTGGCGCAGCTACGGCGAGAACATCGTCGAGGAT
>JAILAO010000178.1 GCA_024681565.1 Bacteroidales bacterium
GCGCTCTGCCGGACACGGCGTTTTCTTCGCCGCGGTGCGGGGGGCCTGACGGAATGCTGAAAGTTGCCAAATTCGGCGGTTCCTCCGTCGCCGGGGCCGAGCAGTTTAAAAAGGTCCGGGCCATTGTGGAAGCGGATGACAGCCGGCGCATTGTCGTTATTTCGGCGGCCGGCAAGCGCTTCGGGGAGGACCACAAGCTCACGGACCTCCTGTACCTGATTCATGCCCACCTGACCTACGGCGTTTCCGCGGATGAGATTCTCCAGACGGTGGAGAGCCGCCTCACGGAGATCCGGGATTCGCTGGAGATCCCGGTGGACATCGCCTCGGAGCTTGCGGCCTTCCGGAAGAAGCTGAGCAAAGACACCTCCGTGGATGAGATCGTCTCCCGCGGCGAGTACTTTACCGCGAAGCTGATGGCGGCCTACCTGGGCTATGCCTTTGTGGACGCCGCGGACTGTGTCTTCTTCGCACTGGACGGCACCCTGGACCGCGAGACCACCGACGCCGCGATTCAGGGGGCGCTGGAGCGCCACGGGCGGATCGTGATTCCGGGCTTCTACGGACAGCTCCCGACCGGGCGCCTGCGGGTCATGTCCCGGGGCGGCAGCGACATTACCGGCGCCATCGCCGCGGCTGCCGCGAACGCCGACGTCTATGAAAACTGGACGGACGTCTCCGGTATCCTGATGGCGGACCCGCGCATCGTTGAGAATCCGGCCCCCATCTCGAAGATCACCTTTGCTGAGCTCCGGGAACTGGCCTACATGGGCGCCTCCGTCCTGCATGAGGAATCGGTGCAGCCCGTGAAGGACAGGGGCATTCCCTTGAACATCCGCAACACCAACCGTCCGCAGGACCCCGGCACTATGATTGTCGAGAGCGCGGACGAGCAGGAATCGGACGAGCGCTTCATCACCGGCATCGCGGGGCGGAAGAACTTCACCATTATGACGGTCTACAAGCACGGCATGGTCCTGAGCCAGAGCCTGCGGCAGGCGCTGGAGATCTTTGACCGGTACCGGGTGGCGGTAGAGCACATCACCCTGGGTCTTGATTCCTTCGCGCTGGTCTCCTCAACGGCGGCCCTGGGCGACGCGGTCTATGACGTGATTGCCGAAATCCGCAAAAGCTGCCGCCCGGACGATGTGGAGATCCGCGAGGACATCGCCATGGTCTCCGCCGTCGGCCGCAAGATGAGCAGCCGTCCCGGCGTTTCCGGCCGCCTGTTCCGGGCGCTGGGGGACGAGGGCGTAAACATCCGCACCATTGCGCAGGGGGCCGATGAGCTGGCCATCACCGTGGGCGTGGAGAACAGCCAGTACGAAAAAGCCATCCGCGTCCTATACGAGAGCTTCGGCGCCGGCTGACAGCTTAAACAGAAAAATCCGGAAGAATCAAAACATAAAATAATGGAGAAGATGAAAACATGAAAACAGTCAACATCGGTATTCTGGGCGCCACGGGCGCCGTGGGCCAGGAAATGAAGAAAGTCCTGCAGGAGTATGACATCCCCGTCGGCGAACTGCGCCTGCTGGCCAGCGCCCGCAGCGCGGGGGAGAAGGTCCTTTTCCATGACCGCGAGGTCGTCATTCAGGAGGCCACGGACGCCGCCTTTGAAGGCCTGGACTATGTGCTGGGTGCCGTTGAAAACGACATGAGCAAAAAGTTCGCCCCGGCCATTAAAGCAAGCGGCGCCGTCTACATCGACAACAGCTCCGCCTTCCGCCTGGATCCCGAAGTGCCGCTGGTCGTGCCCGAGATTAACGGTGCGGACGCCCTTCAGCACAACGGCGTCATCGCAAACCCCAACTGCTGCACCATCATCGCCCTGATGGCGGTGGCGGGCATCAACAAACTTTCCCCGATCAAAAGCATCAACGCCTGCACCTATCAGGCGGCCTCCGGCGCGGGCCAGGCCGGCATGAAGGAGCTGCAGGATCAGGTTGCGGCCATTGCCGCCGGCGAGAAGCCGGTTGTCAAGGCCTTCGCCACCCAGCTTGCCATGAACGTCATCCCCTTCATTGACGCGCCCTACGGCAACGACTACACCAAGGAAGAGATGAAGATGCAGAACGAGGGCCGCCGCATCCTGCACAACCCCGCCCTGCGCGTCAACTGCACCTGCGTGCGCGTGCCGGTCATCCGTTCCCACTCCATCGCCCTGACCCTGCGCACTGCGGAAAAGGTCTCTATTGAGGACGCCAAAGCCGCCGTGGCCGCCTTCCCGGGCGTAAAGCTCATTGAGGACTACGAGGGCCGCTGCTATCCCACCCCGCTGGACACCACCGACCAGGACCTGGTCTGGGTCGGCCGCATCCGTCAGGACCTCATCGATGACGATGGCATCACCCTTTGGTGCTGCGGCGACCAGATCCGCAAAGGCGCCGCGGCCAACGCCGTGCAGATTCTGAAGTACCTGGCCGAAAGAGCCTGAAAATCAGAAATACAGACAAATAACCCCGCCTTCCGGCGGGGTTAATCTTTTGTTCTCTTGACTGGAAAAGAGACCTGCGTTATGTTATACTGTACTCAGCAGCAGGATACCCGAAACTGAACGGAGGAACACCACATGCAAACGATTATCGTCACCGGCGGGGCCGGCTTTATCGGCTCGAACTTTATCTTTCATGAACTGGAAAAGCACCCGGAGGACCGCATCGTCTGCCTGGATAAACTAACCTACGCCGGGAACCTCTCGACCCTGGCCCCCGTGATGCAGAAGCCGAACTTCCGCTTCTGCAGAGTCGACATCTGCGACCGCGAAGCCGTGTACCGTGTTTTTGAAGAGGAACACCCGGACATTGTGGTAAACTTTGCCGCCGAGAGCCACGTGGACCGCAGCATCGAAAACCCCGCCATTTTCCTGGAGACCAACATCATCGGCA
>JAILAO010000031.1 GCA_024681565.1 Bacteroidales bacterium
TCTGGTCGAAAGTGCCGCCGCGGATGCCGATATCGGTCTGGATGCCCATGGCGCCGCGCTGGCGGACATCCACGCCGACGGCATATTTGAGCAGGTCATTGACGGTCTGGGCCGGAGAAGAACGGATCAGCATCGTGTCCAACACCGTCACCATGCGGGCGGACTGGTGCATTGTCAAGGGGACCCGGGTCCCGCTCACGGTCACTTCTTCCAGGGATTCCTGCGCGGAGAGCGCAGCGGTGGCCAGTAGCAGGCCGGCCAGACATACTAAGATCCTTCTCACTTCTTCCTTGCTTAAAAACGGCTGCAAAGATATAAAAAATCCGCCACCAAACGTTGTCTGGCGGCGGATCTTTTGTCAGAGGGTATCCCTATCGGGTGGACAGGGGGATGCTGAGCGCTTTTTTGAATGCCGGCGAGCTGACGGACAAGGTGACGGAGCCGCTCCGGTCCGTGCTGCGCAGGATGACAAGTGCCGTTCCGTGGAAGAGGCGGACGTGGCTGTCGGTGCTGATCTCGTCGGAGGTGATGTCACCGTTGGCGACGGCTGCCAGGCAGGCATTGCCCGTTACGGTGAACTGCAACTCATCTTCCGCCGTCCAGACGCGGCGACCGCGGCTGTCCTGGGCTGTGATGCGCACGTACTGCAGGTCTTTGCCGTCGGCTTTCCATCCGGTGACAGCGGGTTCGGCGACCAGTTTGACGGGTTTGCCTACGGTTTCGATCTTGTGACGGGCCACGACGCGGCCGTCTTTGTGGGCCACGGCCTCGATGTTGCCGCTCTTGTAAGGGATGCCTTCCCACTTGATGCGGTTGCGCTGGGCGGGATCCGTATGGTTCTGTTTCACGCCCTGGCTGCGTCCGTTTACGAAGAGTTCCACTTCATCCCCGTTGGTGAAGGTATAGAGGCTGACCTCCTCCCCCGCCTCGCGGTTCCAGTTTTCGCTCATATGTTCCGTACCCACCTGCACGCCGTTCCAGATGTTGTCGGCGGCCAGCTGCTCGATGATGCCGATGTGCACCACGGGTTCATCGCTGAACATGCTCTTGACCAGGTAGGCGTAGGGCTTGGGTTCGCCGGAGATGTCGAAAGCGCCCTGGGCCCAGCCCTTGGCCGGCCATCCGCCGCTCTCACCCAGGTAATCGATGGCACCCCAGTATGCGAGTCCGATGACTTTGTCGCGGTCCATCGCAAACCAGTTGCCCGGGATGCCGTTGGTATTGGCTTCGCTCTGGTAGAACATCATCCAGGGGTACCGGGCTCCGTCGCCCGGGAAATACATATAGCGGTAATTGTAGGAGGCGACATCCGTTTCGAGGGCGAGGTCGCAGGGAATCTCGTCCGTCTCCCAGTTGCGGTAGCGCGGGTGCATGGCGACAGTGGTCGGACGGGTCCGGTCATACTTGTGCAGCAGGTTCCGCTGCAGGCGGTAGGCCGTGACGCCGAAATCGCCGAACGGTTCCGGGTTCTGCTGGAGTTCGTTGCCGAAACTCCACATGACCACGCAGGGATGGTTGCGGTCGCGCTTGACCCACTCCACGACGTTATCCTGCCAGAGGGCTTTCCAGTCCCGGCGGCCGCCGGCATACTGCTGGTTCCACTTGTCGTACAGTTCGTCGACGACGAGGATGCCCAGCTGGTCGCAGGCACGCAGGAAGGACTCGGAATACGGGTTGTGCGAAGTGCGGATATGATTGTATCCGAAAGCTTTGAACATTTTAAGCAACTGCTCTTCCGCACGCGGGTAGGCGGCGGCGCCGAGCGGCCCGAGGGTGTGGTGGTTGGCCGCGCCCTTGAGGACGACCTTCTCTCCGTTGAGCTTGAAACCGGCGGCCGGGGAGAATTCGAACGTGCGGATGCCGAAAGCTTCGCTCACGCGGTCACATACCTGGCCCTGGGCGTCGTACAGGGAGACTTCCACGGTATAAAGGTAGGGATCCTCGCAGCTCCACAGGTGCGGAGAATCCACGGTCAGCGGCTCCAGTTCATATTCGCTGCCGGGCAGCCAGTTCTTGTATTTCGTCTCGGTGCGCTGTTCGGCCACGACGGCTCCGGAGGCATCCAGCAGGCGAACGCCGAAATTGACGGTCTTGACCTCGCGCGAGCGCAGGTAGATGGCGGCCTGGATGTCGATCACGGCCTTGCCGCGGGCTACCTCCTCCGTCCGGATGTAGAGCGGATGGCGGGTGAAATAGCCATTGGCGGGGGTGACGACGAGCTTGACGTCGCGGTAGAGGCCGCCGCCGGTATACCAGCGGGAGTTGAACGGTCCCATCGTATCTGCGCGGACGGTCAGTTCGTTGGTCCCGCCGTAATTGACTTTGTCGGTAATGTCGATCTCGAAGCCCAGGTAGCCGTAGTCCGTGCCGCCGATGCGTTCCCCGTTGAGATAGACGTCACCGACCAGCATGATCCCTTCAAAATCCAGCAGGATGCGCTGGCCTTTGAGACGTTCGGGAATGTCCAGGGATTTGCGGTACCAGCCCACGCCGAGCTCTTTGAAGGCCCGGGCGGAAAGGGTGCTGCGGAAGTTCGCGGCAAGGTCCGTCGAGTTGCCCCGCTCGTTCGCGGTCGGGGCGATCCAGGGTTGGGAGATCTGGTAGTCATGGGGCAGGTCGACCTGCTGCCACCCCTGATGTTCTTCACCATAATGGAACTGCCAACCCGGATTGAGGTTGACGGTATCCCGTATGATGCCGTCGGCGGCGGATGCTGCCGGAAGGAAGGCCAGGATGGCTGCGGCCGCCAGGATGCTGTGTAGATGTTTCATAGGCTGAAGAGGGTTTATCTGGCGAAATTCTGGTTGAGCCAGCGTTCCAGTTCCCCGGTCCACTCACGCTTGTAGGCGAAGCTGTCCTGGAAGCCCCAGCCGTGTCCGCCGGAGGGATAGATGTGCAGGGTGGCGCCGACGCCGTTCTCGCGCAGGGCGAGGAAATAGTCGATGCTGTTGACGCAGGGCACCGAGGTGTCATCCGCCGAGCACATGATGAAGGCGGGCGGCGTCTGGGCATTGACCTGCTTCACGCTGGTGTACTGGTCGATCCGTGCCTGGGAAGGCTTCTCCCCGAGCATCAGGGTAGGATTGCTGCCGACGCGGCAGGTGGCGTAGAAGAGGACCTGGAAATCCGGACGGTCGGAGGCGGAGGTGAAGTGCGTAGAGACCTGTGTGGCGAGGTTGCCGCCCGCAGATGCTCCCATGATGCCGACCTTGTGCGGGTCGATACCCCATTCCGAGGCGCGTTCGCGGAGGATTTCGATGGACCGGAGGCCGTCGCTGAGCGGGACCTCGATCTGGCCGTTGGGCATCCTGTACTTGAGTACCGCGTACGTGATGCCGAGGTTGTTGAACCAGGGTGCCATGTCATAGCCTTCGTGGTTCATCGCCAGGCGCCGGTAACCGCCGCCGGGGCACATGATGACGGCGATCCCGTTGGGCTTGGCGGCCGGGTAGACGGTGAGGGTGGCCCGGGTGATATTGGCCACGCGGCCGTTCTCGAGCGGCTGCTCGGGTCCGGTCAGTCCGCTGTCATTGGGGGCGCCGTCAGGCCAGACGTCGATTACAATCGGGCCCTTCTGGGCAAATGCGGTCAGGCAGCAGGACGCTGCCACCAGCAGGGTGAGAAAACGTTTCATGAGAATAATTGGTTTTGGTGTTTGAACAAATATAAGGAAAAAGCGGCACAATCCCCTATCGGGCCCCGGAAAAATGGGATTAAAAGAATAATTGTTATCTTTGAAAGATAATTTGAACGACCCACAATGCCAAGACACAGCAAACTGGACATCATCCTGGAAAATCTGACCATCGAATCCGTTGCGGCGGAAGGTAAGGCAATCGCCCATACCTCCGAAGGCCAAGTGGTTTTTGTCGGCTTCGCCGTTCCCGGCGATATCGTGGATGTCCGGCTGACCCGCAAGAAGAAGGCCTGGATGGAAGGGACGATTATCCGGCTGGTAAAGCCTTCCCCGTTGCGTTTGGAGCCGTTCTGCGAGCATTTCGGCGTGTGCGGCGGCTGCCGTTGGCAGCCTCTGCCCTATGAGATCCAGCTGGCGGCCAAGCAACGCCAGGTCTATGACCAGCTGACCCGCATCGGACACCTGACGCTGCCGGAGCTCTCTCCGATCCTGGGGTCCGACAAGACCGTCGCCTACCGCAACAAGCTGGAGTACTCGGCATCCAACAAGCGTTGGATGACCCAGGAAGAGATTGATTCCGGTATCCCCGGGCAACCCGGCCTGGGTTTCCATGTCGGAAAATTCTTCGACAAGGTGCTGGATATCCGTCACTGCCACCTGCAGCCTGAACCGACCAATGCCCTGCGTCTGTTCATCCGGGACTGGTGCCTGGAGCAGGGTGTCACTTTCTACGACATCCGGGAGAATCACGGCCAGCTGCGCAACATGTTTGTCCGGACGACGGATGCCGGACAGGTGATGCTGATCGTCTGTTTCGGCGAGGAGTTTCCCCTGCGTGTCCCCCTGCTGGAGGCCGTTGCGCAGGCTTTTCCGCAGGTCACCTCCCTGTATTATGTCATCAATGAGAAGCGGAACGATACCATCGGAGACCAGGAGTGCATCCTGTTCCGGGGCGCAGAAGCCATCTATGAAGAGATGGAGGGTCTCCGCTTCAAGATCGGTCCCAAATCATTCTATCAGACCAATACGGGCCAGGCTCACAGACTCTATCAAGTGGCCCGCGGATTCGCCGCCCTGACCGGCACGGAGATAGTTTATGACCTCTATACCGGCACGGGTACCATCGCACAGTTCGTCTCCTCCGGAGCGTCGAAGGTGATCGGTATCGAATATGTGCCCGAGGCCATTGAAGATGCCCGGATCAATGCCGACGGGAACGGCATCCGGAACTGCGAATTCTTTGCCGGCGACATGAAAGACATCCTGACATCGGATTTCATCGCGGAGCAAGGCCGTCCGGACGTAATCATCGCCGACCCTCCCCGCGCGGGCATGCATCCCGATGTGGTGAAGACAATCCTCGAAGCCGCTCCGAAGCGGATTGTCTATGTGAGCTGCAACCCGGCCACGCAGGCGCGGGATATGGAAATGATGAGCGGCAGTTACAAGATTACCGCCGTCCAGCCTGTGGACATGTTCCCACATACTTTCCATGTGGAGAATGTCTGCCGCCTGGAGCGGATAGAGCAAGCGTAAGGAGAGAATATGTTTTTGCAGATTGTATTGTTGATCGCAGGCCTGGCACTGATCGTTTTCGGTGCCGACTGGCTGGTGGACGGCGCATCCGCCATCGCCCGCAAGGCCGGTATCAGCGAATTCGTCATCGGTCTTACCATCGTGGGATTCGGTACCAGTTGTCCTGAACTGGTCGTCAGCCTGACCGGCGCCCTGCAGGGAAACGCCGATATTTCCGTCGGCAACGTGATCGGTTCCAATATTTTCAATACCCTGCTGATCCTGGGCATGACCGCTGTCATCGCCCCGATAGCCGTGACCCGGACCAACAGCCGCCGGGACATTCCTATTGTGATGCTGGTGACCTTCCTGTTCGCTTTTTTCTGCCTTTCCGGCGAAGCGATCAACCGTTGGGAAGGCATCGCTTTCCTGGCGATCTTTATTGCCTATCTGGTATATTGCTTCAAGACGGATGCCGGTGATGCCTCCGGCGACGAAGAGGCGTCCGCAAAGGTCATGAATATCTGGCTGGCCATCCTGCTGGTGGCGGCCGGACTGGGCGGACTGATTCTGGGCGGCCAGCTCTTTGTGAACAACGCTACCGCCATCGCCCGGGCCGTCGGTGTGTCCGACAAGTTTATTGCCATTACGCTGCTCGCCGGAGGGACTTCCCTGCCCGAGCTGGCGACCTGCATTGTTGCGGCGGCCAAGAAGAAGGACCAGCTTGCACTGGGCAACGTGTTGGGATCCAATGTGTTCAACATTCTGTTGATCCTGGGTACTTCCGCCGTCGTGACACCGCTTTCGACCCTGGCGATTACCTGGGTCGATCTCGGGGTCCTGCTGCTCAGCGTCATCCTGGTGTGGTTGTGGACCTATACGGGGAAGCGTGACCGGATTGACCGCTGGGAGGCCGTCCTGATGCTGCTTTGCTTCGTCGCCTACTATATCTGGTTGTTCATGAAACTATAATTAGACGTGATATGAATCTTAAGTTCAAACCTACCAAGTACCGCTTGATGAATGTGGCCACGGGCCGGGAATTCGACGACCGCGGATGGG
>JAILAO010000039.1 GCA_024681565.1 Bacteroidales bacterium
CCATCGAGTAATTCCCGGTCATCCGGATGCAGCAAGGGCCGCCGTGGAACCCCACGGCGGCCCTTGCCGCAATCTTTCCGGCGGCTATCCCAGTACGACGTCCAGCACCATCATCAGCGCGAAACCGATGGCGAAACCGATGGTGCTGATGTTGGAATGTTCACCCTGCGAGGCCTCGGGGACCAGTTCCTCGATGACCACATAGAGCATCGCTCCGGCAGCGAACGCCAGCATATACGGCATCGCCGGAGTCACGACGGAAGCCAGCAGCAGGACCAGCAGCGCACCCACCGGTTCCACGGCGCCGCTCAGGGCTCCGATGCCGAAGGCACGCCAGCGGCTGTTGCCCGCGGCACGCAGGGGCATCGAGATGATGGCCCCTTCGGGAATGTTCTGGATGGCGATACCCAGCGACAGGGCCAGGGCGCCCGCAACGCTCATGCCCGCGTCGGCCGTCATCGCACCGGCGATGGCCACGCCCACCGCCATCCCTTCCGGGAAATTGTGGATCGTCACCGCCAGGGCCAGCATCGCCGTCTTGGACAGACGGCTTTTCGGGCCTTCCGGCCCGCCTACGGGATGCAGGTGCGGGGTGATGTAGTCGATCAGCAACAAGAAGGCGAAGCCCGCCAGCAGTCCGATGGTCGGAGGCACGACGGCCGCCACGCCCTCCCCCATCCCGATCGCGGGGATGAGCAGCGACCACACGGAGGCGGCCACCATCACGCCGGACGCGAAGCCCAGCAGCACTTTCTGCAGACGCGCAGGCATCTCGTGGCGCATCATGAACACGAAGGCCGAGCCCAGCGCCGTACCGGCGAAAGGGATCAGCAGAGCAAGGATTACGGCATGGTCCATATCAGTTCTTACGTTCAAATACGATGGAAAGGATTGCACACAGCCCCATCAGGAAGGGGTAATAGAGGAAAGGGATGATCGCTGCGGGCGAGATGCCGGCGAGGCCCGAGGCCATCAGCAGCTGCGCCCCGTACGGAATCATGCCCTGCACCAGGCAGGAGAAGGTGTCCAGCAGGCTGGCCGTTTTTTTCGGCGGCACGCCGAAACGCTCGGAGATGTCGTGTGCGATGCCGCCGGTGGTGATGATCGCAACCGTGTTGTTGGCCGTGCAGAAATTGGCCAGGCCCACGATGCCGGCAATGGCTGCCTCGGCACCTTTCCGGCCCTTGATTCCCTTGGACAGGGCCCGGATGATGAGGTCCAGTCCCCCGCCCCGGCGGATCAGTTCGAGCAGTCCGCCCGCCAGCAGGGTTACGATGATCAGGTCAGACATCCCGGAGACACCCTTGCCCACGGCGCCGAGCCAGTCCACCCACGCCAGACGGCCCGTCAGGAAGCCGATCAGCGCGGCGGACAGGATACCGGTCGAGAGGACCAGGGTCACGTCCAGTCCGCAGAGTGCGAGGACGATGATGAGCAGGTACGGCAGTCCCAGGAACCACGGCTCGTGGCCGGGCAGCGAGGGTTCCGTCACTTCCCCGCCCTGGATAATATAGATCACGACCACGGCCAGGAAGGCCGGCAGGACGATGCGCAGGTTCGCGTGGAATTTGTCCTTCATCCGGCAGCCAGCCGCCCGCGTGGCGGCGATGGTGGTATCGGAAATGAAGGAAAGGTTATCCCCGAAGAAAGAGCCGCCCACGATGACGGCGGCCATGTAAGGTCCGGAGATCCCGCACTGGGCGGCGATACCCGCGCCGATTGGAACCAGCGCCACGATGGTCCCGACGCTCGTACCCATGGCCATCGACAGGAAACAGGCGGTCACGAAAAGGCCGGCCAGCAACCAGCTGCCCGGAATCAGGGTGAGCATCAGCGAGACCGTGGCGTCCACGGCTCCGATCGTGCGCGCCGTCTCGGCGAAAGCCCCCGCCAGCAGGAAGATCCAGATCATCAGCAGCACGTTCGGATGTCCCGCCCCGCGGGAGAAAGCCGCCAGGCGCTCGCCCAGCGGGCCGTCCGCCACGAGTACGGCATAGACGCCCGCCACCAGGAAGGCCGCCGACACGGGGACTTTGTAGAAGTCGCCGGCAACCAGGGAGGAGACGAGATACACAAGAAGGAACACCGCGAGCGGGCTGACGGCCAACAGGCCTTTGGACACACTACCTTTCACCTTTTTGTCTGTTTCCGTCTGCAAATTTAAAAATAATCTGTATATTCGCTTCTCACAAAACCCAATGTTATGTCCAAGTTGTTCCCCTTCCTGATCGCCGCGGCACTGACCGGCACCTGCTCCCGGGAGATTCCCTATCCCGTCGAACGGTTCAACACCCCTGCCGGAGAGGAGGTTTCCGTCGCGATGATCCACCACGGCTCCATCGCCTTCAGCTACAAGGGCTACAATATCCAGATCGACCCGGTCGCCAAGATGGGCGATACGGAGCTCGATTACAGCTGTTTCCCCAAGGCGGACCTCATCCTCGTCACCCACGAGCATGGCGACCATCTGGATCCGGCGGCCATCGACCTGCTCTCCAAGGACGGGACCCGCCTGCTCCTCAACCCCTCCAGCCAGGCCAAGATCGGCCGCGGAGAAGCGGTCTCCATCGGCGACACGCTCTGCGTCGGTCCCGTCGGGGTCATCGCCGTCCCGGCTTACAACATCTCCGAAGACCATCTCCAGTTCCATCCCAAAGGCCGTGACAACGGCTATATCCTGGACTTCGACGGTCTGCGGGTCTATGTTTCCGGCGACACCGAGGACATCGACGAGATGGCCGGCTTCGGCCCGCTGGACGTCGCCTTCCTCTCTACCAACCAACCTTACACGATGACCACCACCCAGTGCATCGAGGCCGCGATGACGCTCCAGCCCAGGATCCTGATTCCCTACCACCTGTCCGACACCGACATGCAGGAGATCAAAAATGTCCTGGACACCAATGACTCCGGCATCGACGTACGCTTGTTCGAAGAACTCCGATGAAAGCGGGCCTGATCGTAGCGATGACCTCGGAATACGAGGCCCTGCGCCGTGCCGGCGTGACCGGTGCCGTGCAATCCGGCATCGGCAAGGCTGACGCAGCCCGGGCGGCTACGGAGCTCATCCTCAGGGACCGTCCCGACTGCATCATCAATTCCGGCTGCGCCGGAGGGATCGCTCCGGGACTGCAGAAGTTCGACATCGTGATCGGTGCCCAGGCCGCCTACCATGACGTATGGTGCGGCGAGGGCAACCTTCCTGGACAGGTCCAGGGACTGCCGCAGCGTTTCGACGCCGACCCGGACCTGGTCCGCACGGCCTGCTCCCTGCAGGCCTCCCGCCCGCTGCACTGCGGGCTCATCTGCTCCGGAGACCAGTTTCTCACCACGCCCGAGGAAGACGCCCGGGTGCTGGACATCTACCCCGACGCGCTGGCCTGCGACATGGAGTCCGCGGCCATCGCCCAGGTCTGCCGGCACTATGGCGTCCCCTTCCTGAGTTTCCGGCTCATCAGCGACGTGCACAACTCCAAGGAGGAAGCGGAAAGCACCTACCGGGACTTCTGGAAACAGATCGCCGATGACTCCTTCACCTTCCTCAGACTTTTGACCGAAAAGCTATGAAAGCGATTCCCAGTTTCACCATCAACCACGAAAAGCTGCTGCGCGGCATCTACGTCTCCCGCAAGGACAACGTCGGCGGCGAAGTCGTGACGACCTTTGATATCCGGATGAAGGAACCCAACCGGGAACCCGCCCTCGGCCAGGGCGCCATCCACACCATCGAACACCTGGCGGCCACCTTCCTGCGCAACCACCCCGTATGGGCGGACCGCATCATCTACTGGGGCCCGATGGGCTGCCTGACAGGCAATTATCTCCTCGTCCGGGGCGACTGCAGCTCCGCCGACATACTCCCGCTGATGTGCGAGACCTTCCGTTTCATCGCGCAGTACGAAGGAGAGATCCCCGGAGCGGCGCCGCGCGACTGCGGCAACTGGCTGCTGCACGACCTGCCGATGGCAAGATGGGAAGCGGCCAGATATCTGCACGAAGTACTTGAACAAGCCACAGCGGCCAATCTTAACTACCCAGAATGACAGACACGGAATCCCGGGCGGATCTTGCCGCCGATCTTTTCATGCAAGGATATAACTGCGGGCAGGCCGTCGTCGTGGCCTTCGCCGACCGCTTCGGACTCTCCCGCGAAGAAGCGGCGCGGATCGCCGGCGCTTTCGGCGGCGGCATCGGGCGGCAGCGCCTGACCTGCGGCACCGTGCTCGGCATGACGGTCCTCGCCGGCTTGGAGGAGGGCAATGCGGATCCGGCCGACAAAGCGGGCCAGAAGCGCTGCTTCGACACCGTCAAGCAGATGACGGCCGGTTTCGTGGAGCAATACGGCTCCACCGTCTGCGCCGAACTGCTCGGCATGCCCGGACACGTCAAGGCCGACGGTCCCGCCCAGCACCAGGCCGTCCCCGAGAAATTCTGCGCCAAACCCTGCGCTCTCAAGGTCCAGCTGGCCGTCCGTCTCTTCGAGAAATACCTCCGCGAGAAAGCGTCCCGCCCCGAGACCCCGCCGGTCCCGGGAGTCCAGGCATAAACCATCCCGATCAAAAACAGCAGATGTCCGGGGAGCGGCAGGCTCCCGGGATCAATGGACGCGCGGACCGAAGTGCAGGCGGCGTCCGGAGAAGATGCGCTGCGGCAACTCCATCGCGAGGATGATGCCGAGCACGATGGCGATGGCCGCCTTGAGGGCACTGAATCCGGGTTCCAGCGCCAGCGACAGCTGGTTCGACACCAGGTAATAGGTGCACCAGAAGATCCCGGCACCGGGCACGAGCGGGAAGATCCCGCACAGCAGGAATACCTGCGCCGGGCATTTCTGCCAGACGGCGGCGCTCCGGGACAGCACGCAGATCAGCACGGAAGACAGGACGATGGCAACGGTCGGGGTGCAGGCGGCATAACGGACAAGCAGCAGATACAGGCCCCAGCCGATGGCGCCGATCAGGCCCGAGATGAAATACTGGGCGCGCGGCACGCCGAACAGGTCGGCAAAGGCCAGCGTGCCTGCAAAGGCGGCGGCAATCTGGGTAATCATTCCGGACGTCTGCGGGCTGACGGCCATCCCCGGCAGTTCGATGATGCCCCCGAAGATCCACCCGTCCAGCATGAAACTGAAAGCGACGCCGAGCGCAATGCAGAAGAAACCCAGCATCGCGTCCGTCAGCCGGGTCAGGCCGGCGATATAATCCGAATTGGCCAGGTCCCGGACGCCGTTGACAAAGGGCACCCCCGGGATCAGCGGCATGATGGCGCCGATGATGACATTGCTCAGGCTGTCGCCGAAACCGATCCGGTGGAACAGCAGGCACAGGAACGTAGCCAGCAAGGCGTTGGTCACACCCCCGACGATCTTCGACAGATAGCGGCTGCTGAACAGGAGGATATACAGATAAAGCAGGGCGCCGACCACGAATGCGGCCGCACTGTCCATCCACCCGCCGCCGAAAACGATGGCGAAACCCGCAGCGCCGAAAGCGGACCCGAGGACCTGTTCGACAAGCGGCTTGGCCGGAGAGTTCCGGATAATGCTCAGCCGCTCACGCGCCTGTTCCAGCGAACACAGCCCGGTCGAGATGTCATAGCTGAGGCGGTTGACCGCCACGACCTTGGAGAGCTGGATGCCACGGATGGGGATGAACTCCACGTTGGCATAGGTCTCCGACTGGCCTCCCCGGCGGATCTTGCTGAGCGACCCGGTCGTGAAGATACCGTTGCTGAGCACGAAGAAATGACTGGAATCCACGCCGTAATGCGTGGCGATACGGGTCATGATATCCTCCACCCGGGAGATCTCCGCCCCGTTCTCCAGCAGGATGTGACCTGCTTCGGAAGCCACTTCCAGCACCTCGGTCAGATTGCTTTGGGTTTGTTCTTTCTGCATATTCGCAAATTTAGATTATTTCTCTTAAATTTGTAACAAGCAAACACAATTCAATACCAGATATGAAACCGTTATTCAGTAAATTGTTCACCGGCGCCGTACTTTTTGCGTGCCTCGCCGGTCCCGCCGCCGCGCAGCAGCGCCAGCGTCCGGACCCCGTATCCGAAATCACGGAAGTCATCAACCGTATCTACACCTACCTGGACGGCTGCACCCCGACAGCCGTGGTGGACGGTGACGGCAAAGTGATCCGGGACTACAAGAAGATCGACGAAAAGAGTTCCCTGCAGAAGGGCGATTTCGGCATCAACACCTACGAATGGGGCGTAACCTATTCCGGCATGCTGCTGGCCTCCGAGGTGCTCGGAGACGCCAAGTACAGCAAATACGTCTACGACCGGCTCAAACTCCTCGGCGAGATCTATCCCTACGTCAAGGAATACTGGGACCAGAACGGCTATCAGATGCGTCTCGGTGCGATGGAGAACCCCAAGTGGCTCGACGACTGCGGTGCGATGACCGCGGCCATGATCAAGGCCACCCTCGCCGACCCGCAGCAGTCCAAGGTCTTCCGTCCCCTGCTCGACAACTGGTTCAATTTCGTGATGTACAAAGAGTACCGCATGGGGGACGGGATCCTCGCCCGCTTCCGCCCGGCGCCCAATTCCGTCTGGCTGGATGATATGTACATGGGCATCACCCCGATCGCCCACCGCAGCCGGCTCAGCCAGGCCAAGCGCGGCGACCTCACCCACAAACACTACAACGAAGCCATCAACCAGGTCCTCCTCTTCAAGAAATACCTCTGGGTCCCTGAGAAGAACTACTACCGTCACGGCTGGGTCGAAGGGATGTCCGAGCATCCGGACTACCACTGGGCCCGCGCCAACGGCTGGGCCGTGCTGACGATGTGCGACGTGCTGGACGCCGTCCCCGAGCGCACGCAGGGCTGGACCGAGGTCCGCGACCTGCTGGTCAGCCTGCTCCGGGGCCTCGCGCCCTACCAGTCCCCGGAAGGGACCTGGCACCAGCTGATCGACAAGACCGAATCCTATCTCGAGACCAGCGCCAGCGCCATGTATGTCTACGGCTATGCCCATGCCATCA
>JAILAO010000044.1 GCA_024681565.1 Bacteroidales bacterium
GGTCATCGAACGGAGCTTTTCCTGAAGCTTCCCGTCATCCACATACTTGCCCCAAAGGTAAGCATCGGCCGTGATCATCCCGTCAAAGGGATAGACAGACCGGCTGCCCGTCTCATTCATGATCTCAAGATGCACCCGGACCTTTTCGGGCTCCCCGTCCTTGACGACGCCGTTGCCGAACTTGGAGTGGTCCGTCGTGGACATCTCGTGGATATTGAACAGCATGCAGCGGTCGCCGATGATATAGTGGCTGAGGTAATGGACATCGTGGATGGCACAGTCGTCACCGATGTCGCAGGAGTGGATCGAAGAGTTGGAAATGCCGATCGGCAGACGCAAGTCGTGGAACTGGAGGCCGTTCTCGGAAACACGGCCGATGCGGACGGTCCCGTAGAATTTGTTGTTCGTGAGCATCTGCGGGAGGAACTCGTCCGTTACCCAGATGGTATCCCAGCTGGACGCCGTGTTGTCGTTCTTGACAAGGATCTCGATCTCGTCGCTGGTGAGATGGCGCCAACCGCCGCGCGGTTTGCGGACCTGCTTGTTGCGGATATAATATTTATCCTTGCCTTCCGGGAGATAAATGGGGTCAATCCAGCCATTGATGAGTTTCTCGGGGGGCAGAACGGTCACTTTTTCCATATGCGGGAATTTTGATTTATCTTTCAAATTTACAGATTCCCGCTTTTTTCTCAAATAGTTACCCCAAAAAAGAACTAAAAAAAAATTACAGCTCCATCTCCGGACACAACGCGCGCACCTGCGGCACAAGATAGTGTTTCAGTTCCGGGAACACCGGGAGGTGCTTTCCGGGATAGTCCACACGACGTCCCGGATAGTAGAGCGCGAACTCGGGACCGCAGTGCACCATCTCATCCGCATCCGCGAACAGACCGGTCGTCATCGCAATCTCTTCCGGAGACAGGGCGTCGAACTCCGTCTGCTCCAGCCGCTCGTAGGCCTGGCAGAGCTCTTCCGTGACGAAAAAGCTTTCCGCGCCGTCCCGGCGGGGAGAAAGGTACTTCACCTCGCCGATCATCGTGCGCAGGAGACGGGATACATGGAAATCCGGATTGACCAGGATTTTGCGGCGGCCGCGCAGCTTCTGGGCCCAGAAGCCGCCGAGCGAGAGCCCGACCACCAGGTCGGGGTCGGTCTCGGCGCACAGGCGCTCCAGGAGCGCCAGCGCGGCCGCCGGCTCGATCGGCACATCGGGTGGTGTCACCTCGCAGGGCTTCAGGAGGATGCGCAGCGAATCCGCCATCTTGTAGGCCCCGGAAGAGGCCAGCCCATGGATAAAGAGTACTTTCACAGCCGCAAAGATACAAAATAATGATGGTCTCGCCATCCCGGCGAGACCATCACGCAATTCTAACCTAAAATTAAACCTATGAAAAAACTATTCACGGTTTAAATTAGCAATATCTGTGCCAGCGGACCTTATTCGGCCAGCTTGATCGTCACAATTTTGACGTCCTGCACGGGGCAGTCGCGGTTGTCCGTCTGCACGGCCGCGATCTTGTCGATCACATCCAGGCCTTCGATGGTCTCGCCGAACACGGTATAGTCACCGTCCAGCGGGGCGCATCCGCCCTCATCCTGAACCAGATAGAACTGGGAACCGGAAGACTCCTTGTACGGGTTGACCGCATCTCCGCGGCGGGCGGCGGCCAGGGCGCCCTTCTTGTGGACGTATTCAGGGACAAATTCGGCCGGAATGGTGTAATCGGGACCGCCGGTGCCGAAACGCGCCTTGTTGGCAGCGTCCTTGGACAACGGGTCGCCACCCTGGATCATGAATCCGTCGATGACCCGGTGGAAGAGCGTCCCGTCATAATATTTCTCCAGGGCGAGCTTTGCGAAATTCTCGCGGTGCTTCGGAGTCTTGGCGTAAAGTTTAACTTTGATGACACCCATCGAGGTGATGATGTCGAAGACCGGTTCTTCCGGCAGTTTGGCAATTTTGTCCATGGTTCTTTGGGTTTGTTCTGCTGCGGCGACAGAATCGGCGGCAGCCTTCTCCGCCTCTTTGGCGGCTTTCTTGGCGGCGTTGTTGCCGCATCCGGCCAGCAGCGCCACGGCGCCGAGGCAGCAGAGGGAGATTGTCAGGAAATGTTTCATATTGCTTTTGATGATTTGATTTCACGCCAGGCAGCCAGGGCGAACACGGCCAGCAGCACGGTCCCTGCGAAAAGCTGCAGCCACACGGGCAGGGTCTTCAGATACAGCGCATAGAGGGCATACATCGCCCCGGCGAGCAGCACGAACTTGCCGATCGTCCGGAGGTCGTAGGCGATGGGGTATTTCTTCTGCCCGAGGAAATAACTGATCAGCATCGAGACGCCGTAACCGGCGAAACCGCCCCAGGCGCAGGCCCAGTAACCGATCTTCGGCACGCCGATGACATTGACGGCGATCATCACCGCCACGCCGACGGCACTGATGATGGCCCCCCACCAGTTCTGGTCGGTGAGTTTGTACCAGAAGGACAGGTTAAAATAAACCCCCATAAAAATCTCCGCCATCATCACGATCGGGATAACCCCGATGCCCTCCCGATAGCCGGCACCGATAAAGTGCTGCAGCAGCGGCATATAGAAAACCACCGCCAGGAAAGCCAGGAGCGTGAAGATGATGAAGTATTTGGTCCCGTCGGCGAGGGTCGCCGGGCTGTTCTTGTCCTTGTTGTCCGAAAACACGATGGGCTCGTAGGCATAGCGGAACGCCTGCGTGAGCAGCGACATGATCATCGCGATCTTGACGCAGCCGCCGTAGATGCCCAGCTGCACCAGTCCCTCCTCGCCCGGCATCAGCCGCGGCAGCAGGATCTTGTCTGCCACCTGGTTGAGTACGCCCACGAGGCTGAGCAGCAGGAGCGGCCAGGAATACCGGAGCATCTGTTTCGCCAAAGACTTGTCGAACCCGTAAGCGATGCCCCGGATCTCCGGGATAAAGAGAAGCGAGACCAGGGTCGTACAGATCAGGTTCGCCACGAAGATCAGGCCCACGCCGTAGTCGAAACGTACGAAAATATCGTGCAGCGCGGGAATATGCGGGATACCCAGGAAAATGAAGAGGTTGAGCAGGATGCTCGGGATGATGAAAGCGAACTTCAACGCCACGAAGCGAAGCGGCCGCCGCTGCTGGCGCAGACGGCTGAACATGATGGCCTGGAAAGCATCCTGCGCCGTGATCAACGCAAAAATGGCGATATACTCCGGATGCGCCTCATAGCCCATCGCCCCGGCAATCGGGTGCAGCAGCAGGAAGACAAGCGCAAGGAAGGCGAGCCCCACCCCGCCGACCATCCGCAGGGCATTGCTGTAAACCATCTTGTCATCCTGTCCCGGCTTGCTCCCGTAACGGAAGAGCGTGGTCTCCATCCCGAAGGTCAGCAGCGCGAGGAACAGCGCGGTGTAGGCATACAGGTTCGTCACGATGCCGTAACCGCCGCTCTCCGCCGGGATCTTGTAGGTATAGAGCGGCACCAGCAGGTAGTTCAGAAACCTGCCGACGATGCTCACCAGCCCATAAAGCGCAGTATCCTTTGCGAGACTCTTCAGATTCATATCGAATGCAAAGATAACAAAAATGGCCCGCACTTGGCGAGCCATTCCTGCAATATTTGACTGTATGATCAGTCGTTGAGGGAGAAGCGCTTGAAAGCGACGACCTGAGCGTCCTTGTCCGCGGCGGCGAGGGCCTGGGCGACGGTCTTCTTGTCGTCGGCCATCTGGTACTCCTGCTCCATCAGGGTGTTCTCCTTGAGGAACTTCTGGACACGGCCGTTGGCGATGTTCTCGATCATCTGGGCGGGGAGGTTCGCAGCCTTCTCGGCACCGACGGTCTTGATGATCTCGCGGGCCTTCTCGGCCTGCTCGGCGGTGATCCAACCCTTGGCGGTATTGGACTCGATGTGGTCTTCGCTGTCCACGTGGGCAGGGTTGATGCCGGCCTTCTTGAGGGCGGCGTCAACAGCCTTCTGGACCTGCTCTTCCTTGGTCTTCTCGACAGCGACCTTCTTCTCGTTCTCGAGCACCTCGGCCGGGCAGTCCGCCGGGGAGATGGCGACCGGGTTCATGGATGCGACCTGCATCACGACACCCTTGGCGACATCGGCGGGGACTTCCTTGTTGAAACCGACGAGGGCGCCGAGCTTGCCGTTGAGCGTGTGGATATACTCGACCACGAAGGGAGCCTCCACGAGTGCATAGTAAGCAAGGACGTGCTTCTCACCGGTCTTGCCGGTCTGGGCCTCGACGGCCTCGGCCACGGTATAACCGTCCGCCATCTTGCAGGCCTTGAGGCCTTCGAGATCGGCAGGGCAGTTGGCGATGGCCACGTCGGCGATCGCATTGGCGAGATCCTGGAAATCGGAGTTGCGGGAGACGAAGTCGGTCTCGCAGCCCAGGCAGAAAAGGATCGCCTTTCCACCGGCCACGCGGGCCTTCACCGCACCCTCGGAAGTCTCGCGGTCGGCGCGCTTGGCGGCCACGAGCTTGCCCTTCTCGCGGATGATGCCGATGGCCTTGTTGAAGTCGCCTTCGGCTTCCTCAAGGGCCTTCTTGCAGTCCATCATACCGGCGGAAGTCATCTTCCGGAGTTTCATTACATCTGCTGCAGTAATTGCCATAATTTTCTGATTTTGAGATCCCCGGTCGAGCCGGGGATGACATGTATTACAAATGGATAATTATTCGGCTGCTTCAGCCTTCTCTTCGGTGTCCTTGCTTCCCTTGCGGGCGCGGAGCTTGCGGGCGGCGGCGGGCTTGGCTTCCTCTTCCACCACATCCTCGGCGACCTCCTTGTCCTTCTCGAGCTTACGCTCGTCGAGGCCTTCCTGGATGGCTGCACAAAGGAGATTCACGACGCACTCGATGGACTTCGTCGCGTCGTCATTGGCCGGTATCACATAATCAATCGGGGTGGGATCGCAACAAGTATCAACCATTGCGAATACCGGAATGTTCAGACGGTTGGCTTCCTTGACAGCGTTGGCCTCTTTCTGCACGTCGATGACGAACAGTGCGGACGGGAGACGGCTCATGTCGCGGATGGAGCCGAGGTTCTTCTCGAGTTTGGATCTCTGGCGGTCAACCTGGAGGCGCTCACGCTTGGCGAGCTTGTCGAAGGTACCGTCCTCTTTCATCTTGTCGATGGTGGACATTTTCTTGACGGCCTTACGGATCGTCGGGAAGTTGGTCAGCATACCGCCAGCCCAGCGCTCCGTGATGGAGGGCATGTTG
>JAILAO010000052.1 GCA_024681565.1 Bacteroidales bacterium
AAGAAGGTCCTCATGTTCGGCTCCAACTCCTATCTCGGACTTTCTGACGACCCCCGCCTGAAGGAGGCCGCCGTCAAGGCTATAGAAAAATACGGCACCAGCTGCTCCGGCAGCCGTTTCCTCAACGGCACCCTCGACATCCATGAGGAACTGGAGGCCAAGTTGGCGAAGTTTGTCGGCAAAGAGGCGGCCGTGACCTACAGCACCGGTTTCCAGGTCAACCTGGGCGTCGTGGGCTGTCTGGGATTCCGCGGCGGATATATCTTCCTGGATGCCCTGGACCACGCCTGCATCATCGACGGCAGCCGCCTGAGCTTCAGCGAAGTGCGCAAGTTCCGCCACAATGACATGGGCGACCTGGAGAAGAAACTCTGGCTCACCCCGCGCAACGCCCCGAAACTGATCGTCGTGGACGGCGTGTACTCCAGGGAGGGCGACATCGACCCGCTGCCAGACCTGGTACGCCTCGCCAAGAAATACAAGGCATCCGTGATGGTGGACGACGCCCACGGTCTCGGCGTCATCGGCAAGAACGGCTCCGGCACCGCCAGCCACTTCGGCCTCACCAAGGAGACGGACCTGATCATGGGCACCTTCTCCAAGAGCTTCGGCTCGCTGGGCGGATTCATCGCCGGCGACAATACCGTCATCGATTATCTCAAACACAATTCCCGTTCCCTAATCTTCAGCGCCTCCATGACCCCGGCCGCCGTGGCCGCCGCATCCTGCGCCCTGGATATCATGATCAAAGAACCCGAACGCCGCGAGCACCTCTGGGAAGTCACGCACTACGCCCAGGAGGCTTTCAAGGCCAACGGCTTCGATACGGGCCATACGCAGTCCCCGATCATCCCGCTGTTCGTGCGCGACACGATCAAGGCGATGACCATCGTCCCCAAGGCCTACGAGGCCGGCGTGTTCATCACCCCGGTCATCGCCCCGGCCGTTCCGGAGAAAGACGTGCTCATCCGCTTCGCCCTGATGGCCACCCACACCAAGGAGCATGTGGACGAAGCCGTGGAGAAACTCACCAAGATCTTCCGCGAACTCGAAATCATCCAGTAAGATGGTCATCCTCATCACCGGTATCACCTCCGGTTTCGGCAAGGCGATGGCCGCACGGCTCAGTGCCGACGGCCACACCGTCTATGGCACGCACCGCAAGGATACGGACTTCCTGCCCGGCGTCACCTATATCAAGGCGGACGCCTGCCGGGCCGAGGACTGCGAAGCAGCCGTGAAGCAGGTGGTGGAGGAACAGGGCCGTATCGACGTGTTTATCAACAATGCCGGCATGGGCATCGGCGGTCCGCTGGAGTTCTCCTCCCTGGAGGACGCACAACGGCAGATGGATGTCAACTGGATGGGCATGGTGCGCTTCCTGCACTTCGTGCTGCCGGTCATGCGGCGGCAAGGCGGCGGCAAGATCCTCTGTTTCAGTTCGATCGGCGGACTGATGGGGCTCCCGTTCCAGGGGCTCTACTCCGCCTCGAAGTTTGCCATCGAAGGGTATTGCGAAGCCCTGCGCCTGGAGACCAAGGCGTTCGGCATCCAGGTGGTGGTGATCGAACCGGGTGATTTCTCGACCTCTTTCACCGCCCAGCGCAAGAGCGTGGCGGATCCTGAAGCCTACGAAGTCTATAAGACCTATGCCAAGTCCCTGGCAAGCATCGAGAAAGACGAAACGACCGGTCTCAAGCCGGAGTTCCTGGCGGGCAAGATCTCGAAAATCGTGCGGAAGAAACATCCGCGCTACCACTACATCATCTCTACGCTGGAGCAGCGCCTGTCCGTGACGCTCAAGAAACTCCTGCCGCCGAGCTGGTTCGCCGCCATCCTCGGCTCCTATTACAAACTGTAACTATTCCAGCCACCGGAGGAAACTTTCCACGCGGGCGCGGGAAACCATCGGCTCGAAGGGAGGCACGGGGGTCATCTCCACCCGCAGGCGGCCGCTGAAGTGGCGGCTGACGCGCTGTACGGCGCTGCGCGAGACGATGGCGCCGCGCGAGATGCGGAAGAACGCCTCGGGGTCGAGCTCCGTCTCGAGCGCGTCCAGCGCGGACTCGACCAGGTAGCGTTCGCCGCCCGTCGTCAACAGATAGTTGGCCTTCTCTTCCGAGAAGAAACAGGCGATGTCGGCCGCCTGTACGGGGATGATCTGGTCGCCGACATA
>JAILAO010000071.1 GCA_024681565.1 Bacteroidales bacterium
GCCCTGATCGTCGTCGCCGTGGTCTTCGCGGTCTATCAGTTCATCACGGCCGACCTCCAGGCCTTCATCTATTTCCAGTTCTGATTTCCGTTAACCGGAATGCTGCTCGCAGGCAGATCCCCGGAAAACTACACGTCCGTCAACGGATGAGGATCGGAGCGGGGCGACGCAGGGGAGTCTGAGGGGGAGCGCCCCCTCAGTCGTAAAGTGAGTATTGCGACAGCAAGGTTCGGTCAACGTACCTTGCTGTCGCAATACCAGCAGCGCGTGATGCCGTTCTCGGCGACGCGGAAACGCGGCTGGACCTTTTCGTTGTTGCAGATACACTTGCTGTTGGTGCAGTGCATCGTGGTGCTGACGATGGGCTCTTCGTGCTCCGGCATCGTGTGCGCGGGGTCGTCCTTCCATTCCATCAGGCTGATGATCAGGGCCATACGCACGAGCTTGCCGTTCTCGACCTGGCGGAAATAAGCCGCCCGCGGATCGTCGTCCACCTCGGTGAGGATCTCGTTGACGCGCGGCAGCGGGTGCAGCACCGCCATCTTCTCCTTGGCCAGCGCCATCCGGCGGGCGTCCAGCACGAAGCTGTCCTTGACGCGGTCGAATTCGTCCTCGTCCAGGAAGCGTTCCTTCTGCACGCGGGTCATATAGAGTACGTCCAGTTCCGGGATGGCCTCGTCGAGACTGTCCGTTTCGCGGTATTTGATGCCCATCTTGTCGCAGACGTCTTCTTTGATATAGTCCGGCAGGCGCAGTTCGTCCGGGGCGATCAGCACGACCTTGATGCCGTGGTAGCGGGACAGGGCCTTGATCAGGGAATGGACGGTGCGGCCGAAGCGGAGGTCGCCGCAGAAACCGATGGTGATGTCGTCGATGTGGCCGAGCTCGCGCTTGATGGTGAGCAGGTCGGTGAGCGTCTGGGTCGGGTGGCTGTGGGAGCCGTCACCGGCGTTGATGATCGGCACGCGGGACACTTCGGAGGTCACCAGCGGGGCGCCCTCGATGGGATGGCGCATCGCGATGATGTCGGCGAAGCAACCCACCACGCGGACGGTGTCCTGCACCGTCTCGCCCTTGCTGACCGATGAGTTCTGGGGGTTGGAGAAGCCGAGCACGTTGCCGCCCAGTTCCATCATGGCGGCGGTGAAACTCAGCCGCGTACGGGTGCTGGGCTCATAGAAAAGGGTGGCGAGCTTCTTGTGGGCCATACTGCCCTGGTAGCGCTCGCGGTGTGCGATGATGTCCTCGGCCAGGGCTACGATCTGGTCGATTTCCTCCTTGCTGAGGTCGGTGGGATCGATGAGGTGTTTCATAAATTGTTGCGGAATTCCAGGATCTGTTCTTTCTGTGCGGGCGTGATGTATTTCTGTTCGACGGCCACGTCCACGAGGGCGTCGAGGTTGCTCAGGGAATAATTGACGACGTCCGCCGCGGCGAGGCGTTCCAGGCACTTGCGCAGGCCGTAGGTGAAGATGCTTACGATGCCGAGCACTTCGGCGCCCGCTTCCCGCAGGGCGTTCACCACGTCGATGACGCTGCCGCCCGTGGAGATGAGGTCCTCGACCACGACGACCTTTGTGCCGGGTTCAAGCCGGCCCTCGATGCGGTTGGTCCGGCCGTGGGTCTTGGCCTCGCCCCGGACATAACCCATGGGCAGGTCCAGCAGGGTGGCGGTAATGGCGGCGTGGGCGATGCCGGCGGTGGAGGTACCCATCAGGGCCTGGCACTCCGGGAAATGCTCCCGGACGAGGGTGGCGAGCCCAGCTTCGACCTTTTCCCGTACGGCGGGGGCGGACAGGGTGAGCCGGTTGTCGCAATAGATCGGGCTCTGGATGCCGCTGGCCCAGGTGAACGGCTCCTCGGGACGGAGGAACACGGCCCCGATCGAGAGGAGTTCTTTGGCGATTTGTTTTTCCATATCTTACTGATTCAAAAATTCCTGCAGGCAACGGTCATAGGCGGCGACAGGATCTGCCGCTGCGGTGACGGGCCGGCCGACCACGATGTAGTCGGAGCCGATCTCCCGGGCGCGGGCCGGGGTGGTGATGCGGACCTGGTCGTCCGCGGCCGCGTCCGCGAAACGGATGCCCGGCGTGACGGTGAGGAAGTCCGCCCCGCAGGCCTGTTTGACCATCGCCGCTTCGAGCGGCGAGCAGACGACGCCGTCCAGGCCGGCTTCCTGCGCGTTCTGCGCATATTTCACGATGGTCTCGTTGATTCCGGCGCCGATCAGCAGTTCGCGCTGCATCCGCTCCTCGCTGGTGGAGGTGAGCTGGGTGACGGCAATGAGCAGCGGGCGGGTGCCGTCGGGCCGGGTCAGGCCTTCGAGCGCGGCGCGCATCATCTCGACGGTGCCGGCCGCATGGACGTTGCAGATGTCCACATCCAGGGCGGAGAGCACGCGCATCGCTTTCCTGACGGTGTTGGGGATGTCGTGGAGCTTGAGGTCCAGGAAGACCGGGTGGCCGCGGCGCTTGAGTTCACGGACGATGTCCGGCCCTTCGGCGTAGAAGAGCTCCATCCCGATTTTGACAAAGGGTTTGCGATGGCCCTCGAATGCGTCGAGGAACTGCAGGGTCTGCTGCCTGCTTGCGAAGTCGCAGGCGATGATGACGTCTCTTGCCATTATATGATTCCGATTATTTCTTGTAAACTGTCGATGCCCAGACTGTCCATCAGGGCGGGAAGGGCGGTGATGATCTCCGGGCAGGCCATCGGGTTGCGGAGGTTTTCCGCACCTATCTGCACGGCCGTGGCACCGGCCATCATCATTTCAATTACGTCCTCGGCGCGCCGGACGCCGCCGCAACCCATGACGGGGATGCTGCAGGCATGGGCCACCTGCCAGACCATCCGCAGGGCGACCGGGAAAATCGCAGGTCCGGAGAAACCGCCCGTCTTGTTGGCGATGACCGGCCGGCGCTTCCGGATGTCGATACGCATGCCCAGGAAGGTGTTGACCAGCGTGATGCCGTCCGCACCGGCGTCTTCGCAGGCCCGGGCGATCGAGACGATGTCCGTGACGTTCGGGCTGAGCTTGATGAAGACGGGCTTGCGGGTGACGGCCCTGACGGCCCGGGTGACGGCTGCTGCGGAGGCGGGGTCGGTACCGAAGGCCATCCCGCCGCCGTGTACGTTGGGGCAGGAAACGTTGACTTCGAGGATGTCGATGTCCGGGCAGGCGTCCGCCCGGGCACAGTTGTGGGCATATTCCTCCACGGAATAGCCGCTGATGTTGGCGATGATGGCTCCGCGGTAGATCTTGCGGAGCGCGGGGGCCTTGTCGGACACGAGTGCCTCGATGCCCGGGTTCTGCAGGCCCACGGAGTTGCTCATCCCGGCGCTGCACTCGGCGATGCGCGGCGTCGGATTGCCATAGCGCGCCTCGCGGGTGGTCCCTTTCAGGGAAATGCCGCCCAGGACGTTGAGGTCGAAAGTGTCGGCGAGTTCCAGCCCGAAGCCGAAAGTGCCGCTGGCGGGTACGACCGGGTTGGCGAGCCGGATGCCGCAAAGGGTCACGGAAAGGTCTTTGTTTACCATAGCACGTCCTCCTTGTCGAAAACGGGCCCGTCGGCGCAGACGCGCTGCGGTCCCCGGGCGGTCTGTATGCTGCAGCCGTAGCAGAATCCGGCACCGCAGCCCATCCGCTCCTCCAGGCTCACTTCGCCGGGGGTGTCCAGGGCGCGGCAGACGGCCTTCATCATCGGCAGCGGGCCGCAGGTGTAAAAGCAGTCGAAGGCCGGCCGGCCGGCTGCCACGGCATCGGTCACGAAGCCTTTCGTCCCTACGGAACCGTCCATCGTGGCGAGATGCACGGGCAGTCCCAGGGAGCGGAATTCCTCTGCGAGGAAGATCTCGTCGGCCCGGTTGAAACCCAGCACGACACTGACGCTCCGGCCCAGGTTCATCAGCTCCCGGGCCAGCAGGAAGAGGGGAGCCGCGCCCAGTCCGCCGCCGACCAGCAGCGCGGATTCCCGGCATTTTTCGGGATGGAATCCGCTTCCCAGGCCGGTGAGCAGATCCAGCTGCATTCCGGGCTGCATCCCGGACATCGCCCGGGTGCCCTCGCCGACGACTTTGTAGTAGAGGACGATGCCGTTGGGGAGCGTGTCGCTGACGGAAATCGGTCGGCGCAGGTAGTACTCCGGCAGGGCGATGTCTACGAACTGCCCGCTGCGCATCGTCACGGGGCGGTCCGTCAGCAGGACCATCCGGTATGTATCCCGGGCCACCGGGTCATTGCTCTTGATCGAGAAAAGGGACTTCTGCATCGGCGGTTCCATTTAAATGTCCAGGGAAGAGCGGCGGATCCAGCGGGCGCCGGAAGGGGTCAGCAGAAGGATGTCCATCTCTTCGCTGACAGACTGGAGTTCGCTCTGGTAACGCAGTACTTTCGCGGTCGTGGTGATCAGCATCTCGCAAAAACCGATCGCCTCCGCCGGCCGGAACAGCGCATATTCGAATTTGCCCAGGTTCACGATGGCCTTGGGGACACTGATTTCTCCCTGGTAGGCCAGGCCGAAACTGTTCTCCGCTTCGAAGAACTTGTTGAGGTTGCCGCCCTGGGCGGTCAGTTCCACCACCGAAGCTCTGCCGGAATTGTAGCCGCTGATCAGGATGTGGGGCCTGTCCTGGATGCCTTCCTGTGTAAAATAGCGGTCGAGCAGATCCGCGGCGGCAAAGGTCGTCGTCAGGTTCCGGTTGTTCCTGAACAGTTCGCGCAGGTGGCAGGAAGTCGGAATGCCGCCCATGCCGGCGTTGCCGCAGTAGCTCACCGCCAGGTGGTCGTTGACCAGGAAGGATTTCTGCTCGGCGTTCGTGGTGATGTATTTGTAGTCGATTCCGTTCCGCTGGGTGTGGTTGGTGACCTGGCAGTCGGATGCCACGACCAGGGCGCCGGGGATTTTCATGTGGAGGATCAGGGACATGGCGCAGATTATTTGTAGAGGTAAACGGGGATACCGTCCTTGAGGGTCAGGAGGATGCGGCTGCGTACGGCGGCGCCCGCAAAAGGCGTGGCCTTTCCCAGCGAGAGGAAGTCCGCCGGGTCGACGGTCCAGGAAGCCTCGGGGTCGATGACGGTCAGGTCGGCCCGGGCACCGGGCTGCAGGCCTCCGTCGAGGCGGAAGGCCCGGCGGGGACCGGTGGTCAGGGCTTCGACGATGCGTTCCAGGGACAGTTTCCCTGTCAGCACAAGTCCGGTGTAGAGCACCGGGAAAGCCGTCTCCAGGCCGACGATTCCCATGGCGCTGCCGGCCAGTCCGCGGGATTTCTCCTCGGCGCTGTGGGGGGCATGGTCGGTGGCGATGGCGTCGATGGTGCCGTCGCGAAGCCCCTCGATGAGAGCCTCGCGGTCTTCGGCACGGCGCAGCGGCGGATTCATCTTGAAACGTCCGTCTTCCTGCAGGTCGTCTTCGCAGAGGGTCAGATAGTGGGGCCCCGTCTCGCAGCTCACCCGTACCCCGCGCGCCTTGGCGGTGCGGATCAGTTCTACGCTTTCGGCGCAGGAGATATGGCAGACGTGGTAGCGGCAGCCGGTCTCCTCGGCGAGGGCGAGGTCGCGCCGGATCTGTCCCCATTCGCTCTCGGAGCAGATGCCTTTGTGACCGTGGGCGGCGCAGTAGCGTCCGTCGTGGATATATCCCCCGTGCAGGAGCGTATTGTCTTCGCAGTGGGCGGCGATGATCACGTCTTCCCGGGCGGCGGCCTGCATCGCGCTGCGCATCATTGCTTCGCTCTGTACACCGCTGCCGTCGTCGGAAAAGGCGGCGCAGCGCCCTTTCAGGGCGGCGAAGTCCACCAGTTCCGAACCCTTGCGTCCCAGCGTGATGGCGGCATAGGGCAGGACCCGGATGCAGGCATCCCGGTCAATGATCTCCTGCTCGAGCGCCAGGGTCTCGGGACTGTCCGGCACGGGATTGAGGTTGGGCATGGCACAGACGGTCGTATAACCGCCATGGGCGGCGGCCAGCGAACCGGTGCGGATGGTTTCCTTATAGCCCTGTCCGGGTTCCCGGAAATGGACATGGATGTCGGTGAATCCCTCGCTGACCCATTTGCCGCTGCAGTCGATCAGCCGTGCGCCGGGAGCCTCGACGATATCCGGTCCGATCGCCGCGATGCGGCCGTCCCGGACCAGCACGTCGGCGCGCCGCCGGCCGCTGCCGTCGATGAGGATGCCTCCTTTGAGTAACAATGTCTCCATAATAAAAAAACAGACAGCCGTCAAAAGCTGTCCGAAAAATCAAAAAACAAAAAGCAACGGAAGGAGGCCTCGGGGAAGCCGCCGCAGCGGAAATCGTTGGTGTGGGGAATCCTTTTCATTGCTCGTTATCCTTGCAAATATAGAAATAATCCGCTGAACTCACAAATCCTCTTTGCCTGTCGGTCAGACCCCCGGGCCCCGGCGCCACGCCGGCTTGTCATAGGCACCCTGTCCGGCATAGGGAGCACGTTCCGCTTCCCACTCGGGGTCGTCGGAGACCGAGTCGGCGCGGTCCGTATAGAGGATCCCGTCCAGATGGTCCGTCTCGTGCTGGAAGATGACGGCGGTGAATCCGTGGATCTCCTCCGTAACGGTCTGCAGGGTCTGCGGGTCGGTCCAGGAGATGACGACCCCCTCGCTGCGCGGGACGATTCCCCGTTTGCCCGGGATGGACAGGCATCCTTCGCGGCCGCGTACCGTATCGCCCAGGTGCCGGAGGACACGCAGGTTGGGATAGACCACGAACGGCTCGCCGGGCTGGTCCAGACGCTGGATGGCGGCGATGCGCAGCAGCAGTCCCACCTGCGGCGCGGCGATCCCGACACCTCCTTGCTGCGGGGCGCGTACCGTACTCAGCATCTTGGAGGAAAGCATGCCATAGAGGTCGCTGCGCAACTCCTCTTCGCTCAGTTCCCGGCAGGCGGCACGCAGCTCCAGGCTGTCTTCGAAATCGCTGACGACTCCCACATACATGACGCTGTCGGACATCGTGATGACCGTGCGCTCCCACACGGAAAAGGGGCCCTGCGTCCTGCGCGGACTGCCGCAGGCGGCGAGCAGGCATACTGCGGTGCAGCAGAGGAAGAAAATACGTGATTTCATCAAAAGATAGAATTTTACAAAAGTAGGGATAATCCCCAAAACATGAAACGGCAGTTTTCAACAAAGATTTCGATAAAATTGTCGATAACTTCACTTGCAAGGCGTAAAGTATTATTGTAAATTTGCGCTTTGGTTAGTTCAAGTATGAAAGTCAGCATTATCATGGGATCCAAAAGCGACTGGGAGGTGATGTCAGCCGCTTGCGAGACCCTCGGGCAATTCGGGGTCCCCTTCGAGAAAAAAGTCATCAGCGCACACCGCACTCCTCAGTTCTTCTGTGATTATATGGCGACGGCCCGGGACCGGGGTGTCTCCATCGTCATTGCCGGGGCCGGCGGCGCCGCACATCTGCCCGGCATGGCTGCAGCCCTCACTTCGCTGCCCGTGATCGGGGTTCCGATCCGCAGCAAGGCGCTCAATGGCCTGGACTCCCTGCTCTCCATCGTCCAGATGCCCTCCGGGATCCCCGTGGCGACGATGGCGATCGACGGGGCGAAAAATGCCGCCCTTTATGCCGTTTCGATCCTCGCCCTTCAGGATGCCGCCCTGGCGGCCCGGCTGGAAGAGTTCCGCCAACAACAAGCTGAAAAGGTCCTTCAAACCGAACTATAAAATGAAATCACACCGCATTTACGTAGAAAAGTATTCGGAGTTCCAGGTTGAGGCGCAGAGCCTCAAGAACGAGTTCAACGAAAACCTTTCTCTCTCGCTGCATACCCTGCGGCTTCTCAATGTCTATGATCTGTTCGGCTTCTCCGACGAACTGCTGGAGAAGTGCCGCTATACGGTATTCGGGGAAGTGGTGACGGACAGCGTGACGGACGACTGTCCGCTCGAAGGCAAGAAATACCTGGCTGTCGAGTATATTCCCGGCCAGTTCGACCAACGGGCCTCCTCGGCCCTGGACTGTGTCCACCTGATCGACCCTTCCGCGGACGTGCAGATCCGTTCCTCACGCCTGCTGATTTTCGACGATGATTTGGCGGAAGCGGATCTTGCCGCGATCCGCCATTATTATATTAATGTGGTGGAGTCCCGTCCCAAGGATCTCGCCCGTCTGCAGCCCGAGGGCAAGGCGGAGGTCAAGCCGCTGGCTTCCCTGGCGGGCTTCACGCAGATGAAGCCGGAGGAATACGGAGCATTCTGCAAGCGCTGGGGGCTGGCGATGAATACCGACGACCTGGCGGAAGTCGTGCGCTATTTCACCCGGGAGGGCCGTGACCCGTCGGAAACGGAGCTCCGCATCCTGGATACCTATTGGAGCGACCATTGCCGTCATACGACCTTCACCACCGAACTCACGGACGTACGGGTGGAGGACTCTTTCGTCAAGGAAGAGATCGAGGCGGAATACCGGGAGTTCCTGGACGTCCGCAGGGAACTGGGCCGCGAGCACAAGAGCCTCTGCCTGATGGAACTCGCCACGATCGGTGCGCGCGTGTTGCGCAAACGGGGCCTGCTGGAAGATCTCGAACAGAGCGAAGAGAACAATGCCTGCAGCATTTTCGTGGATGTGGAAGTGGACGGCAAACCCGAGAAATGGCTTCTGCAGTTCAAGAATGAAACCCACAATCACCCGACGGAGATCGAACCGTTCGGCGGGGCCGCCACCTGTCTGGGCGGAGCCATCCGCGACCCGCTCTCCGGCCGGGCCTACGTCTATCAGGCGATGCGCGTGACGGGTGCCGGCGACATCAATGCCGCCGTCAAGGATACCCTGCAGGGCAAGCTTCCGCAGCGGATGATCAGCCGCAAGGCTGCGGCCGGCTACTCCAGCTACGGCAACCAGATCGGCCTGGCGACGACGCATGTGCGTGAGATCTACCATCCCGGTTACACGGCCAAGCGGCTCGAGGTCGGAGCTGTCGTCGGCGCTGTCAAGGCGGATCATGTCCGTCGGGAAAGCCCCGCGCCGGGAGACGTGATCCTCCTGCTGGGCGGCCGGACGGGCCGGGACGGAATCGGCGGGGCGACCGGCTCTTCCAAGGAGCACACGGGAACGTCCCTGGAGACCTGCGGCAGTGAAGTGCAGAAGGGAAACGCCCCCGAAGAGCGCAAGCTGCAGCGGCTGTTCCGCCGTCCGGAGGTGACGCGCCTCATCAAGAAATCCAACGACTTCGGAGCCGGAGGCGTCAGCGTCGCGATCGGCGAGCTGGCGGCCGGCCTGGACATCTATCTGGACCGGGTTCCGGTCAAATACAGCGGACTAAATGCTACGGAGCTCGCCATCAGCGAGTCCCAGGAGCGGATGGCCGTGGTGGTGGAGGCGGGGGACCGCGCCGCCTTCGAGGCCTATTGCGGCAGCGAGAACGTCGAAGTGACCCATGTCGCCGACGTGACGGACCGCGGCCGGATGCGGATGTTCTATCACGGAACTTCCGTTGCCGACCTTTCCCGTGAATTCATCGACAGTGCCGGTGCGAAGCACTACGCCCAGGCCGCCATCGGGGCGGTCGAGGACATCGACCCGTTCCGCCGGGAGCCGGAGGGTGCGACGCTCAGGGAAAAGATGGTCGCCACCCTTTCCGATCCCAACGTCGCTTCGCAGAAGGGCCTGGTGGAGATGTTCGATGCGACCATCGGCCGCTCGACGGTGCTGATGCCCTACGGCGGTGCCCTGCAGGCTACGGAGACCCAGGTCTCCGTCCAGAAACTGCCGGCGGACGGCTACACCGATACCGCCAGCATGATGGCTTTCGGCTATGACCCGTTCCTGTCCTCCTGGAGCCCGTATCACGGAGCTGCGTATGCCGTCGTGGACGCCTGTACCAAGGTGGCTGCTTCGGGCGGTGATTATTCCGGTATGCGTTTTTCCTATCAGGAGTATTTCGAACGGATGACTTCCGACCCCCACAGCTGGGGCAAACCGCTCTCCGCCCTGCTTGGTGCCCTCAAGATGCAGCTCGCCCTGGGACTGCCGTCCATCGGCGGCAAGGACTCGATGAGCGGCACCTTCGAACACATCTCCGTGCCGCCCACCCTGATAGCCTTCGGTGTCACGACGGTGGATGCCACCCGGGTGATCTCCCCGGAGCTCAAATGGGAGGGCAATAAGTTATACCTGATCAAGCATACCCCGCTGGCGAACCGGATGCCGGATACCGCGCAACTGCGCGCCAACTGGGACTACGTGCACGCCCAGATCGCGGCCGGAAATATCGTTTCCGCCTGGGCCCTGGGCCGTGGAGGCGTGGCGGAAGGCCTTGCGAAAATGGCCTTCGGCAACCTCTTCGGGGTGGATGTCCGCTTGGACGAGCGGATGCTGTTCGACCTGGGATACGGGTCCATCCTCGTAGAGAGTGAGTCCGAACTCGATTTCCCGCAGGCCGTGCTGCTCGGCAAGGTCACCGACGGCGAGGACGGACTGGTCCGGATCAACGGAGAGCGGATCTCCATCGACCGCCTGCTCGAAGCGAATGCCGGCAAGTACGCCCGGGTCTATCCTGCGAAAGTCCGTGCCAGCCATCAGAAGATGTTGAGCGGCATCAAGCCGGAAGGAAAATATGAGGCGCCGCACTGGAAAGGCGCACCGGTCGGGCGTCCGCTCGTGTACATCCCCGTGTTCCCGGGTACGAACTGTGATTATGATACGGCCAAGGCTTTCCGCAAGGCGGGCGCCGACGTGGAGTTCGGCGTATTCTGCAACCTCACCGGTGCGGATGTCCTCCGTTCCATCGGGGAGATGAGCGCCGCCATCGACCGCTGCCAGGTCCTGATGCTTGCGGGCGGCTTCTCCGCCGGTGACGAACCGGACGGAAGCGGCAAGTTCATCGCCAACGTGCTGAACAATGAGCGGGTCGCTGCATCCATCCACGGTTTGCTGGACCGCGGCGGACTGATTCTGGGTATCTGCAACGGCTTCCAGGCCCTGGTCAAGAGCGGCCTCCTGCCGTACGGCCGCCTGGGCCGCGTGACCCGCGAGTCTCCGACCCTCTTCCGCAACGACATCAACCGCCATATTTCCCAGATGGCTACCACGCGCGTGGCGACGACCCGTTCCCCCTGGCTGGCCGGCCTGTCCGTCGGTGACCTGCATACCATCGCCGTCAGCCACGGCGAGGGCAAGTTCATGGTCTCCGAATCCCTGGCGAAGGAACTTTTCGCCAACGGCCAGGTGGCCTTCCAGTATGTGGATCCTTTCTCCGAGGAGGTCACGATGGAAGCGCCCTTCAATCCCAACGGTTCTTACTATGCCATCGAGGGAATCATCAGCCCGGACGGGCAGATCCTCGGCAAGATGGGCCACACGGAACGCTGGGAGCCCAATGTGTTCAAGAACATCGAGGAGGAGCTCTACCAGCCGCTCTTTGACAATGCCGTTGCATATTTCAAGAAAACCAATTGTTGACCATGATAAAAGGACCGTTAATTTTTGAGGGAAACGAGAAGCAGGTTTTTGCTACCGACCATCCCGACCAGGTAATCTTCCGTTACAAGGACGTGACGGTTGCCTACAACAATGTCAAGAGGGCCCGTTTCAAGGGAAAGGGCGCCCTGGACAACCAGATCTCGGCCATTCTGCTGGATTACCTGAACCGGAACGGGGTCGAAACCCACTTCATCCAGATCCTGGGAGAACAGGAACAACTCTGCCGCAAGATCGAAATCATCCCCCTGCAGGTGGTTGTACACAACCGGATGGCCGGTTCGCTGGCCGCCCGTCTGGGCGTAGCGGAGGGCTTCCGCCATTCCAATACGATCGTCGACCTTCGCTACAATGTCGACGAACTGGAGGATCCGCTCATCAACCGCGACCATGCCGTCGCGCTGGGGATCGCAAGCTATCAGGAGCTTGACGGGATGTATGACAATGCCCGTCGGGTCAATACGCTGCTCAAGGAGCTCTTCCACAAAGCCGGCATCGAACTGGTCGACATGAAGATCGAGTTCGGCCGCGCTGCCGACACGGGAGCCATCATCATCTCCGACGAGATCAGTCCGGATACCTGCCGCCTGTGGGACGAAGCCACGGGGGAGCGCCTGGACAAAGACCGCTTCCGCCTGGACCTGAGCCGCGTGGTGGAGAGCTACAGGAATGTTTTGAACCGTTTGAAAAAAGTAACCGGAGAATAAAATGGGTGTACTGGCAGTTTATGGCATTCCGAGTGCCTCGACCTTTATCTATTATGGCCTGCACAACCTGCAGCACCGCGGGCAGGAAGGCGGCGGTATCATCACCTTCGACAAAGAAGGGGAGATGCACCAATACCGGGGGCAGGGTCTGCTGAGCGAAATCTTTACCAATGGCGAACTGAAACAGCTGCCGGGCGAAATGGGTATCGGCAGCGTGAAATATGCCAATGCTTCCAAAGGCGGGCTGAACAATGTGGAGCCCCTGTATTTCCATCACCATACCGGGGATTTCGCCATTGCCGGAGAAGGCAATCTGGTGAATGCCCGTCAGGTGTCCGAATACCTGGAGCGGCACGGCTCCATTTTCCAGACCAATACGGACAGCGAACTGCTGGCGCATCTGATCAAGAAGAACCACAAGGAAGACCGTATCCTGCGGATCGTGAAGGCGCTGAACATGATCGAAGGCGGATTCACCTTCGTAATCATGACCAGGAACCGCATTTATGCCTGCCGGGACAAGTACGGGATCAAGCCCCTGTGCATTGGCAAACTGGACGGCGGCTATGTGGTGAGCAGTGAATCCTGCGCCTTCGAGATCATGGGTGCGGAATTCATCCGCGACGTCGAACCCGGAGAAATCGTGTCCCTGGACCACCACGGGATCCGCAGTACGCTGTATTCCCATTTCAACCGCCACCGGATGTGCGCGATGGAGTACATCTATTTCGCCCGGCCGGACAGCGATATCGACGGCTGCAATGTCCATGCGTACCGCAAGGAAGCGGGACGCCGCCTGTACCGGGAATGCCCGGTCGAGGCGGACATGGTGGTCGGCGTGCCCGAATCCAGCCTCAGCGCGGCCATGGGCTACAGCGAGGAGAGCGGCATCCCCTATGAGATGGGGCTCGTGAAGCACAAATATGTAGGGCGTACCTTCATCCAGCCCGTCCAGTCCCTCCGGGAACTGGGCGTCAAGATGAAGCTTTCCCCGGTGCGGAGCATCGTCCGGGGCAAGCGCATCGTCCTGGTGGACGATTCCATCGTCCGGGGTACCACCTCGCTCAAGATCGTCAAGCTGCTGCGCGAGGCCGGCGCCACGGAGGTGCACGTCCGCATCGCCAGCCCGATGATGCGCTTCCCCTGCCATTACGGAGTGGATACGTCCACGCCGGAGGAACTGCTCTGCTCCCACCGGACGCTCGAAGAAGCGCGGCTGGCCATCGGCGCAGATTCGCTGGGCTATCTGAGCCCGGAATCCACACGGGACTCCTGTTTCGGCTGTGCAGATCCCTGCCAGGCCTGTTTCACGGGAGAATACCCGACTTTGCTTTATGATGAAACAGTAGAAAACGACTGATGATATGGCACAATCTTACGAAAAAGCAGGCGTGAACCTGGAAGCGGGCTACGAAGTGGTCCGCCGTATCAAGCAACACGTTGCCTCCACGAACCGTCCGGGGTGCATGGGGGGCATCGGATCCTTCGGCGGGATGTTCGATCTCGCTTCGCTCGGCTACAAGGAGCCCGTCCTCGTCAGCGGGACGGATGGTGTCGGCACCAAACTCAAGATCGCATTCGCGATGGACAAGCACGACACCATCGGCATCGATGCCGTAGCCATGTGCGTCAACGACGTCCTGGCGCAGGGCGCCGAGCCGCTTTTCTTCCTGGACTATGTAGCCCTGGGCCACAATGTGCCGGAGAAGGTCGAGGCCATCGTGGCCGGCGTCGCGGAAGGCTGCCGCCAGGCCGGATGTGCCCTGGTGGGCGGCGAGACCGCCGAGATGCCGGGCATGTATGCCGGTGACGAATATGATATTGCGGGATTCACCACCGGTGTGGTGGAGAAGTCCAGGCTGATCGACGGCTCCAAGGTGAGTGTCGGGGATGTCCTGGTCGGCATCGCTTCCACGGGCGTCCATTCCAACGGCTTCAGTCTGGTCCGCAAGATCGTCCAGGACGGCCGTCACCATTATTCGGAGTCCGTTCCGGAATTCGGCGGCCGTACCCTCGGTGAAGTCCTGCTGACCCCGACCCGCATCTATGTACGCCAGGTCCTGGATGTGATCCGCCAGTGCGATGTGCACGGCGTGGCCCACATCACCGGCGGCGGTTTCGATGAGAACATCCCCCGCATCCTGCAGAAAGGGCAGGGTATCGAGGTCCGTGAGGGCAGCTGGGAGATCCTCCCGGTCTTCCGGATGCTGGAGAAGTGGGGCGGCGTACCGCACCGCGAGATGTTCAACATCTTCAATATGGGCATCGGCATGGTGCTCGCCGTCAGCGAGGCTGAGGCCGGAAAGGTCATCGACATCCTGGCGGGTCATGGGGAAAAAGCTTCCGTCATCGGCAAGGTGACCGCTGAACCGGGAGTCAACATCATCCTTCAATGAAGAAGAAGTTAGCAGTATTCGCCAGCGGCTCCGGGACCAATTTCGAAGCCATTGCGCAGGCTTGCGCCGATGGCCGGCTGGACGCCGAGGTGGCCCTGATGGTCTGTGACAGGCCGGGTGCCGCCGTCGTGGCGCGTGCGGAGCGCTTCGGAATCGCGCATTTCGTGGCCTCTCCCAAATCCTTCGGCTCCAAGGCTGAATTCGAACGGGAGATCGTCCGCCGGATGGATGCGCTGGGAATCGACCTGGTGTGCCTGGCCGGTTATATGCGCATCATCTCCGACGTGCTGCTGGACGCCTACTGCGGACGCATCATCAACATCCACCCTTCGCTCCTGCCGGCGTTCCGTGGCGCCCATGCCGTGGAGCAGGCCGTGGCGTACGGGGTCAAGGTCTATGGCATCACCATCCATTATGTGGATGCCGAACTGGACGGTGGCAGGATCATCGCCCAGCGGGCCTTTGAATATGACGGGAACGATCCGGAGGAAGTCCACCGGATCGGCCAGAAAATCGAGCATGTTTTATATATAGAAACCATACAAAAGTTATTGAAGAATCTATGAGGGCGTTAGTCAGTGTAAGCGACAAGACGGGTCTCGTGCCGTTCGTGCAGGGACTCCAGTCATTGGGTTGGACCATCATTGCCACGGGAGGCACCCAGCGTCTGCTGGAAGAGAAAGGCATCCGGACCGTCGGTATCAGCGAAGTCACGGGATTCCCCGAGATCCTGGACGGACGCGTCAAGACCCTGCACCCCAAGGTGCACGGGGGCATCCTGGCGCGCCGCGACCTGCCGGCCCATATGGCCACGCTCGCGGAGCAGGGGATCGGAACCATCGACCTGGTGTGCGTGAACCTTTACCCTTTCCGCCGGACCATCGCCAAGGAGGACGTGGGGATGGAGGAAGCCATCGAGAACATCGACATCGGCGGTCCTTCGATGGTGCGCAGCGCCGCCAAGAACTGGCGGGACGTGACCATCGTCTGCGATCCGTCCGACTATGACAAGGTGCTGGAAGAGCTCCGTGCCAACGGAAAGACTTCCGACGACACCCGGCTCAAGCTCTCTGCCAAGGCATATACGCATACGGCTGAATATGACATGTGCATCGCGAATTGGATGCGCGGCAAGGCCGGTCTCAACGAGAAGCTTTTCCTGGAGTACGACCTCAAGCAGCCGCTCCGTTACGGAGAGAACCCCCACCAGTCCGCAAAGTTCTACGCGGCGATGTCCCCGTCGCCCTTCTCCCTGGCCTTCGCCCGCCAGATCCAGGGCAAGGAATTGTCTTACAATAACATCCAGGATGCCAATGCGGCCCTGAACGTGCTTCGTGATTTCGATGCGCCGTTCTGCGTGGCCCTCAAGCACATGAATCCCTGCGGCGCTGCCGTGGGCGCGACCGTCGAAGAGGCCTGGCAGGCCGCCTATGAGGCGGACAAGGTCAGCATCTACGGAGGCATCGTGGGCGTGAACCGCGAACTGACGGCCGAGGTGGCACGTGGGATGAAACCGATCTTCCTCGAGATCGTGATCGCCCCGTCCTATACGCCCGAGGCCCTGGAAATCCTCTCCGCCAAGAAGAACCTCCGTGTCCTGGAAGTCCCGATGGAACGCGAGGAAAAGGTCCCGATGCAGTATGTCGGCGTCAACGGCGGCATGCTCGTCCAGCAACTCGACACCGCGATGGAAACCGTTACGCCGGAGATGTGCGTGACCCGGGTCCGTCCGACCGGCGCCCAGCTTGCAGACCTGGACTTCGGCTGGCGTATCGTCAAGCACGTCAAGTCCAATGCCATCGCCGTGGTGCGGGA
Source organism: Bacteroidales bacterium (assembly GCA_024681565.1). GTDB lineage: Bacteria > Bacteroidota > Bacteroidia > Bacteroidales > UBA932 > Cryptobacteroides. The sequence continues at coordinate 16,372 of JAILAO010000071.1, forward strand.
CAACCATACGATCGGTGTCGGTGCCGGCCAGACCAACCGCGTCGGCTCCGCCGAGATCGCTCTCAAGCAGGCACAGGCAGCCGGATTCACCGAGGGACTCGTCCTCGCCTCCGACGGCTTCCTGCCTTTCGATGATACCGTGGCGCTGGCTGCGCAGTACGGCGTAAGCGCCATCGTCCAGCCGGGCGGCAGCATCCGGGACGCGGATGCCATCGCGAAGGCTGACGAACTCGGCATCACGATGCTCTTCACCGGAATCAGACATTTCAAGCATTAATCGATATGAAAGATAAAAAAGTGCTCGTAGTGGGCGGCGGCGGACGCTGCCACGCCATCGTGGATGCGCTGAGCCGTTCTCCGCAGGTTGCGAAGATCTGGTGCGCTCCCGGCAATGCCGGCATCGGTCTCCAGGCGGAGAATGTGCCCCTGAAGGATACGGATGTCCCCGGTCTGCTCGCTTTTGCGCAGCAGGAAGGGATCGACCTGACCGTCGTCGGGCCGGAGGCGGCCCTCGCCGTCGGAATCGTGGATGCTTTCCGCGCCGCAGGACTCCGGATTTTCGGCCATACGCAGGCAGCCACGCGCATCGAGAGCAGCAAGGAGTTCGCCAAGGTGCTGATGGAGAAATACGGCATCCCCACGGCGGGCTACCGCAGCTTCGACGACTTCCAGGAAGCGCTGGACTATGTCAATGCCCGGCCGTTCCCGGCCGTGCTCAAATATGACGGCCTGGCTGCCGGCAAGGGCGTGGTGATCGCCGCGGGACCGGAGGGGGCCGAGACCGCCCTGCGCAGCATGCTGCTGGACTAGGCCTTCGGGCAGGGCCGCGTGGTGGTGGAGGATTTCCTCACCGGCCCGGCGTTTTCGTTCATGGCTTTCGTGGACGGGGAGCGGGTCTATCCGATGCCGCTGGCCCAGGACCACAAGCGTGCCTTTGACGGAGACAAGGGACCCAATACGGGCGGCATGGGGGCTTATACCGGGCTTCCGTTCATTTCGGAGGAGGACCGTGCCTTTGCCCTCGGGAACATCCTGGAGGCGACGGCCAAGGCCATGTGCGCCGAGGGCTGCCCGCTTTCCGGCGTACTCTACGGCGGCCTGATGAAGACCCCTGCCGGCATCAAGGTGATCGAATTCAACGCCCGTTTCGGCGATCCCGAGACCGAGGTCGTGCTCCCGCTTCTCGAGAGTGATATCTATGATATCTTCGATGCCGTGGCCTGCGGACGTGCGGCGGAACAGCCCGTGTGGCGCAATGCCGTCTCGCTCGGCGTCGTGCTGGCTTCCAAAGGCTATCCGGGCTCCTATCCCAAGGGCGCCGAGATCCTCGGTGTCGGGGATGTGGCGGCCCGGGTCTATCACATGGGAACCAGACGCGAAGGGGAACGCCTGCTCACCAACGGCGGCCGCGTGATGATGGTCGTCTCCGAGGGCAAGGATGTCCGGGATGCGCAGCGGAAGGTATATGCCGAGCTCGGCAAGATCTCCTGCGACGCCCTGTTCTACCGCAGGGATATCGCCCATGTGGCCCTGGACGGCCGTCTGCTGGACGGTAAGGCACTTGCCGAATCGATCAAGGAAGACCTGCGCGACCGGGTCGGAAAACTGGAAGTCAAATACGGCCGGAAGCCTTCGCTCGCCGTCATCATCGTCGGCAACAACCCCGCCAGCCAGGTCTATGTGCGCAACAAGGTCAAGACCGCGATCTTCGTGGGGATGAACTCCCGCCTCATCACGATGGCGGAGGATGCCACCGAGGAGGCCCTGCTGCAGATGATCGACAATCTCAACCGGGATCCGGAAGTGGACGGGATCCTCGTACAGCTCCCGTTGCCGAAACAGATCTGTGAGGAGCGCGTGATCGACGCCATCGCCAGGGAGAAGGACGTGGACGGATTCCACGTGCTCAACGTCGGTGATCTCTGGCTCGGTCGCCGTTGCAGCGTGCCCTGCACGCCCAAGGGCATCCTGCGCCTGATCGACGAGACCGGTATCGACCTGAGCGGCAGGACGGCTGTGGTCGTGGGCCGGAGCAATATCGTCGGAAAGCCCGTGGCGAAGCTCCTGCTCGACCGCAACGCGACCGTCATTATCGCACATTCCCGTACGAAGGACCTGAAGTCCGTCACGCTGCAGGCCGATGTCCTCGTCGTGGCCGTGGGCCGCGAAAACGTGGTCACCGGCGACATGGTCAAACCCGGCGCCGTGGTCATCGATGTCGGTATGAACCGCAACGCGGCCGGCAAACTCTGCGGAGACGTGGATTTCGTGTCCGCACGCCAGCGCGCTTCCTGGATTACGCCCGTGCCGGGCGGCGTAGGCCCGATGACCATCGCGATGCTGATGGAAAATACGGTCGAGTGCTTCCTGGCCCGCGCGGAACAATAAACCATGGGGGAGTACCGCTACACATTCTGGAAATTCCTGAAGGATTGGGCGCTCATCGTCGGCATGATCGTGGGCGCCTCCCTTTATCTGGTCTATCACGCCATCCCGGCGCTGCATCCTGCCGGGCCGGTACTGGAACGCATCGTCAAGGACCTGCAGCCGATGCTGCTGTTCATGATGCTGTTCCTGAGTTTCTGCAAGATCGAGCCGCATCAGATGCGGCCGCACAAATGGATGCTCTGGCTGCTGCTGCTGCAGTGCGGGCTTTTCGTGGGCCTGGCGCTGCTGCTGATTTTCTTTCCGGGTATCCCGTTCCGCTACGGGATCGAGGCCGGGATGCTCTGCATTATCTGCCCGACGGCTACGGCCTGCGCCGTGGTGACGGGCAAACTGGGCGGCAATATGGCCGGGGTGGTGACTTATACGGTGCTGATCAACCTGGCTGTGGCGCTGCTCGTGCCGCTGGTCGTTCCGCTGCTTCATCCGATGGAGGGACTGCGTTTCTCGGAGGCGTTCGTGAAGATTCTGGCCAAGGTCTTTCCGCTCCTGATCCTCCCTTGCCTGTCGGCCTGGCTGGTGCGCTACCTGTTGCCGAAGTTCCATGCCTGGCTGCTGCAGTACACCAACCTTTCCTTTTATATCTGGGCGGTTTCGCTGACGTTCGCCATCCTGATGAGTACCCGTGCCATCGTGCAGAACGATTCCGGCATGGGGGTGCTCTGGGAGATCGGCATTGCGTCGCTGCTGGCCTGCGCGCTGCAGTTCTGGTTGGGCCGCCGCATCGGAAAGGCCTACCGGTGCCCGATCTCGGCCGGTCAGGCCCTGGGTCAGAAAAACACCGTGTTCGGCATCTGGATGGGGTATACCTTCATGACGCCTGTCGTCTCCGTGGCCGGCGGTTTCTACTCGATCTGGCACAACATCTACAACACCTGGCAGATGTACCGGAAGCGCAAGCGGGACGAAGCCGGACAGGGGATATAATGTGGAAAACTTTTTTTGGTGCGTCAGCCATTTTTCTTTAACTTTGTCAGTCAAATAAAAGTCCCTCCGTTATGTCCTTTATCGATGAAAGAATTGCCCTGGAAGGTTTGACTTTTGACGATGTACTCCTCATTCCGGCGTACTCCGAAGTCCTGCCCCGGGAAGTCTCCCTGCAGACCCGTTTCTCCAGAAACATCACCCTGAACATCCCGATCGTGTCCGCTGCCATGGACACCGTCACCGAAGCGCCGATGGCCATCGCCCTGGCAAGGGAAGGAGGCATCGGCGTTATCCATAAAAATATGGGCATCTCCGCCCAGGCGGCCGAGGTGCGTCAGGTGAAGCGCTCCGAGAATGGCATGATCAGTGATCCTGTCACGATCAACCAGGACGAAAGCGTGGGCAATGCCCTCCGTCTGATGCGGGAGAACCACATCGGCGGCATTCCCGTGACGGATGGCGAAAACCACCTGGTCGGTATCGTGACCAACCGCGATGTCCGTTTCCAGGAGGACCTCGCAGTGCCGGTGCGCGACGTGATGACCTCGCAGGGTCTCGTCACCATCCCCGAATCCCGTACGGACCGTGAATATGTCAAGTCCGTCCTCCAGAAATACAAGGTCGAGAAACTCCCCGTCGTGGACGACAAGGGCCACATCGTCGGCCTGATCACGTATAAAGACCTCATCAAGGAGCGGCTGCATCCCGAAGCCTGCAAGGACAGCAAGGGACGCCTGCGCGTCGCCGCCGGTATCGGCATCACGCCGGATGCACTCGACCGCGTGGCCGCGCTCTACGCCGAAGGCGTGGACGCCGTCGTGCTCGACTCCGCCCACGGTCACAGCAAGGGGGTCATCGACCTGCTGAAGCGGGTCAAGTCCGCCTATCCGTCCCTGGATGTGGTCGTCGGAAATATCGCCACGGAAGAAGCTGCCCGCGATCTCGTGAAGGCGGGCGCCGATGGCATCAAGGTAGGCATCGGCCCCGGTTCGATCTGCACCACGCGTATCGTGGCCGGTGTGGGCGTACCGCAGCTCAGCGCGATCTACAACGCTTCCCAGGCGGTCAAGGGGACGGGCGTGACGCTGATCGCCGACGGCGGTCTCCGCTATTCCGGTGATATCGTCAAGGCCCTGGCGGCCGGAGGCGACAGCGTGATGTGCGGTTCCATGTTCGCCGGTACGGAAGAGTCTCCGGGCGAGACCATCATCTACAGCGGCCGTAAGTTCAAGGCATACCGCGGAATGGGTTCCATCGACGCGATGGCGGCTGGCTCCAAGGACCGTTATTTCCAGGACGACAAGGTCGAGCTCAAGAAGCTGGTCCCCGAAGGGATTGTCGGCCGTGTCCCGTACAAGGGAACGCTTTCCGAGACGGTCTATCAGCTGGTCGGCGGCCTGCGTTCCGGCATGGGCTATTGCGGCGCCCGCGACCTCGCGGCCCTCAAGAATGCCAAATTCACGCGTGTTACGGCCAGCGGCATGGCTGAGAGTCACCCGCACGATATTACGATTACGAAGGAGACTCCCAACTATTCGCGCGGTGAATAAGATCCTGATCCTTGATTTCGGCTCCCAGGTGACGCAGCTGATCGGCCGCCGTCTCCGGGAGCTGAACGTTTATTGTGAGATCTATCCTTACGACAAGGCTCCGGAGCTTGACGCTTCCGTCCGGGGCGTGATTTTCTCCGGAAGTCCCTGCTCGGTCCGGGACGCCCATGCGCCCCAGGTCGATCTTTCCCGCTATATCGGCCGTCTGCCCGTCCTGGGCATCTGCTATGGCGCCCAGTACATCGCGCACCGCTGCGGCGGCCGGGTCGAGGGTTCCGTGGCCCGTGAATACGGCCGTGCGATGCTTTATGTCGTCCGACCGGATTCTCCGCTGATGCGCGGCGTCAGTCCGCATTCCCAGGTCTGGATGTCGCACGGCGACACCATTTCCGCCCTTCCTGACGGTGCCGAGGTGGTCGCCTCTACGCAGGATGTCGCCAACGCCGCCTTCCAGATTCCGGAGCAGCAGGTTTATGCGGTGCAGTTCCATCCGGAAGTGTTCCACACGGCCGAAGGCGCGAAAATCCTCTCCAATTTCGCATTGGATATCTGCGGACTTGAAGGAGACTGGACGCCCGCTTCCTTTATCGAGACGACGGTCGCCGGCCTGCGGGAGCGGCTCGGGGACGACAAGGTCATCCTGGGCCTGAGCGGCGGCGTCGATTCTACCGTAGCCGGTGTCCTGCTCAACCGGGCCATCGGTCACAACCTGACCTGTATTTTCGTCAACAACGGCCTGCTCCGCAAAGACGAATACGGGCACGTGCTGGAGTCTTACCGGGACATGGGGCTGAACGTGATCGGCGCCGATGCTTCGGTCGCGTTCCTGGATGCCCTGAAGGGCGTCGAGGAGCCGGAAGCCAAGCGCAAGGTGGTCGGACGTCTCTTCATCGAGACCTTCGACAAATATGCCCGGCAGATTGAAAATGCCCGCTGGCTGGCGCAGGGGACCATCTATCCCGATGTCATCGAATCCGCCGGCATTCCGGGCATCGCCTCCAAGATCAAGTCGCACCACAATGTGGGCGGTCTCCCGGCGGAGATGAATCTCCGCATCGTCGAACCGCTCCGGATGCTTTTCAAGGACGAAGTCCGGCGGGTCGGGCGGGCCCTGGGCATCAAAGAGGAGTTGATCGGACGCCATCCCTTCCCGGGCCCGTCCTTCTCGATCCGCATCATCGGTGAGGTGACGGAGGAAAAACTCCGCGTACTGCGGGAGGCGGACGATATCTTCATCCGCGGCCTGCGGCATTATGACTGCACCGGGATGGGCTTCCCGAAAGCCTCGGATCCGCGCGAAATGGCCACCAATCTCTACGATGCGATCTGGCAGGCGGGCGTGATCCTGCTGCCGGTCAAGAGTGTCGGCGTGATGGGGGACGAGCGTACGTACGAGAACCCGGTCGCGCTGCGTGCCGTGGTGTCCACCGACGGGATGACGGCCGACTGGTTCCGTTTCCCGTATGACTTCCTGGCGGATGTCAGCAACGAGATCATCAACAAGGTCCGCGGCGTGAACCGCGTCGTCTATGATATCTCGTCCAAGCCGCCGGCAACCATCGAATGGGAATAGTGAGTACAAGTAATTAATTTTAAATATATTACAAATTATGACTACAGGAAACGTCCGCCCCGCAGAGATGGAGCGCATCACGACGGCCGGTCTGGCCCGGGCATTCATTGAAGAACAAATCAAGCAGTTGCGAGCCCAGATTGGAGACAAGAAGGTATTGCTGGCCCTGTCGGGCGGTGTCGACTCTTCCGTGGTCGCGGCCCTGCTCATCAAGGCGGTGGGGCAGCAGCTGGTTTCCGTCCATGTCAACCATGGTCTCCTCCGCAAGGGCGAGGCCGAGCAGGTGGTGCGCGTGTTCCGCGATGAACTCCACGCCAACCTGGTGTACGTGGATGCCACGGACCGTTTCCTCGACAAACTGGCCGGCGTGGCGGATCCTGAGCAGAAGCGCAAGATCATCGGCGCGGAATTCATCCGCGTGTTCGAGGAGGAAGCCCGCAAGCTGGAAGGTATCAGCTTCCTGGCCCAGGGAACGATCTATCCGGACATCGTGGAATCCGGTCCCGTCAAATCCCATCACAATGTAGGCGGTCTTCCCGAGGACCTTCAGTTCGAGCTGGTCGAACCGATCAAGTTGCTTTACAAGGACGAGGTCCGTGTCGTCGGCAAGGAACTGGGCCTGCCTGACAATATGGTTTACCGTCAGCCGTTCCCCGGCCCCGGCCTGGGTGTCCGCTGCACGGGAGCCATCACGCGGGACCGTCTGGAGGCGCTTCGAGAGAGTGATGCCATCTTGCGCGAGGAGTTCGCCAAGAATGGACTGGAAGGCAAGGTCTGGCAGTATTTCACCGTGGTGCCCGATTATAAATCGACGGGAGTCAAGGACAACAAGCGCAGCTGGGACTGGCCGGTCATCATCCGTGCCGTGAATACCCGCGATGCCATGACCGCCACCATCGAGGAGATTCCCTACAAGCTGCTGCATCATATCACGCAGCGCATCGTGACGGAAGTCCCGGGCGTGAACCGCGTGCTGTATGATCTCACCCCGAAGCCGACGGGAACCATCGAGTGGGAATAGTAGAACCTTTAAATCAACATAGCAATGGCTAAAGTACAGAAAGACCAGGCAATTTATGATGCCCGGCCGTTAGGCGCGGGCAAAATGACCGTTCTCGGCCTCCAGCACCTTTTTGCGATGTTTGGGGCCACTGTCCTCGTGCCGGTGATCACCGGCCTCTCCGTCTCCGCGACGTTGCTCTTTGCGGGCCTCGGCACGCTGCTCTTCCACGTTCTGACGAAATTCAAGGTCCCTGCTTTCCTGGGTTCCTCGTTCGCTTTCCTCGGCGGTTATGCCGCCGTGACGCAGATGGGGGCCGAAAAGGGGCTTGACCTGGCTTCGTCCCTGCCCTATGCCTGCATCGGCGTGTTCTTCGCGGCCCTGATGTATTTCGTGCTGGCGGGCCTGTTCGCCGCTTTCGGTGCTAAAAAGGTGCTCCGTTTCTTCCCGCCCATCGTTACGGGCCCGATCATCATCGCCATCGGTCTGACCCTGTCCGGTTCCGCCATCCAGAACTGCAGCCAGAACTGGTGGATCGCCATCGTGGCCGTGCTGATCGTCGTGGTCTGCAATATCTGGGGGAAAGGTATGGTCAAGATCGTCCCGATCCTGCTGGGTGTGCTCGGCTCCTACGTCCTGGCCGCCTGTTTCGGGCAGGTGGACTTCACGCAGGTGAAGGAAGCTGCCTGGCTCGGTCTGCCGTTCTCCTGGAACAATACGGCCTTTGCGGTATTCCGCAATCCCGACTGGGGCCTGGTCGTCGCCGCGATCATCGCGATCCTGCCGATTTCGCTCGCTACGATGGTCGAGCACATCGGTGACATGTGCGCCATCTCTTCTACGACCGGTATCAATTACCTCGAGGACCCGGGCCTGCACCGTACCTTGATGGGAGACGGTCTCGCCACGGCGGTCGCGTCTCTCTTCGGCGCTCCGGCCAATACCACCTACGGTGAGAATACGGGTGTGCTGAACATCACGAAGGTCTTCGACCCGCGCGTGATCCGCATCGCCGCCTGCTTTGCCATCGTGCTGTCTTTCTGCCCGAAATTCGCCGCGCTCATCGGCGCTATGCCGGCAGCGACGATCGGCGGTGTCTCGCTGGTGCTTTACGGTATGATCTCCGCGGTCGGTGTACGCAACGTGGTCGAGAACCAGGTGGACTTCACCTCTTCGCGCAACCTCATCATCGCGGCCCTCATCCTCGTGCTGGCCATCGGTATCAAGTATGGGGCCAATGACTCCATCGACCTGGGCTTCACGTCCCTGAGCGGCCTGGCCGTCGCAGCGCTCGTCGGTATCCTGCTCAATGCCGTGCTCCCGGGAAACGACTATGAATTCGGCCGCCGTGCAACCGGCGATATTTCAGTAAACTTCGGCCCCCGTACGGAGGCGGAGGTCGAGAACCAGGAAAAAGCCGGAAAGAAGAAATAAAAAATCCGGACCTGGGTCCGGATTGATGGAATCGGAGAACCGCCGGCACATGCTGCCGGCGGTTCCTGTTTATTGCAGCAGCTTTTCGCTGCGGGCGATGAAGTCTGCCAGGGCCTTTCCCTTGAGCATGCCGTTGCCGAGCAGGGCGAGGTCCACGACCTGGTGCAGGAGTTCATTGTCCTTGGCGAAGTCGGCGGCCGCCGTGTCCGCGGCGTCTTTCTTGCCACCCCAGATCTTGGCGATCAGCGGGTTCTCCATGTTGACGATGATGTTGTAGGACTCCGGCAGCGAGCCGTAGAAATTCATGCCTCCGCCGACGGCGCTCATTTCGCGGTAGCGGCGCATGAACTCGCTCTGGGTGATGAGCACCGGCGCTGCATTCCCGCCGAGGTTCTGCGCATCGACCATGTAGTCGTTGCCTTCGGGCAGGACCGCCTTGAAGAGCTCGTCCAGGACTTTCTTGTCGTCCTCGCTCATCTCCGGCTTGACCTTCTCCTCCTTGGGGATGAGGTTGTCAACGGAGTCGCTGTCCACGCGGGCGAAGCGGGTGTGCTCGATCTTGTTCTCCAGCAGGCCCACGAAATGGCTGTCCAGTTCGCAGTCCATCAGCAGGACGTCATATCCCTGGTTCCTGGCGGCTTCGATCCAGCTGTACTGCTCGGCCGGTTTGGTCGCATAGAGATAGACGACGGTCTTGTCCTTGTCCGTCTGGGCGGGCTCGATGGCGGTGCGGTAGTCTTCGAGGCTGAAGAACTTGCCGTCCGTGTTCTTGAGCAGGACGAACTTGAGGGCGCGCTCGCAGAATTTCTCGTCGGTGAGCATGCCGTACTCGATGAAGAGCTTGATGTTGTCCCATTTCTGCTCGAACTGTTCCCGCTGCTCCTTGAAGATCTCTTCCAGGCGGTCGGCCACCTTTTTGGTGATATAGGTGCTGATCTTCTTGACGTTGGCGTCGCTCTGCAGGTAGCTGCGGCTGACGTTGAGCGGGATGTCCGGAGAGTCGATCACGCCGTGCAGCAGGGTCAGGAAGTCGGGGACGATGTTGTCCACGTGCTCCGTGACGAACATCTGGTTGCAGTAGAGCTGGATCTTGTTCTTGTCGATGGCCATCCGCTCCTTGATCTTGGGGAAGTAGAGGACGCCGGTGAGGGTGAAAGGATAGTCCACGTTGAGGTGGATCCAGAACATCGGCTCTTCCTCCATCGGATAAAGCTCCTTGTAGAACTTCAGGTAGTCTTCGTCCTTGAGCTCGGACGGAGCCTTGGTCCAGATCGGCTCGATGTTGTTGATGACGTTGTCTTCGTCGGTCTCTACGCTCTTGCCGTCCTTCCACTCGGTTTTCTTGCCGAAGACGACCGGGACGGGCATGAACTTGCAGTATTTGCCGAGCAGCTGGCTGATGCGGCCCTTGGCGGCGAATTCTTCGGAATCATCGTCCAGGTAGAGGGTAATCTCGGTACCGCGGTCTTCTTTCTTGCCTTCGCCCATCGTATATTCCGGAGAACCGTCGCAGGACCAGGTCACCGCTTTGGCGCCTTCCTGCCAGCTCAGGGTGTCGATGGTGACTTTCCTGGAGACCATGAAAGCGGAATAGAAACCGAGTCCGAAGTGTCCGATGATGGAGCTGAGCTGGTCTTTGTATTTCTCGAGGAACTCTCCCGCGGAAGAGAAGGCGATCTGGTTGATATAACGGTCCACCTCTTCCTCGGTCATGCCGATACCGCGGTCGATGATCTTCAGGGTCTTTTTCTTCTCGTCCAGTTCGACCCGGACCTTGAGTTCGCCGAGTTCGCCCTTGAAGTCTCCGCTGGAGGCGAGCGCCTTGAGTTTCTGCGTGGCGTCCACTGCGTTGGCGACGAGTTCGCGCAGGAAAATTTCGTGGTCTGAATAGAGGAATTGCTTGATCACCGGAAAGATGTTCTCGGTGGTCACGCCGATTTTGCCTTTGAGTTTTTTGGTTGCCATATACAATCTATTTAGAAATCAAACAGGGTCGGCCCAAGCGGCCGACCCTGTTTGTTTCAAATGCTGTTCCAATGACAAAATGTCATTTTATTTATAGAGGAAGCGCTTGATGCTCATCTTGGGCGTCTTCTCAAACGGTACGAGAACGGTCTCGACTTTGGCAATCTGGCTGTAGCCCGGAAGTGAACGGTTGGCACCGGTGCGGATCTTCTCCGGCAGGTCGGCCACGGTTTCTTCGTCGAGCTTGGCGTTCTTGATGCCGTCTTTGTCGAGATAGACCAGCGCGACGATCTTGCCGGCGCGGTCCACGACGACGGATTCGTTGACATAAGGCTGGTTGTTGACGATGGCCTCGAGTTCCTCCGGATAGACATTCTGTCCGTTCGCCGTCAGGATCATGCTCTTGGAGCGGCCCTTGATGAAGATGTTGCCTTCCTTGTCCATGATGCCGAGGTCTCCCGTGCGCAGGTAGCCGTCAGCGGTGAAGGCGTTGGCGGATGCCTCCGGATTCTTGAAATAACCGATGGTGATGTTCTCGCCCTTGGCCTGGATCTCGCCGGCGATGTGCTCGGGATCTTCGGAATCGATGCGGACGGTGGCGCAGTCGACCGGCTTGCCGCAGGAACCCGGGACATATTTGGTCCAATGCTCATAGGCGAGCAGCGGGCAGGCCTCGGTCATGCCGTAACCGACGAGGTAGGGGAACTTGATCTTCTTGAAGATCTTCTCGACTTCGGGATTGAGGGCTGCGCCGCCCATGATGAACTCCTGAACGTTGCCGCCGAAGGCCTGTACGAGGCCGTCCTTGACTTTCTTGTAGATGATCTGGTTGACGCCGGGAACCTTGAGGAGGAACTTGACGGCGGGTTTGTCCAGGGTCGGCTTGATCTTGGACTTGTAGATCTTCTCCATGACGAGGGGAACGGTGATGAGCAGGTAGGGCTTGACATCGGCGAACGCCTTGAGGAGCGTGGCCGGGGTCGGGGCCTTGCCGAGCCAGTAGATGGCGGTGCCGTTGCAGAGCGGGTAGATGAATTCGATGACGAGGCCGTACATGTGGGCCATCGGCAGCATCGAGACCATCTTGTCGCCGGCAGGCACGTTGCGCTGGCTGAAATCGACGTTTGCGCAGAAGTTGCGGTAGGTCAGCATCACGCCCTTCGGATCTCCGGTAGAGCCGGAGGTGTAGTTGATCGTGGAGAGATCATCCCAGTTGTCGGTCGGGAAGACCACGTCGCCGGGGCCGTAGCCGTCCGGCCACTTGGCCTCGAACAGGGCGTCCATCTGGCCATAGGCGTCGCGGATCTCGTCGCTTCCTGCGTAGAGCAGTCCCCAGGTATCCACGTCGATGACGAGCTTCACGGCCGGCATCTTCTGGATGTCCATGTGGGCCCACTTGTCTTCGTTGGTGAAGAGGGCGATGCTCTCGGAGTGGTTGCAGAGGAAGCTGGCGCTTTCCGGGGTGAAGTCGGCCAGGATCGGAACGATCACGGTCTCATATGTGTTGACGGCGAGATAAGCCATGCCCCAGCGGGCGCCGTTGCGGGCGTAAAGGGCGATCTTGTCTCCTTTCTTGAACCCGATTTTTTCGAAGACGAGATGAAATTTCTCAATCTGCGTGGCCATCTGGCCGTAGGTGAAAGACTCGCCGCCGATGCTGTTGAGGGCGGCTTTGTCCCAATACTTGCGGGTTGCATTCTGCAAGCGCTCCAGGTAGTGCGGATATTTTTCCATGATGTGGGATATAAGGTTTCGTTTTATCAATCAAAAGTAAGGCCTTGCCCGCTTTTTTGCAATTCCGCGCGTGCGTATGTGGCGAATTATTCCGATATTTGGGGCGAAATGATTTAATAAGTGGTGACCATGCTGCAGAAGAAACCTATCGTCGCGCTGGTCTATGATTATGACGGGACCCTCTCTCCGGGCAACATGCAGGAGTTCGGCTTCATCCAGGCCGTCGGCAAGACGACCGAAGAGTTCTGGCGGATGAGCGACAGCATCGCCATCGGGCAGGATGCCTCCAACGTGCTTGCTTATATGAAGTTGATGTTCGATGAGGCGAAACGCAACGGTATCAAGCTCCGCCGGGAGGATTTCGAGCGTTTCGGGCAGAACATCGAACTGTTCGAGGGGGTGCGCGAATGGTTCCGCCTGATCAACCGCTACGGTGATGAGCACGGGGTCAGGATCGAGCATTATATCAATTCCTCCGGACTCAAGGAGATCATCGAGGGCAGCCCGATTGCCCACGAATTCAAGCATGTCTTCGCCGGGACCTTCATCTATGATGAAAACGGAGAGGCCGAGTGGCCGGGCATCGCCGTGGATTATACGGCCAAGACCCAGTTCCTGTTCAAGATCAGCAAGGGTATCTTCAGCTCCCGTGACAACAAGCAGGTCAACGAGTCGATGGCCGAGGATAAGAAACGCATCCCGTTTTCGCACATGATCTATTTCGGTGACGGAGATACGGACGTTCCCTGCATGAAGATCGTCGGGATGTTCGGCGGGCATTCGATCGCCGTCTATGATCCGCAGAACGAACGCAAGAAGGCCACGGCCGCAAAGCTCAAGCGGCAGGGCCGTGTGGGTTTCGCCGTTCCGGCCGTCTACACGCCGGTGGACTCTGCGTACCGTGTGGTCACGGCCATCATCGACAAAATCAAAGCCGACTGGGTTCTCAGCCGGCTCTCGAAGTAGACTATTCTCTGGTGAATTTCGCGGTCCAGCCGCCGCCGGACGCCATGTGGATGTCCAGCGCGTGCCGGTCGGCGCCGATGCGGACCGT
>JAILAO010000076.1 GCA_024681565.1 Bacteroidales bacterium
CCCCGATCCGCCTGTACGGTGTGCAGAACATCAATGTGGAGGACGCCTCCTCCCGCCTGCATCCGGTCATCGACATCCCGGCCGAGACCAAGCCCGAATCCACCCTCCAGTTCAAGGTCAAGGAGGAGGGCGGCCATGCGATGAGCTACATCGTCGCCCTCGTGGACGAGGGACTCCTCTCCCTGACGGGCTTCAAGACCCCGGATGCCTGGGCCTCCTTCTATGCCAAGGAAGCCCTCCGCGTGCGTACCTGGGATGAATACGACTCCGTGATCGGCGCCTACGGCGGACACATCGAGCAGCTCTTCGCCATCGGCGGCGACCAGGAGGGCACAGGTCCGCTGAAGCGCCAGGGTGCCGACCGCTTCAAACCGGTGGTCGCCTACCTCGGTCCCTTCGAGCTGAAAGCCGGCAAGACGGCGACCCACAGCGTAGAGGTGCCGCAGTACATCGGTTCGCTGCGCGCCATGGTCATCGCCACGGACGGCCGCGCCCAGGGCAGCGTCTCCCAGGACGTCGCCGTGACGCAGCCCGTAATGGTCCAGGCCACGCTTCCGAGAACCCTCAGCATCGGCGAGACCATCCGCATACCCGCCACCGTGATCGCCCTCAAGGACGGCGTGGGCAAGGTCAAACTGGACATCCAGACGGACGGCCTGATGAAGGTCACGGGTCCTTCGACCCTCGAGACCAGCATCCCCAAGGCCGGACAGCAGGTCGAGTACTTCGAAGTCCAGGTCGGTGAGCAGACCGGCATCGGCCACGTGACCGTGACCGCCAGGTCCGGCTCCGACAACTCCGTCAGCCGCGTGGAGATCGACGTCCTCAATCCCAACCCGCCGGTCACGCGCGCCCAGTCCTTCCTGCTGGATGCAGGCAAGAGCAAGGACGCCGCGGTCGAACTTTTCGGCCTGCCCGGCACGAATACCGTCAGCGTGGAGCTCTCCTCCATCCCGGCCATCGACCTGGGCAGACGCCTCAAATACCTGACCGAGTACCCGTACGGCTGTGCGGAACAGACCATTTCCGGTGCCTTCCCGCAGCTCTACCTGACGCAGGTCATGGATTGCGACGAGCACGTCGCCAAGCGGACATCCTTCAACGTGACCGCGGCCATCAACCGGCTCCACAGTTACCGCCGTCCGGACGGATCGCTGAGCTACTGGCCGGGGTCTTCCCAGTCTTCTTCCTTCGCCACCGCCTATGCCCTCCACTTCCTCCAGGAAGCGGAGAACCAGGGTTACGCCGTCCCCGCCGACCTCAAAGCCGGGCTGGTACGCTACCTGAGCGGCAGCGTCGTCAGCAACAAGAAGGAAGGTGAATTCGTGCGGGCCTACGGCCTGTACGCCCTCGCCTCGGCAGGCAAGCCGCAGCGCAGCGCCATGAACCTGCTGCGCGAACAGGCCAGGAAGATGCCGCGCAGCGCCGTGTGGATGCTGGCGGCCGCCTATGCCAGCGACGGCAAGAAACAGGTGGCGACCTCGCTCACCAACGGTCTGCCGTACCTGGAATCTGCCGGCTACAATCAGTACGAATACTACGGCAGCGAAGACCGCAACATGGCCATCGCCCTGCGCACCTCGATCCTGACCGGACAGAAGGAGACCGCCTTCGAGCTGGCCGAGAAGGTCGCCGCCCACCTCAACGACCCGCAGCACTACATGAGCACCCAGGCCACCGCCTGGTCCCTCTACGCGATCAGCGACTATGCTCGGACGATTGCCGGAGGCGGAGTCAACGCTTCGGTCAAGGGACCGGAACGGACCTACAGCTTCAATACGCAGAAAGCCATCGCCAGCCAGGACATCGCCCCCGGCAAGGCAGAAGCCAAGATGCCGCTGACCCTGTCCAACACCGGCGGCAACACCCTGCACGCCGTGGTTTCCGTAACCGGCATCCCCAAGGCGGGTACCGAGAAGGCCAAATCCTCCGGCCTGTCGATGAAGATCAGCTATGTCGGTCCCGACGGCCAGGCCATCCAGGTGGATACGCTCTCCCGCGGCCGCAACTTCAAGGCCGTCGTGACCGTGACCAACACCGGCCCGGCCACCGTGCGCGACCTCGCCCTCGCCCAGAAGTTCCCTTCCGGCTGGGAGATCCAGAACGGGCGCCTCAACCGGGAAGACTTCAGCTATCCCGCCGGAGTCACCTACCAGGACATCCGCGACGACCGGGTCTACAGTTTCTTCGACCTGGCCGGTGGCCAGAGCGTAACCATCACCACCGGCCTGACGGCCACGTACCCCGGCAGGTTCTATCTCCCGGCCGTGAGCTGCGAGGCGATGTACGACGCCTCCGTCTCCGCCCTCGTCCCGGGCAGGTGGACCGAGGTGAAATAGCCGCACGGCCCTGACAGAAAAAGCCCGCTGATGTCTCAGCGGGCTTTTTTATGCCGTTTACGGTCAGAGCGTCTGACCGCCTATGAATTCACGCATGATCGAGGTCGGCGGGATGGCCGCGATCTCGGCGGGCCTCAGGGCCCTGACATGCTCGAGGAAATCCAGCAGGCTCTTCGCCTTCCCGAAAGCCGGGGAAGACTCGCTGATTCCGCAGAGCAGCGGCTCCGCATAATACTTCAGCAGCGGGATGTCATAGAGCGTAGAGGAATTGAATACGATATCGGCGTTCTCCTCAAAGGGGAAGATATTGCGGACCTCGCCGCGGCGCACGGACGGCCAGCGGAGGATATTGGACTCCGGGGAGATCCCGCGCGTGCGGTTGTCGCGCACGATACGGCGGAGCAGGCGTTTGTCCGTCGTGGACCCATGGTCCTTCTCACCGCCCGGCAGGGCCGAGAGCGCGGAGATATAGATGCCGAAGATCCGGTCGCGCGGGATGGCCGGGGTCAGCGCCGGATTGAGGGCGTGGATACCTTCCATGAAGAGGATGTCCCCGTCCTCCATCCTGAGCCGGTTGCCGCTAGAGATCCGGTGTCCCTCCTTGAAGTCGAATTTCGGGATCTCCACCTCCTTGCCGGCCAGCAGGTCCGTCAGCTGTTCGTTGAGAAACGCCACGTCCATCGCGCCCAGCGCCTCGTAGTCACGCTCTCCTTTCTCATCTATCGGCGTATCGTCCCGGTTCACGAAATAATTGTCCAGTTCGATGACCTTGGGCTTGAGTCCCAGCACGCGGGCCTGCTGCGCGATGCGCAGCGAGGAACTGGTCTTGCCGCTGGAGGACGGGCCCGACATCATCACGATGCGGCAGCGGTTCCGTTTCCAGAAGATCTGGTCGGCAGCCTGGGCGTACAGGCGCTCCTGGCGCGCCTCGCAGAGGTTGATCAGTTCGATGGCCTTTCCGGCATCCAGGGTTTCATTGACTCGATCCAGCGTATCGATACCGATCGCATGGCACCACTCTTTGTACTCCGCACGTGCGGCTTCAATCTTGGTCATAAAAGTTCTTTTAAAAAAGGTCCCGTCACCGACGCCGGGTCGGCGGCGATTTGTTCAGGTGTTCCGGTTGCAATAATCCTGCCGCCCGCAGCTCCGCCTTCGGGTCCCATGTCGATCAGATAATCGACCGACTTGAGCACATCGAGGTTGTGTTCGATGACAATCACCGTATTGCCCTGGTCCACCAGGCGCTGAAGCACCGACATCAGCACCTTGATGTCTTCGAAATGGAGGCCGGTGGTGGGCTCGTCGAGCATATAGAGCGTGTTGCCCGTGGCCTTGCGGGCAAGCTCGGCAGCCAGCTTCATACGCTGGCTCTCGCCGCCGGACAGGGTCACGGCGGACTGGCCGAGATGGACATAGCCGAGGCCCACATCCACCAGCGCCTTGAGTTTGGGCGCGATCTTGGGATGGGACTTGAAAAACTCATAGGCCTCGCTGACCGGCATCTCGAGCACATCCCCGATGTTCTTGCCCCGGTACTTGACGGCGAGGGTATCTTCTTTGTATCGTTTGCCGCCGCAGGCTTCGCAGCACACGTTGACGGACGGAAGGAAATTCATTTCGATCACCTTGATGCCGGCACCTTTGCACTCTTCGCAGCGTCCGCCCGGGACATTGAAAGAGAAGCGGCCGGCCTTGAATCCGCGGACCTTGGCATCGGGCGTATCCTCGAAGAGGGCGCGGATGTCATTGAACACCCCGGTGAACGTGGCCGGATTGGAACGCGGCGTCCGGCCGATCGGACTCTGGTCGATCTCAATGACCTTGTCTATGTTTTCGATCCCTTCGATGCTGTCATAGGGAAGCGGTTTCTCCTTGAAATGGTAGAATTTACCCTTGAGGATGGGCATCAGGGTCTCGTTGATGAGCGAAGATTTGCCGGAACCGCTGACCCCGCTGATGCCGATCAGCATCCCGAGCGGAAAGTCTACGGTCACGGACTTGAGGTTGTTGCCCCGGGCCCCTTTCAGCGTCAGGGAGAGGCCATTCCCATGGCGGCGGGACGGCGGGACGGCGATGGGATTCCGGATCGGACGCGGCAGCCCGCTGTAGCAGATCTGCCCGCCGTGTTCGCCGGCCCCCGGCCCCACGTCCACGATCCAGTCCGCGGCACGCATCGTCTCTTCGTCATGCTCCACGACGATTACCGTATTGCCCTCATCGCGCAGTTTCTTCAGGGAGTTCAGCAGCTTGCGGTTGTCCCGCTGGTGCAGGCCGATGCTCGGCTCGTCCAGGATATAGATGACATTGACCAGCTTGGAACCGATCTGGGTGGCCAGGCGGATGCGCTGCCCTTCCCCGCCGGACAGCGAAGCGGTCGGACGGTCCAGGCTGAGATAGTCCAGACCGACGTCCAGCAGGAAACGGACGCGGTCGGTCAGTTCCTTGAGGATGTCGCGGGCGATGGCATTCTCCCGTTTCCCCAATTTCCCGGGAAGCGACTGCAGCCAGGCGGCCAGGTCGCTGATCTCCATCGCAGAGACTTCGGAGATATCCTTGCCGTCGATGCGGAAACAGCGGGTGTGCGGCCCCAGGCGGGTCCCGTGGCAGACCGGGCAGACCACTTTGTCCTCGATGTCCCCCACGACGCCGTCCCAGTTGACCATTTCGCTCTGCGCACCCTCCCCGACGCGATAGAACTCGTCGGAGCCGTAGACCAGCAGGGTCACGACCTCGTCCGGCAGGGCAGCAATGGGTTCGTACAGGGAGAAATTATGTTTGCGCGAGATGGCGCGGACCAGTTCGAACTTGCGTCCGTCGCGCAGGCGGCCCAACGGGGCGATGCCGCCGTCGGCGATGGATTTGCCGCTGTCGGGCACGATGGTGTCCAGACTCACGTCCGGCACGGTACCCAGGCCCTTGCAATGCGGGCAATAGCCTTCCGGGGAATTGAACGAAAACGTATGCGGCGCCGGCTCCTGCAGGGAAATCCCGTTCTCGGGATCCACCAGGTGTTTGGAATAATGATGCAACCGGCCGCTCTCCATCTCCAGGACGGCGACCGAACCCTTGCCGATCCCGAGCGCGGAGGCCACGGAACTGCGCACGCGCGCCTCGTCGCCTTCGGACGGTTTCAGCTTATCGACCACCAGTTCGATGAAATGGCCTTTGTAACGGTCCACCGCTTCCACTTCGTTCAGGTCCCGGATCTCTCCGTCTATGCGGACCTGCAGGTAACCCTTCTTGCGGAGCGACTCGAACAGTTCCCGGTAATGCCCCTTGCGGCCGCGCACGAGCGGGGAAAGCAGCAGGCATTTCTGCCCGTGGAATTCCCGCAGGATCAGGTCTACGATCTGCGCGTCGGTGTAACGGACCATCTCTTTGCCGGAAACGGGCGAATAGGCGGTGGACGCCCGGGCATAGAGGAGACGGAGGAAATCCGAAATCTCCGTGATCGTGCCTACCGTCGAGCGCGGATTGCTGCCCGTCGTCTTCTGTTCGATCGCAATGATCGGGCTCAGTCCGTTGATGCTTTCGACCTGCGGCTTCTCCAAGATGCCCATGAAATGCTTGGCATACGGAGAGAGCGTATTCATGTAGCGCCGCTGGCCCTCGGCATAGAGCGTATCGAATGCCAGCGAGGACTTCCCGCTGCCGCTGATCCCGGTGATTACAATGAACTTGCGGCGCGGAAGGTCCACGTCGACAGCCTGAAGATTGTGCGCCCTGGCACCACGGATTTCGATCTTGCCGTCTTTAGACATAAAGGATGACAAAGTTAAGAAATTTATAAGTAACTTTGTCCAAATATTTCTGAATATGTGGCTTTGGATGTCAGTCTGTTCAGCCCTGCTGCTCGGTATCTATGATGTGGCCAAAAAGCAGGCGCTGAAACGCAACGGGGTCTATTGGATCCTGCTGAGCGCCACCGCTTTCACGGCGGTGTTCCTCTCCCCGTTCCTTTCCCACGGTTCCCTGACGGACCATCTGAGCCTGGTGCTCAAGGCAGTCCTGGTCTCCACCTCCTGGGTTTCCGGACTGATCGCCCTCCAGCATCTGCCCCTCACGACGGTGAGCACCATCAAGGCTTCCCGTCCGATGTTCGTGGTCATCTTCTCCATCATCCTGTTCGGAGAGCGCCTCAACCTGCTGCAGTGGCTGGGCGTCGCCGTCGTGATGACCGCCCTGTTCCTGAGCACCCGCTCCAACCGGCACGACACCGACAAGGAGACCACGGCCAAGGGCATGACCTGCATGATCATCTCCGTGCTGTCCGGCTCGGCCAGCGCCCTCTATGACAAGTTCATCCTCCAGCACCTGGAACCGCTGTTCGTCCAGAGCTGGACCAATATCTACATCACCGTCCTGCTGGCCATCGTGATCCTGGTACAGTATTTGGCAGACAAACAGCATTTCCAGCCCTTTGTCTGGGATTGGCGGATTCCGCTGATCGCCGTGCTGATCACCGTTTCCGACTCCCTGTATTTCTTTGCAGTCAAGGACCCGGACGCCCTGCTCTCCGTGATCTCGATGGTCCGGCGCAGCTCGGTCGTAATCACCTTCCTGTTCGGCGCCCTGATGTTCAAGGAAGGACACGTCAGGGACAAAGTGCTGGACCTGGTCCTGATGATGGCAGGTGTCGCCCTGCTGCTGTTCGGGACAAGTTAATCATGACATGAATATGAAAAAAACCATACTTCTGATCGGACTGCTCGGCATCACGCTCGCCGCTGACGCCCAGTCCTCCCGCTTCAAGCTCGGCAAATGGACCGAGATCCAGACCGCCATCCTGCAGGAGCTCACCCGCTCTTACGTGGACTCGCTGCCCATCGACCGCATCGAGCGGCGCGGCATCGACGCGATGCTCGAGAACCTCGACCCGTACACGGTCTATATCCCGGAGGAAGAAAACGAAAACCTCCAGATGATGATCCACAAGTCCTACGGCGGCATCGGGGCCGTGATCTACAAGCCCGACGTCCAGGGCAACGTGATCATCAACGAACCCTATGCCGGCTCCCCGGCTGAAAAATACGGCCTGGTCTGCGGGGACGAGATCATGGCCATCAACGGCGAGACCGTCGCCGGCCTGACCTCCCAGCAATGCAGCGAGAAGATGCGCGGAGACCCCGGCACCCAGGTGGTTTTCCGGGTCAAGAAACTCCGCAGCGGGGAGGTGGTGGACATCAACGTCACGCGCGAACGCATCAAGATCGACGATATCGAATATGCCGGAATGCTGGACGAAACGGTCGGCTATATCTCCCAGAACGGTTTCTCGGACGGCGTCGGGGCGGACTTCCGCCAAAAAGTCACCGAACTCAAGCAGCAGGGCATGAAGACCCTCGTGATCGACCTGCGCGGCAATGGCGGCGGCCTGATGAACGAAGCCGCCGAGATCGTGTCCGTACTGGTCCCGAAAGGCTCCGTCGTCGTGTCCGCACAGGGACGGGAGAGCGGCTCCACCTATACGCTCAAGACCACCAAGGATCCGGTGGATACCCGGATCCCGGTCATCGTGCTGGTGGACTCCGGCTCGGCATCGGCCTCCGAGATCGTGGCCGGCGCCCTGCAGGACATGGACCGGGCGACCATCATGGGGGAACGCACCTTCGGCAAAGGCCTCGTGCAGAGCATCCGTTCCCTCCCCTACGGCGGGGAGCTCAAGGTCACCACGGCCAAGTACTACACCCCGTCCGGGCGTTGCGTCCAGGCCATCGACTATGCGCAGCGGCGCGAGGACGGCAGCGTGGTCTCCATTCCCGACTCGCTGACGCGCGAATTCAAGACCGCCCACGGACGCACCGTGCGCGACGGCGGCGGCATCACCCCGGATGTCAAGCTGGATTTCCGCGAATACAGCCGCCTGACCTACTCGCTGGTCGCCTACGGCGTCCTCGAGCAATATGCCCTCGAGTATGTGCGCAAGCATGAAAGCATTCCCCCGGTGGATGAGTTCCGTTTCTCCGACGAAGACTACGAAGATTTCATCACCTATGCCAAGGGCAAGGAGTTCGACTACCGTTCTTCGGCCAAGACCTATTTCGACCGGGCCAAGGAAGAGCTCCGGCTCGACGGGCTGGATGTGGCGATGAAGCCCGAACTCGACGCCCTCGAGAAGTCCCTCAACATGGAGAAGGAAGAGTTCCTGCGTCTCAAGCGGGACGAGATCATTCCGCTCATCGAGGAGGAGATCGTCGTCCGCTATTACTTCCAGCAGGCCGGGGTGAAGGTGCGTATCCGCTATGACGACGCGCTCCGCCAGACCCTCGCCAGCGAGCGGATCAAGCAGTACTGATGATCCACCGCACCCGCCTGATTATCCTCAACACCACCAAGATCGGGGAACGGTCCCTGGTCCTGCACGCCCTCAGTCCCGACTGGGGGCGCCGCAGTTTCATCGTATCCATCCCCAAAGGGGGACGGATGGCGCTGTTCCAGCCGCTGAACATCCTGGATGCCGAAGTGACCGAAAACCCCAGGTCGGACCTCTGGCGGGCGCACGGTCTTTCGGCCGTCCACGCCCTGACCGGCATCCGGACCAGTGCTGCCAAGAATGCCATGACGCTCTTCATGAGCGAAGTGCTTTACCGTACCATCCGGGACGGGGCCCGCGAAGAAGGTCTCTTCGAATGGTGCGAACGCGCCATACTGACCCTGGACGCCCTGGACGGGGACTATGCCAACTACCACCTCCGTTTCCTGCTGGAACTGGCCTCCGCGCTGGGCTTTTCCCCCTCGCTCGAAGACCTCGCACCCTTTGCGGAGAGTCACCTGTGCGACATCCGTGCCCTGCTGCAGTCCGACTTCGGTTCCTGCATGCTCGTACCCCTCAACGGCGAGGCGCGGGGCGAGATCGCGGAACTCCTGCTCCGCTACCTCAGCTACCACGCCGAGACGCGCATCGAGGCACGCTCTCTGCGAGTCTTGAAAGAATTGTTCCGTTAAAAGCCTACTTCATCAGGTCGATGGCGCCGAAGACGCCCAGGCTGGCCAGCAGCATAATGGCGGCAGCGAGCAGCAGGCCTGCGAAAATGTAGATCATACTCTTCTTGAAATCCATATCCAGGATACTCGCGGCGAGCGTGCCGGTCCAAGCGCCCGTACCCGGAATCGGAATGCCGACGAACAGCAGCAGGGCTACATACAGGCCGGCGCCCGCTTTCGATTCCAGTTTGCGGCCCCCTTTTTCTCCTTTTTCAAGGCACCAGGTGAAGAAGCCGCCGATGTATTTCTTGTCCTTGCCCCACTCGAGTATCCGGCGGGCGAACAGGAAGATGAACGGCACGGGCACCATATTGCCCAGCAGGGCGACGATCAGCGAAGGCACAAGCGGCAGGTCGAAGCCTACGGCATACGGGATGGCGCCGCGGAGTTCGATCAGCGGGACCATCGAGATCAGGAAGACTATGAGATACTTTTTCATTGGATTTTGTCCAGATAATCTTTGATGGCGGCAAAGGCCGCCGCCTGGCCGGCTTCGGAGGTCTCCGGAGTCGCGACGACCAGGTCATACACACCGCCCGGCAGCTGGAAACGCCCCACCTTGAAGCGGGCCGTGCTGCAACGGGCCTCATATTCTGCCGCGAAATTCTCCGGGGAAGCGGCCAGCGAGATAAACAGGTCCTCCCGGCGGGGATTCTCCTTGCTGCCGCGCAGACGCGGCTTGAGGATGCCGACCAGATTGATGTCCTGCTGCTGCGGGCAGAGGACGAGCACCGGGATCCCGTGGTAATCGAAGAACTGCCGGATGGCCCGGCTGATCCGGGCCGGATCCTCTCCCGCTACCGTCGTGTCCACGAACACCGTCGCGCTGTGCACTTCGCGCAGCGGCAGGAGCGTGGTCGCCACCGTACTCTGATTCCGGCGGAGCGCGAACCAACGGCTGACGGTCAGGAAGGGATTTTTCATGCCTGGCAGGTAGCGATCAGTTCTCGGATTTCTTTCTTGGCAGCCCGCCAGCGCGGGATATCAAGCTTGGTACCGACCACCTCGACGACTTTCGCCGCAATGATCGAACCGACCTCGCCGCAGACCTTGAGCGGAAGGCCCAGCGAATCGGCATAGAGGAAGCCGGCTGCATAGGTATCGCCGGCGCCGGTGGCATCGACGGGGTCCGCCGGCCAGGGCCGGATGCTATGGACTTCGTCGCCGGATTTCACCCAGCTGCCTTCTTTACCGACCTTGACAATGGCCGTCCGGCAGAGGGCGGACAGCACGTCCAGCGCCTCCCGTGGATCCTTGCGACCGGTGAAGGCCCGGGATTCATTCTCGTTGGCGAAGACGATATCTACGTATTTCTCGACGATCTGGTGCAGGAACGCCAGGTTGGACTCCACGACATTGTAGGAGGCGAGGTCCAGGGAGATGGTGCATCCCGCTTCACGGGCCAGTTCGACCGCCCGGCGTACCAGGTCCTGGTTCTGGACCAGATAGCCTTCGATATGGAAATAGTCGTGCCCCTTGAACCAGGCCGGGTCCAGGTCGCCGGGGACCAGGTCCAGCGCAGCACCGAGGTACACGGCGAACGTGCGCTCGGCATTGCCGCCGCTGACGAAGACCATCGAGCGTCCGCTCGCATGACTGCTGGTCAGCAGATGGGTCTCGATCCCATATTGCTCCTGGTCGCTCTTGAAAAGCAGCCCGAGCTCGTCGTTGCCGATCTTGCCGATGAAACTCGACGGCATCCCGAAAATGGCGGTACAGGAGATCGTGTTGGCAGCGGAACCTCCGGCCACATACTTCACGCCGAGCGGCTTGAGCGCAGACCAGATGTTGTCACCCGTCTCCGCGTCGACGTGCTGCATGCTCCCCTTCGGGAGATGGTAGGTATTCAGGAGCGAATCATCCGGCAGAACGGCCAGAATATCAGTCAAAGCATTGCCTATTCCGAGAATTGATTTCATATCGCACAAAAATAACATAAAATAATCGTAAATTTGCGGCGCATGAACAAGAAAGCTGTAAATATCATCAAATATAGCCTTTCCACCATCCTGGCCGTCGTGCTCGTTTGGTTCGCCTTCCGGGGCGTAGACTGGAAAGCCTTCTGGGCCGGACTGCAGCAGACCCGCTGGTTCTGGGTGTTCCTTTATTTCGTCGTCGCACTGCTGGCCCTCGTCTTCCGCGAAGAGCGCTGGTATGCCCTGATGAAGCCCTTGGATCCGGAGATCCGCAGACTGCATGTCTGGGACTCGATCAATGTGGGCAACATCATCAACATCGTGCTTCCGGGCGCAGGGGAATTCGCCCGCTGCGGCTATGTCAGCTCCAAGCGGATGAGTTTCGACAAGGCTTTCGGCACCATCGCCTGCGAACGCCTGTGCGATGTCGTCGCCGTGGTCATCGTGCTCATCCTGGCCCTGGTGCTCAAATGGGAAAGTTTCGGACCCTTCTTCGCAGAGAACATCTGGCAGCCGATGGCGGCCCGCATGGGCGGCTCGATCGTCTGGATCCTCGTCGCGGCCGTACTGCTGGTCGCCGCCTTCTTCTGGGCCGTGTTCCGTTTCCGCGGACGCGTACGTTTCTTCGCCCGGATCGCCGATACGCTGAAAGGCCTCGGAACGGGTTTCGCAAGCGTCGCTCGCCTGGAGAACAAATGGGGATTCATCCTCAGCACCGTCGGCATCTGGGCCATGTACGTCCTGATGTTCTGGTGCACCATCCGGGCCATCCCGGACCTGGCCGCCCTGGGAATGGTGGACGCGCTCTTCCTGTCCGCCGTAGGCAACATCGCCTCCGTGATTCCCGTCCCGGGCGGGATCGGCGCCTACCACTACCTGGTGGCCCTGTCGATCCAAAGCCTGTACGCACTCCCCTGGGAGACAGGTATTCTGGCGGCTACGCTGGGCCACGAAGCGCACGCCATCCTGATTATCGTCGTCGGCGTCATTTCTTACGTCCACCTTACCTTGCGAAAGAAGAAATAATCGCTATCTTTGCAGTCAGTTAGCAGTCTTATTACCTGATATGCAATTGATCTTACCGGATCACTACGTGGATCTGCTCGGCGGTGCCTAGAACACGGAGAAGGCCATCAAGGCCGTCAAGGATATGTTCCAGAATAATCTGTCAGCCCAGCTGGCCCTGTTGCGCGTGACCGCTCCCATGGTCGTGCTCTCCGGGACCGGACTCAACGATGAGCTCAACGGCGTCGAGCGCCCCGTGCATTTCCCGATCCGGGACATGGCGGAGCAGCAGGCCGAAGTGGTCCATTCCCTCGCCAAATGGAAGCGCGTCAAGCTGGCGCAGATGGGCATCAAGCCCGGTCGCGGCATCTACACGGACATGAACGCCCTGCGTCCCGACGAAGAACTGGACAATATCCACTCCATCTACGTGGACCAGTGGGACTGGGAAAAGGTCATCCGGCGGGAGGACCGCCACCTGGGTTTCCTCAAGCAGATCGTCCGCCGCATCTACGAAGCGGTCAAGGTCACCGAAAACAAGCTTTTCGTCGAATTCCCGCAGATCCTCCCGGAACTCCCGGAGGAGATCCATTTTGTGCATGCGGAAGAACTGGTGCAACTTTATCCCGGGAAAAACCCCAAAGAGCGTGAGACGGAGATCGTCCGCCGCTACGGAGCCGTGTTCATCATCGGCATCGGCGGAGAGCTGTCCGACGGCGCGCCGCATGACGGCCGTGCCGCCGACTATGATGACTGGAGCTCTCCCAACGAAGAAGGGTTCAAGGGCCTCAACGGCGACATCCTGGTGTGGAACCACATCCTCCAGCGCCCCTTCGAGCTGTCCAGCATGGGCATCCGCGTGGATGAAACGGCGCTTCGCCGCCAGTTGGAGATCAAAGGAGAGACCTGGAAAGAGAGCCTTCCTTTCCACCGGAGCCTGCTGAACGGAGAACTCCCCTGCACCATCGGCGGCGGTATCGGACAGTCCCGTCTCTGCATGTTCCTGCTGAGAAAAGCCCATATCGGGGAAATCCAGAGCAGCATCTGGCCCGAAGAGATGATACGGCAATGCCGGGAAGGCGGCATCACGCTGGTATAATCCTGCAAACAAAAAGGGATCGTCTTGTTGACGATCCCTTTTTGGTGATCCCGGCGCGACTCGAACGCGCGACCCACAGCTTAGAAGGCTGTTGCTCTATCCAACTGAGCTACGGGACCGACACATACCTGCACTCCGCCCCGGAAACCCGGAAGCGGAGTGCAAAGATAATGATTATTTGATAAAATCCGCAAAAAACAGCGGACTACAGACGGATGGCCACACCGCCGAGAACGGTGATACCGGGCTCAGGGAAACCGAGCATCGTCTGGTATTTGCGGTTCAGCAGGTTCTCCCCGCGCGCGAAAACGCTCAGCCAGTCCGTCGCCTGGAAAGAAAGGCGGGCCTTCAGGTCCACATAGCTGCTCTTCACGGCATTGTCTCCGGTCGAGAGATACAGGTCCCGGATCCCCATCGCACCGAGATTGGCGGAGAAGCGGCCGCGGGTCCAGGTCCCGGAAAAATAGATCTTGTGGACCGGCGCACCGGTGTAGACCTTATCCATGTGCAGGTAGCTGTAGTTCGCGTTGAACTTCAGTTCCGGCGTGGCCTGCCAGTCGGCGCTGAACTCGACGCCCTTGTTGGCAAATTCCCCGACATTGCGGTTGGCCCGCTTGCCGTCCACGACCGTCACCTCGATGATGTTGGACCCCTTGGTATAGAAGAGGCTCAGTTCGGCGTTGAGCCGTCCGTCCAGCCAGTGCTGGGCCACGGTGAAGTCATAGCTCCACGCACGCTCCGGCTTGAGCTCGGCGTTGGCGACGGCATACATGTAGAGTTCACGGAGGTTCGGGGTGCGGAAACCTTTGGAGGCGGACAGCTTGAGGCTGGTGTTGGGGCCGGCCAGGAAGCTGACGCCCGCCTGCGGGATCCATTCCACGCCATAGAGACTGTGGTGCTCCATCCGGAGTCCGGCATCGAAGGTGAAACGTCCGAGCAGCTGCTGGGCGAGCAGATAGAGTGCCTCTTCGTGGAGATGCTTGTGGTCGGCATAGATCTCCGTGGTCGGATTGCGGTAGGCGTTGCCGCCGTACAGTTTGAGATCGACGCCGCCGGTCAAGGTGCCGCCTTCCCAGGGACGCAGTGCCTGGAAGATGTTGAAACCTCCCTGATAGTCCGTACTGTGGAAGAGATAGGGCTGCGGCTTGCCGCCTGCGGCATAACCGTCGTTGATGTCATGCTTGCCGAAGTTATAGTAAAGGTTGATGCCGCCGTCGGTGCGGTCGTAGTGGTTCTCCAGGGAGATCCAGGACATCATGCGCGTGATATCGGCCGTGCCCTCGAACATCGGTTTTTCGACCGTGCCGGGGTTCTGGGAGAAGGCCTTGACCACATTCACGTCGCCGCTCAGGCGCCACGCCGCCGAAAGGTCATAGGAAGCCTTCAGCATTGCGCTCGTGGAACGGTAGGCGGAATTGTCACGGTGGCCCGCCGTGCGGTCGTGGGCAACGTTGGCGGTCAGCGAGAAGCGGCCGCTGGAATATTGTTCGGTCGCAGAAGCGCGCCAGGTCCCGTAGGAACCGCCCATCAGTTTGACGGAGACGCGGTTGCCCAGGAATTCCGGACGGCGCGTGATGATGTTGATCGCACCGCCCATCGCGTTGGAGCCGTACAGGACAGAGGCAGCGCCCCGGGTGACCTCCACCCGTTCCGCCAGGTCGGCCAGGTATTCATCGGCTACGGCATGGCCGTAAATGGACTGGTATTGCGGATGCCCGTCGATCAGGATCAGGGTGCGGCCGCTGGCTGCGCTGAAACCGCGCAGGGAAATGGCGCCGGCAGCGCCGGCGGACACGCCGTAGCCCGTCACCCCGCGCGAAGTCACGAACAGGCCGGGGACCTGCTCCATAAGCGAAGGCATCAGCGAACTCTCGTCGCTGCGTTCGATGGTCTCGCGGGAAATCACGGAAACCGGCGCGGGCAGGCGGTCGCGCTCCATCGCAACGCGGGTGCCGGTCACGACGGCGCTGCGCAAGGTATCTACGGTCTCCTGCTCCGGCTCGGCGGCCAGGGCCAGAAGCGCGGCCGGAAGGACCGCAAGCGTCAAAAGGATTCTTTTCATCGGTTACATGTTTTGCGGATGCAAAGATGCATCTTTCCCTTCGGAAGGATTTGACTGAAAAGTCCAGATTATTTGACTGGAAAGTCCAAATATTCCTTATCTTTGCGTCATGGAAGCTTTCAGCCGCATCAACTACTCCGGCGTGGTATTTTCCCGGGTGGACCGGGAAGATGTCCGCGGGCCGCAACGTTTCAAGGAACACACCCTCCTGTATATCCGCTCCGGGCGGGCCGAAGTGGTCTGCGACGACCGCCGCACGCCGGTTTCGGCCGGGGATTGCGTTTTCCTGCGCAAGGACCACCGCCTCCTGCTGGATGCGTGGGCGCCGGAGAGCGGTGCACCTTTCCGGTCGATCGCCCTGTTCTTCT
The DNA here is from genome assembly GCA_024681565.1 of Bacteroidales bacterium. GTDB lineage: Bacteria > Bacteroidota > Bacteroidia > Bacteroidales > UBA932 > Cryptobacteroides. Next base: position 15,777 of record JAILAO010000076.1, read on the forward strand.
GCCGGAAATTCCTGCACGCCTATTACCGGGGACTGTCCCGCGAGGAGCTGCCCAAGGATGCCCGCCGCAAACAGGAAGCGGTCCTGAAAATACCGGCAGGGCCGGAACTCGAGAGCCTTTTCCTCTCACTGACGCCCTACCTCGACTCGGCAGACGCCCTGCCCGAAGAAGTCGCCTGGATGAAACGGCTGGAGGGGCTCCGCTGCGTACTGGCGGCGGACCGGGACTTCTATGCTTCGCTTTTCGATTTCGCACAGCCCTGGAAGATCGACCTGCTGGGCTTCATGGAGGAGAATTACCTTTACGACCTGTCCGTACCGGAACTGGCGCGCTATACGGGACGCAGCCTGTCGGCGTTCAAGCGGGATTTCAAGAGAGTGAGCGAGCTGACCCCGGAGAAATGGGTCCTCCACCGCCGGCTCGAACAGGCGCACCGTCTGCTGTCCGCAGGCGGCTGCCGCGTGGCGGACGCCATGCTGGAATCCGGATTCCGGGACCCGGCCTTCTTTTCCCGGGCCTACCGGCGCCAATACGGCTATTCCCCGAGGGAAACCCCCGGGGAATAATCGACGGAAAAAGCGGAATTATTTCTTGAGCTTTTTGTGTTCGCTCCAAAGGCCGTACACTTCGCTGACATTGCCCGCCGTGATAAAGGCCGGGATCTTGTTGTCGCGGATAAACTTCATCAGTGCGGCGAATTCGTCCTGGGTCAGCAGGCTCTGGATCTCCTTGCGGGTCTCTCCCGAATAACCGCCCGTGACTTCATAGAGGCTGCAGCCGCGGACGATATTCTCCACAATGTATTTGCGGATACGCTCGTGCTCGTCCGAGATGATGCAGACGCGCTTGCGTTTGTTGAGACTCATCGTGAAATAGTCCACGATCAGGCCGTTGATCCAGGTACCGATCAGACCGATGATCACCAGGCGGAACGGATTGATGAGGAACGCCGTACAGCAGATGACCACTCCGGCGACCGTCACCGACAGGCCGATGTCGAAATGCAGGTATTTGTTGACGATCTTGGCGATGATGTCCAGGCCGCCCGTAGAGGCGTTGATCCGGAACATGATGGCCTGGGACATGCTGAGGATCAGCACGAAACAGACCAGGTCAAACCAAAGGTCGCCCATCACGGAGGTCGCACCCGGAGCGATCAGCTGTTCGTTGGGGCAGATCTTTTCCCAGAGATCCATCATCGGACCGAGGATCAGGGCCGTGTAACAGGTCTTGACGCCGAACTCCTTGCCGATGAGGAAATAGGCCAGCACCAGCAGGATGGCATTGATGACGAGCACCACCGTCGAGACCTTGATCGGGATCCCTGCATTTTCAAAGATACCGCTGATGACAATCGACAGACCCGAGATACTGCCGACGACCAGTTTGCTCGGCACGAGGAAATAGTACACCGCAGCTGCGGCGATGAACATGCCGACGGTCATAATCAACAGCTCCTTCCAGAACTTCCAAGTCCTGAGAGGAGCCAAGAGGCTTTGCAATTCCATTATGTGGTCAGAATAGGTTATCCTTTCAGGTAAGCATCGATGGACTTGGCAGCCGTACGGCCGGCTCCCATCGCGAGGATTACCGTCGCGGCACCCGTGACGGCGTCACCGCCCGCAAAGACGCCCGGACGCGTCGTCGCCCCATCCTCCCCGGCGACCAGACAGCCGCGGCGCGTCGTTTCCAGACCCTTTGTGGTCTTGGAAATCAACGGGTTGGGAGAAGTACCCAGGGCCATGATCACCGTCTCCGTGGGAATCTCGAACTCCGAACCGGGGATGGGTACGGGGCTGCGGCGGCCGCTCTCGTCGGGCTCGCCCAGCTCCATCCGGATGCACTTCAGGGCTTTGACCCAGCCCTTCTCGTCGCCGATCACTTCCACAGGGTTGGTCAGCAGGTCGAAGATGATGCCCTCCTCCATGGCATGGTGCACCTCCTCGCGACGGGCCGGAAGCTCGGCCTCCGTACGGCGATAGACGATATGCACTTCCGCACCGAGGCGCAGGGCCGTACGGGCCGCGTCCATGGCGACATTGCCGCCACCCACGACGCAGACCTTCTTTCCGGCATGGATCGGAGTCAGGTAGTCCTCCCGCCAGGCCTTCATCAGGTTGTTGCGGGTGAGGAACTCATTGGCGGAGAAGACCCCGCAAAGGTTCTCCCCGGGGATGTTCATGAAGCGGGGCAGACCGGCGCCCGTACCGATGAAAACAGCCTCGAAGCCTTCCTTGTCCATCAGGGAATCGATCGTAATCGT
>JAILAO010000120.1 GCA_024681565.1 Bacteroidales bacterium
AGCTCGCGACGGGCGAACTGGCCGCCGTCGATCCCGGCGACGCCCTCTCTGCCTGCGAATGGCTCGCCGTCGCGAGCGTCGGAGTCCGTCCGGGCGGGGTAGGTCGCATCTTCCTGGCCGCGCCGGTGGACCCGGAGGACCTGCCGGAACTGATCCGCACCCGCGACCGCGTCGTCTGGGACAGCAAAGCCGGCGCGGCCCTGGCCCGGCGCGAGCGCCGCATCGGCGGCCTGCTGGTGGACGCCCGCCCCCTGTCGGAGGAAGGCATCCGGGAACTCCGGACGCAGGCCATCTGCGAAGCGGCGCAGAAAGAAGGGACGGCGATGCTGGATTTCTCCGACGAAGTCGGAAACCTCCAGCGGCGCGTCGCCGCCGTGGCCGCCTGGCACCCTGAACTGAACTTGCCCGACCTCTCGACAGAGGCTGTCCTGCAGACGGCGCCGGGCTGGCTTCCGCCTTTTGTCGGACGGGCCACGACCGTCGCGGAACTCAAGAAGATCGATCTCTGCACGGCCCTCTGGACCCTGCTGGACTACGCCCAGCAGCAGGCCGTGGACCGGCTTGCCCCTACGCATATCGCCGTACCGACGGGCAGCCGCATCCGTGTCGAATACCGGCAGGGTGCCGACGCCCCCGTTCTCCGCGTGCGGCTGCAGGAATGCTTCGGCCTGCTCGACACCCCGCGGGTGGACGACGGCCGGCGCCCCGTCCTGATGGAACTGCTCTCGCCCGGCTACAAGCCCGTCCAGCTCACTTCCGACCTGCGGAGCTTCTGGTCCGGGACCTATTTCGAGGTACGCAAAGAACTGCGCCGGCGCTACCCCAGACACGCCTGGCCGGACGACCCCCTCGAAGCGGAAGCCGTCCGGGGTGTCCGCCGGAAAGGCTGAATTGTTCGCGCTTCGCCGGTCTAAGGTCTGGGAAAGGCGGGACGCGGCGCGGCGAGCGGTTCGCCCATCGCAGAGGCCTCCGCCTCGGCATCGTCCAGCTTCCACACCATAAACTCCGGCTTTGCGGCCGTGTAAGGCGTCCACGCACCTCCCTCGGGACCGTTCGGGTCGCCGTACTTGGCGAAATCGGACCACGCGGTCAGCATCCGCTCGGAGAGGTCCCAGTCACCCTGTGTCCAGGGCCGCCAGCAATGCTTCAGCGACTTGAACACATACCACAGGTCGGAGGAGTGGAAGGCGCCCTGCAGCACGTTCGGACGTCCGTCCGTCGGCAGCGGCCGCGCAAACTGGTAAGCATAGGCGACGCCGCCTTTTTCCTCGCGGTTGAGGCAGAACGCGCGGATCTGGTCGCCCATGTTGCCCGAATCATTGAGCGTATAGCCGATCATATAGGGGATGTTCGCCAGCGTGCCGTCGAGGCAGGCCTCGTCGAAAGACTCCTTGAGCACATAACCGTCGATATACGGGGCGATGGGCATCGCGGAAAGGACGCTGCGCCGGCCGGTCACGTTGGTATAGATCGTGCCGAGGGCGAAAATGGTCTCGGTCGAGGCACGGCGCAGGGCGGAGAGGTCCTTGAGGTTGGCCCAGTCCGTCACGGCCTGGATGGAGGCTTCCGCCTCGGCGAGCGTCGTCATTTTCTGGACCGGCATCACCGGACCGCCCGGGAACATCGGCTGCGCCGGTTTCGACGGATCCACCAGACCGCTGCCGCTCATGATGACGGCTTTGTTGAACAGACCTTTGGTGAGCGGCGAGGCGCTCAGGAACTTCACGCTGCGCGACCCGGCGCTCTGGCCGAAGATCATCACGTTGTCGGGATCCCCGCCGAACTGGCTGATGTTCTTCTGGACCCACTTCAGCACGGCGATCTGGTCAAGCGTCCCCCAGTTGCCCGTGGCATGTTCGGGGTCCTCGGCGGAGAGGGCGGGATGGGCGAAGAAACCGAACGGCCCCACACGGTAATTGAAGGACACCAGCACGACATCCTTGCCGGCCCACTCCTGGCCGTCGAATTCCGGCTCGGAGCCCCAGCCTTCGCGCAGGCCGCCGCCGAAGATCCACACCGCGACCGGCAGCTTCCTGTCCGTCTGTCCGGGCGCCTTGGTCCATACATTCAGGTAGAGACAGTCCTCACTGTACGGCGCTTCGTCGCCATAGCCCCATTCGGTGGTATAGCCGCCGGGGTAGTGGGCCGCCTGGAAGGCCGGATGGCCGAATTTGTCGCAGACGCGCACCCCTTCCCAGGGGATGACGGGCTGCGGGGCGCGCCATCGGTTCTCTCCGACCGGCGGCGCGGCATAGGGGATGCCGCGGAAAACGGTCACGCCCGGCAGGTCTGCCGGAACACCCTGGACCAGCCCGCCCTCGACGGTGAGGACGGGGCTCTGCGGCGCCGTGGCCGTGCAGGCGGCCAGCGCCAGCGCGCAGAGGAACAAGAAATATTTTTTCATACAAAAGAGGATTTCTACTGCAAGTTAGACAGAGAAAGCCGGACGCACAAGCGCCTTCCCGCACGATGGTCGAATATTGCAATAAAATGACGTAAACCGGGAAAAATGCGTATCTTGTAATCCCTACCATTATCATCCAGGTTATGTCCAAAAGATTCACAATTGTCGCGGCCATCCTGCTGGCCGCCACGCTGACGGCCGGCGCCCAGGGCCGCAAACCCGCGTCTGCCCCCAAAGACTCCCCCTCCGACAAGGAAAAAACCGAAAAGCCGGTCGAGCTCAAGCTCGCCGCCGGCCTGCACGCTGTCGGCCAGAACGAAAAAGACTGGTACTTTGAAGTGCCCGACAGTCTGCTCGGCCGCAGGATGCTCGCCGTCACCCGATACAACAGCATGACCGCCGGCGCCGGTACGTACGGCGGCGAGGAAGTCAACGAAGTGATGCTCTATTGGGAGAAGGCGTCCAACGACAACCTGCTTCTCCGTGTCGACGTGGTCAACATCAAGTCCATCGACGACGACCAGGAGATCAGCAAGGCCGTCCGGGTCAGTTCCGAGAACCCGATCGTCGCCTCCTTCAAGCCCGAGAAAGGCGCAAGCGAAGGCACCACCCGCATCAAGGTCAATTCTCTCTTCGAGGGGGATACCCAGATCTTCTCGCTGGACAGCCGCACCAAGCGCCAGTACAACCTGGGCGGCCTCAAGGGCGACGCGTCCTTCATCAACAGCATCCGCACCTACCCGATCAACACCGAAGTAACGGTCACCAAGACCTATACCTATAACGCCCCGGCCCCGGGCGCCGGCGCGATGGGCGGCGGACGTACCGCCTCCACCTCTCTGCCTGCCGGACGTGAAGCCGGCACCGTGACCGTCGTGCTCAACACCTCCATCGTCCTGCTGCCCAAGGAACCGATGCAGCAGCGCTGGTTCGACTCCCGCGTGGGCTACTTTGCCGGCGGCTACAGCGAATTCTCCGACGACCAGCAGGGCGTCGAAAGCATCCGTTTCATCGCCCGCTACCGCCTTGAGGCGCGTCCCGAGGATGTCGAGCGCCAGAAACGCGGCGAGCTCGTCGAACCCCTCAAGCCGATCGTGTACTACATCGATCCGGCTACGCCGAAACAGTGGCGCAAGTACCTGATCGCCGGTGTCAACGACTGGAACGTCGCCTTCGAGCAGGCGGGCTGGAAGAACGCCATCCACGCCGAAGAATGGCCCGAGGACAACCCGGACATGAGCCTCGAGGATGCCCGTTTCTGCGTGATCCGCTACCTGGCCTCCCCGATCGCCAACGCCTATGGTCCCAACGTACACGATCCCCGTTCCGGCGAGATCATCGAGAGCCATGTGGGCTGGTATCACAACGTGATGACCCTGGTCCACGACTGGTACCAGATCCAGGCCGGCGCCGTAGATCCGCGTGCCCGCAAGATCAAGTATGACGAAGAACTGATGGGCGACCTGATCCGCTTCGTTTCCTCCCACGAGGTCGGCCACACCCTCGGCCTGCGCCACAACATGGGCGCCAGCAGCCAGACGCCGGTAGAGAAACTCCGCGACAAGGCCTGGGTCGAGGCCAACGGCCACACCGTCAGCATCATGGATTACGCCCGCTTCAACTACGTAGCCCAGCCGGAGGACGGCATCGGCAAGACCGGTCTCTACCCGCGCATCGGCGACTATGACAAATGGGCCATCGAATTCGGTTACAAACCGACCTACCTCAAGAGCGCCAAGGAGGACCACCTCTATTGGAACAAGGTCATCATCGAGCGCCTCGAAGCCAACCCGCGCCTGTGGTTCGGCGGCGAAGGCCGTGACGGCGATCCCCGCGCCCTGACCGAGGATCTCGGCGACGATGCCGTGGCCGCCAGCAACTACGGCATCCTCAACCTCAAGCGCACCATCACGGAAATTCCGGCGTGGAACGCCGAAGAGGCGGATATGTACGTCCACGTGGCCCGGATGTACGAAGCCCTCATCGGGCAGTACAACCGCTACCTCGGCCATGTCTCCGCCAACATCGGCGGCCGTTTCCTGACCAACCACAGCATCGAGCAGCCGGACATCACCAAATACACCGCCGTCCCCAAGGCCCGCCAGAAGGCGGCGCTGAACTGGCTGGACGAGAACCTCTTCCAAAAGCCGTCCTGGCTGGTGGAAGTCCCCTACATCTGGGACATCACCGACGCCCCCGACAACTACCTCTACACGCTGGTCAACAACGTGGTGAGCCCCAACAACCTGCTCAGCATCATGAAGCTCTCGCGGCTGGCCCATTTCGCTGAATACGACGCCTCCAACTACAGCCCCGAAGAGTACCTTTCCGATCTCACGGGCATGGTCTTCTCCGAGCTCGGCAAGGGCGGCAAGGTGGACAGTTACCGCCGTTACCTCCAGCGCCGCTTCGTCAGCGCGGCCATCAGTGCCATCAGCGCCGACGCCGCCGCGAGCTACGACGGCCGCAACCTGATCGTCGGCCAGCTGCTGGACATCCAGAAACGGGCCGCCAAGGCCAAGTCCTCCGACACGGCCACGCAGGCTCACTGGCAGACCCTTTCCCGCCAGATCGAGACGGCGCTCAAAGAGTTGAAATAATCATCAGAACAATCAGTTACTTATACTTATTATGAAAAGGACAGTCCTTATCCTTTCCATCCTTGCCTGCGCCGCCGTCGTGCTGTCTTCCTGCAAAAACAGTGGTAAGCGGGACAACAATGCAGAACCGCAGACAGAAGCCGTGGATGACTCCGCCGCCAACGACCTGGCCCGCGTTCCCGCCCACGACAACTCCGCCGAAGACGACGAACGCATCATGGATTTCCTCATCGACAATTATATTGACGGCACGTTTTTGAAGCCTGAAGCCCTGGAGGGTTTTTGTACGGACAACTTGCTCCGGCAATTGCGGGAAGACTATTCCAAGGATTACGAAGGAGATGGTTATGCCACCTGGGATTTCTACACAGAGACCCAGGACCCGGACTGGTCACTGAACGAGG
>JAILAO010000124.1 GCA_024681565.1 Bacteroidales bacterium
GACACACCGACACCCACGGACAGGGCCACCATCATCTGGGTCTTGGACACCTCGCCGCCCGTGATCTCCTCGACTTGATTGTTGAGGACATGAACGGCGGGTTCGGCCAGCACCACCACCATGCCGATGATGAATGCGAGACCGATCAGCAGGGCGGGATTGTAGGCGGCCATCTGGGTGCCGATCTTGAAACCGATCGGCATGAAAGCCATCTCGACGGCAGCCAGGAACAGGACAAGACCGATAAAGGTGTGGACGATCCCGACCAGGATCTGAATGATCTTGGTCGTGGGGAGCTTCAGGATGAGAGCCTGAAGCACAAAGAAGAATATGACTATCAGGGCCAGGGACTTACCGACATCCACCATCTTTTCGGCAGCGACCTCCCAGAAACCTCCGTCCAGGATATGGGACATCGAATAATTCGGGATGTCGTAGGCCATGTCCCCCTTGGCCGTCATCGACAGAAGCAGAACAGCCACGATGGGGCCGACCGAGCAGAGGGCGATGAGGCCGAAACTGTTCTCGCTGGCATTGCGGCCGCCTACGGTCAAGGCGATACCGACACCGAGCGCCATGATGAACGGCACGGTGATTGGGCCGGTCGTCACGCCGCCGGAGTCGAAGGAAAGCGGCAGGAATGCACCCTTGCCCGTCTCCAGCAGCAAGGCCGCCAGACAGAAGAGGATCATATAGAAAAACAGCAGGATGCTGGTCAGGTCCGCGTGGAAAACGATCTTGAGGACGCCGAGCAACAGGAAGAGCCCCACACCGACACCGACGGTAACGATGAGCATCGTACCGTTCATGACCGCATGGACCTGCTCGGCAAGGACAGAAAGATCCGGCTCGGCTATCGTGATCAACACACCCATCAACATGCTGACGGACAGCAGGATGCCCAGCTTTCTCGACTTGGTCAGACCTTCTCCGATATATTGTCCCATCGGGGTCATCGCCATATCGGCGCCCAGATTGAAAAGACTGATCCCGACGACCAGCAGGAGCGCCGCCCCGACAAAGACGGCCAGTTCTGTCTTGGGTATATTCACCCAGGGGGTCAAAGAAAGCAACAACACCAGCACACTGATCGGCATCACCGAAATCAATGACTCCCTGAGTTTCTCCCTCAAGGACTTCCAAAGGTCATTCAGAACCGGATTTTCCATATTTGCAAAGGTAGCAAAAAAGAAGATACAAAAAGACCGCTTCCGGTCGGGAAGCGGTCTTTTTATAGAACAGGAATCGATTAGCTGGGGTTCTGGAAGCCGTAGCCGTTCTTCAGACCGGTGGTCACACAGACGGTGGTCTCCATCGGAATGAGGTAGATCGGGGCTTTCTTGGCAGCATAGTCGGCATCGGTGTAACCACCGAGGAACTTGGTGCTCCACTCAGCCTCCTGGTTGGCATCTTCCTTACCTCCCTTGGTGTACATCAGCACGCCCCAGTCGGTCTGCTTGTAACCATCGGCCTCGAGGGCGGCAGCCTCAGCGGAACCGGGCTCGATGTGCTTGAACAGACCCTTGATGGCGAGGTTGGTGTAATCCTCGCAAGGGACAGCCTTCACGGTGTTGCCGCGGGACTGCTCCTGGTAATCCTTGGCCTTCTGCCAATCGTCATGCTGGCCACGCCAACCCGGATACAGCACAGGATCATCCTCCTTGCCTTCAGGAGTCTGCATGGTCAGACGATAGCCGTAAACCTTCTTGGCATCGACAAGCTTGGTCCAGACATAAGCCGGGAACTCGTTGCCGTTCTCGAACGTGGCATAGCCGGCGCTCTTCATCTCAGCCATATGGTCAACCAGTTTCTTGCGGAACTCGTAAGCAACCTCAGGGAGCTTGCCGGAACGGACGAGATCCCAACGACGCAGGTTCTCACCCTGGAACTCGAGCTGACGCTCTTTGAGGATGGCATCCACGAGGGTCGGCTGGCTGGCGAGAAGTTCATTGAACTTGGCATCCTGGATCGCATCCGGGAATGCACGGTCATGGACCTTCTTGAGCTGGATCTTGGCATTGGCCTCGTCACCCGTCTGGGCATAGGCCTCGGCAAGCATCAGGATGATGTCGGCCTGACGCATGTGGATATAGCTGACACCGCTGTTGAGCTGGCGCAGATCCGGAGTCGCGACACGGTTCGGGTCGTACTTGTTCAGGCCGACACCGAGGGTCAGACGGTTGGTCAGGTTGAAGTTGTAGAGCACCTCGACGCCGGCGCCGGAGGAACCGGTGACGGACATGGAGACATCACGACGCATATCCTGAGGATCGAATTCGCCGTAGTAAACCTCCGGGAAGGTGCAGATCTGGGCGTTGGCCTTCGGGGGGAGACCCGGGCTGGCGCCGTTGGATCCACGGCCGAAGTTGTAGGCGATACGGCTGCCGCCGCCCACTTCCTTCATCGTGACCTCATAGATGGTCTCGGGAGCCTTGTACTCCTCATTGACCTGCTGGAAGTAATACTGGAACGGGTTGCCATAGGTACGGTTGCTCTCGCTGCGCGGGTCCACGGTGGTCAGGATGGCCTCACCCGGATCCTCGACGGCGCGCTTCAGGTACGGCAGCGCGATGGAATAGAAGTTCTTCCAATCGGAACGACGACCATAAGCGGCGCCCTTCTCGGAGTCGGTACCCCAGTCCTCGAAGCTGAGGACCTGGCCATCATTGTCCACATAGAAGTCGGCACCCAGGTCCGTACGACGGGTCTGGTAACCGGCCAGAGCGAAGCAGATACGGCCGATCAGGCCCTCGCAGAAGTTGCGGGTCATCTGGTCGGAGAGGTGACCGTTGGAACCGATCTGGTACATCAGCGGCTCCACCTCGATCAGGTGCTCGAGTTCGTCCTCGAGGATGGCGAAACGGGAGCGGAGCTCCGTACTCTCCTCACGGGCGGCCTTGATGTAGATCACGTCGCCGTAGTACATCGTCATATCATAATAGACGGAGGCGCGCAGGCAATAGGCCTGGCCGAGCAGGTCGGACAGATCGTTCGGGGCCGTCGCAATGATGTTTTCGATGTCGGAATTGGACTCGATGTTCTCGATGATCGAGTTGCACTTGAAGATGATCGAGTAGAAACGGTTCCAGTTACCTTTCTGGAAGTTGATGTTGAAACGGGCCTCGTCATAAGGCTCGAGATAGAGCTGGGCACCGCCGACCAGGTCGGTGATGTTACCCACGGAGCAGCGCTCCACGTCCGAACCGATGTTGGTGAAGTTCGGGACGTAGCCGTTGTTATAGTCGTTGATGAGCTGGTTGTAGGCAGCAAGGATGGCCGTACGGCCCGTCTCGATACCGCCGAACACGAACTCGCCGTCCACCACGGAGGGGGAAGTGGTCGCCAGGTCGCAGGACCAGACAGACGCTCCGCAAAGGGCGATCAACAGATATTTAGCGATCTTTTTCATTTTCATTTGCTTTACAGTGTCCAGTCAGATTACAGGGTGATGTTCAGACCGAAGGTGAAGGTCTTGGCAATCGGGTAGGCGCTGCGGTCCACACCCGGAGTCGGGAAGCCGTAGCTACCGCTGCGGTTGGTGTTGACCTCAGGATCAAGACCCGTGTACTTGGTGAGCGTGAGCAGGTTGGTCGCCGTGACATAGGCGCGCAGGTTGCTCATGCCGATCTTCTTGGCCCATTCTCTCGGCAGGGTGTAGCCGACGGTGAGGTTCTTCAGACGGAGGTAGGAGGCATCCTCGATCCAGCGGTCGAAGAGCATACCGACCATGGAGGTCGGGGAATGCATCGTCGCGTTGGCGTTCATCTTGGTCAGTTCGGTCGGGTCGGAGACGAACTCCAGTTCGCCGTTGTTCCAGCGATAAGGGCTGTAAGCGTCCTTGACGAAAGCGAGGCGGTTGCCGCCGAACATGTTATCCTTGGCTCCGTAGAGGGAGGACAGACCCCAGTAGTTGAGGATGTGACCACCGATCACGTAGTTGAAGTTGGCGGAGAAATCGAGGTTCTTCCAGCGGCCGCTGAGGTTGAAGGAACCGGTGCTGCGCGGGGTCATCTCACCGATGATATAGGTATCAGCGGTGGTGATGGTGCCGTTGCCGTCCTGGTCCTTGACCTTGGCTGCGCCCGGGAAAGCCTTCTGACCGGATGCCAGGGAGAAGCTGTTGAAGTAGGAGTCCTCAGCCCAGTCGGGAATACCGTCCTTCAGGGTGTAGGTACCGTTTGCATAATCGAAGTCATCGACCGTGTACCAGCCCTCGTAAGCATAACCCACGATGGAACCGATGGCGTAGCCTTCCTTCAGGAAGTACTCACCGATGCTCGGACGGTGCTCGGAGTTGACCCACTGGCCATAGGTGTTGGAGGTCACGGAGTCGGAGAGCTGCTCGATCTTGTTGACATTGTAGTTGTAGATGAGGTTGGCGCTCAGGGTGAAGTCACCCGTGCGGACGATGTCGCCGCCGATGGAGACCTCGAGACCGCGGTTCGCAACGATACCCATGTTCTGATACTGATAGGAGTATCCGGTAGCGGCGTTGACGGAGACCGGCATCAGCAGGTCCTTGGTGGTGGACCAGTAACCTTCGACGGTACCGTAGAGACGGTCATCCCAGAAGCCGAAGTCCACACCGAGGTTGCGGGTAATGGTGGATTCCCACTTCAGGTCAGGGTTCTGCATCATGGAACCGGGAGCGTAGCTGTAGCCATAACCGCTGTTGGTGTCGCTCCGGTCGGAAGAGATGGTGTAGCTGGAAGCGCTGGTGCCCAGGGCCCAGGTCTCACGCCAGAGGTTGGCGTTGATGGCATCGGAACCGGTCACACCGTAGGAGAGACGGAACTTGAGGTTGGACAGCCAATCGTGCGTACCGGCCATCCAGGGCTCGTCGATGGCGCGCCATGCGAAGGCAGCGGCCGGGAAGTAACCCCAGCGGTTGTTCGGGGCGAAGCGGGAAGAACCATCAGCACGGAACGTGACCGTGAACAGGTAGCGGTCGTAGAGACCGTAATTGGCACGGGTGAAGAAGGACAGGGAACGTCCCGGGACACCCACTTCCTGCGTGAAGGCATTGTTGGTCGTGCCCTGGCTGAGCATGGCCAGCGTACGGGCGCGGTCGAAGTGGCTCGGGAAGACCTGGGCGCTGTACTGCATCCACTCGGAGGAGGAAGCAATGTATTCCTGGCCGACCATGATGTCCGCACGGTGGAGCTCGGTGTTGAGCGGAAGCTCGTAGGAGATCGTGTTGGTCCAGTGAAGATTGCCGCTCTCGCTGCGCTGCAGGCTGGCGCTGTTGGTCATGTTGCCGAAGCCCTCGGTATAACCCTCATTCTTGGAGAAGGTCTTGCCGAGACCGATCTCGGAACGCAGCTTCAGGCCCTTGACCGGGGTCCAGTTGGCGGCGCCGATAGCACGGAACGTATGGTTGTAGTTGGTATTCTGCTGTGCCCAGGTCTGCTCGACCGGGTTGGCGGAATCGCTGATGTAGGAATCGAGACCGGCGCCGAAACCGCCGAAGGAAGACTCGTCACCCAGCGGGTTCAGGATCGGCTTGTAGCGGAAGGACTCTGCCAGACGCGGGTTGGAGCGGCTGTCGGAGTAGGCGTAGGAGACATTGAGTTCGATGTTGAAGTTGTCAGTCAGGTTCTCAACGGTCTTCAGGGAAGCGTTGGCGCGCTTGTACCAGGAGTTGATGACCGTACCGTCGTCGTTCAGGAAGTTGAGCGAGAAGATCGTGCGGTTCTTCTTGGTACCGTTGCTGATCGTGAGGTTGTGGCTGTGGGTGATCGCGGTCTTGTACAGGTCGCTCTGCCAGTTGTGCGTCTTCACGTTGGCATAGGCAGAATACTTGTCACCGTTGGCGGCGCCGATGCCGAAGTACTTCGCAATCTGGTCGCCCATGGACTTGTTGTAGTCCCAGCCGTAGCCGATGGTGAACTTCAAATAATCATAGGTATCCATGACGTCGCGGACGTTCATCGAGGAATCCTTGATCTGGATGAAGCCGTTGTAGCTCACCTGGGTCTGGCCCTCGTATGCGCTCTTGGTCGTCACGATGACGACACCGGAGGCACCGCGGCTACCGTAGATCGCCGTCGCAGCAGCATCCTTGAGGACGTTGATGCTCTTGATCTGGTCCGAAGGTACGTTCGCCAGGGAACTTACCGGGAAACCGTCCACGATGTAGAGCGGGTTGTTGGTCTGGGTGATGGACTTGGCACCACGCACACGGATCTGCGGCTCGGCACCCGGAGTACCATCGTTCAGGGAAACGACCACACCGGCCATCTTGCCCTGGAGGGCTTCACCGACATTCGCAACCGGCTGGGCGAGGTCTTTCTCGCCGACCGCTGCGACAGAGCCGGTCAGGTCACGCACCTTGACGGTACCGTAACCGATGACCACGGTCTCCTCGAGCATCTCTGCATCCTCCTGGAGGACAAAGTCATAGACGCTACGGCCTGCGACTACCGTGAAGCTCTGGTCCACGTAGCCGATACAGGAGACGTTGAGGTTGGATCCTGCGGGAACGGAGAGGCTGTATTTGCCGTCCAGGTCCGTGACTGCGCCCGTCGTAGTGCCGGGGATCATCACGCTCGCACCGATTACCGGTACGCCGGAAGCATCCACAATCGTTCCCGAGATGTTCTGCTGTGCAAACGCGACTGACCCGCCGATAAGCAGGAGGAGCGCTGCCAGCGCCATTCTGAGATGATTTTTCATCTTGCTAGGAATTTTGGTTAAACTATGGTTAATAAACAATTGTTGGTTTTCGGTCTTAGCTTGCGAACAATCGAACAAATGTACGAAAAAAATATCAATAGACCATGCTTAAAGCAATAAAAAAACAGTCGGACCGTTCCGGACAGTCCAACTGTTTTAATCATTGTAATGGAAAATGCCGCATTTATAGCTCGCGGAATTTCGCGGCGCTGATCTTGGTCGGCTTGAGCGTAATGGTCTCCCTGATCTTGTCCAGGACCTTGCGGTCCTCCACCTGCTCAACGAGGCGCTCGACCTGTTTCTGGTCATGCAACATGTTGACAGCCATCTCCTTGACCATCTCATCAGGAACGTTTCCGATGCCGTACATCGCATATTGGTAGCGGGCGAAACTTTCAGCCTGCTCCTGCAGGTCCTTGTCCTCTACCTGGAAGCCCCACTTCTGCATCAGGGAGCCGCGCACCAGCTGCCACTTGAAATCTTCGGCGAATCCCGGGAAATCCTTCTCGACATCCTCTTTGCTGACCTTGCCGTTGTTGGCCTCGACCAGCCAGCGCTTCAGGAACTCCTCAGGAAGCTGCACGTCCGCCTTCTTGATGAAGAAATCCCGGATATCACGGGTCAGACGCCACTCGGCCTCATTCTTATACTGGCTCTTGAGGCGTTCGGTGACCTCTTTCTCGATCTCCTCGTCGGTCTTCTCTTCTTTTTTCTCCTCATAATACTTCTTGAGGTTCTCGATCATCGGAGCCTTGTCCTTGGCAGCGACCGTGACGGAATAGGAAGGGACGGTATCTCCCTTCTCCACCTCCACGGAAACTTCCGGAGAAAGGCCCAGGTCGAAGACGAAGGTAAAGTCCTTTCCGTCTTCCCACTCGATCTGGGGCTGGTTCTCGGAAGCCAGGGGCTCGCCGAGGATACGGAGTTTCTTCTCGTTGATGTGCTGGTCCAGCGCCTGGCCGATCACCTGGTTCACGGACTCGACCAACGCCTGGTCGCCGTAGACCCGCTTGATCAGAGAGGCCGGCACCATTCCCTTGCGGAAGCCCTTGAATTCAGCCGTGCGGCGGCGCTCAGCAAGTTTTTTCCGCTCGATTTCTGCATAATCAGCAGCTGCCACCTCAAGCGTCAGCTCGAGGTTCAGCTTGTCAATTTGTTTTTCTGTTACTTTCATATCTTATGATTTTTTCTGATTTCTCTGGGGATAGACGACCCGCTCGTGGTGGATCTGTGCAAGATACTGTTTGAGTGTCTCCTTGACGGTCCCGAGTTCGCTGATGGAGATGTCGGCATGGTCGAACTGGCCTTCCTCCATCTTACCGGCCACGATCCGCTCCACAAAGGCAGAATACGCTTCCGGCGTATATTCCGTCAAGGTACGGGATGCGGCCTCGACGCTGTCGCACAGCATCAGGACGATCTGTTCCTTGGTAACCGGTTTCATGCCGGGATAGCGGAATTCGCCCGCCAGGGCGGGATCTCCGCCGTTGCGCAGGTACTGACCGTAGAAATATCCTGTCGTCGTCGTACCGTGATGGGTGCGGATAAAATCCACGATGGTGTCCGGCAAGCGGTGCTTCTGTGCGATCTCGACGCCGTCCGATACGTGGCGGATGATATCGCGGGCACTCTGTTCGGGTGCCATGCCGGCATGGTAGCGGGGCGCCCCGTCACTGGAGATCAGCGACTCGTTCTCGATGAAACAGAGTGGATTGTTCATCTTGCCGATATCGTGGTAAAGGGCGCCGGCACGGACCAGGTCGGCATTGGCCCCGATGGCCCGGGCGACGGCGTTCACCATATTCATCACCTGCAGGGAGTGCTGGAACGTGCCCGGCGCCTTCTGTTCCAGTTCGCGGATGAGCGGGTTGGACACGTCGCAAAGTTCGATCAGGCGGGAATTGGACACCAGATTGAACATCCGTTCGAACAGATAGATCACCGGATAGAAAGCCACCGTCAGCATGGAACCGATGAACAGGTCCAGCAGGACGCGCCAGACATTGCCGGTCACCATTTCCGCGGCGCGGAAACCCAGATAGGCCACCGCCAGCACGGCAAAGGTGATCAGGGCCGTGATGAATTGCTTCCAGCCCCGGTTGAAATACTTGAAGGCCAGCACGGCCACCATCCCGGCGACGAAGAACATGACAAAGAGCACGACCCCGTCATGGCTGAAAATCAGCAGGGGCAGCAATGACACGACATAGACCGGGACCACGACCCGGTTACGCATGAATGCCTGCAACAGCAGGGCAGGCAGCGTAAACGGGACAAACAGCAGCAGACGTTCGTTCACGCGGATCAGGAGCAGCGTCGTCAATGCGCTCAGCAGGAATACCACTACAATATAGGGGAAACGGGCATCCATGAAGATCCGGGGATTATTGAAAAAGATGGAGAGGTACAGCAGGACCAGGATCGCCAGCGCGATCAGGATATTGCCGACCAGCATCATCGCCGGAGCCCCGGCATAGCCGACATTGGCTTCGAACTCCCGCTTGTAGGAATCGAGCATCTGGGCCACTTCCGCCGTCACGAGTTCGCCCTCCTGGACGATCAGCTGGCCGGAAGACACATAGCCTGACGTCGGAGAGATCCCCGTGGCGGACTCGGCATGGACCAGTTCGGTCGTCTGCTCGTCATAGAGCAGGTTCGGAACCAGCAGATCATACACGCCGACTGCACGGAAAACCGAATCCACGTTCGCGCCGGACACGTCGGAGATATCGGACAACAGGCGGGCGCGCGCTTCCGTCAGACGGTACACCTCGGAAACCGGATATTTGACGGCACGCTTGTCCCGCTGTATATAGATGATTTCCGGCTCATTCTCCACATGACGGCGGCTGCCCTCGTCCGCGATCACGCCCTTCTGGTAGATGGCGCGCATGGAAGAGAGGACGGCGCTGCGCAGATTACCCAGTTCCAGGCGCTCCGCAGAGCGGAGATTGCGGCCGGTGATCTCGTCCGAGAACTTATAATACGGAATAACCTCCGTCGACGTCCTGCTCCGTTCTTCGCGAAGCTGTTCGTCCGTCTTGTAGATCGGGAAATCGAACTGCGCGTACAGCGTCTCGTATTTCCAGGGACGGCCCTTCCGGTAGTCATAGGCAAACTTGGCGCTCCTGGGCATCAGCAGAACCAAGAGAAGGAACGCGAGGCCCAGGGGCACGAAGATTCGGATGAGGTATTTCCGGCCGGCCATGCTATTTGATGGTCATCTCGGCGATGTCGTCACCGTCATAGAGGCCGGCATCGAGTTTCGCCTTGATCTCCTTGAAGGCATTGAGGGTGTATTCCACGTCCTCCATCGTATGGGCGGCGGTGGAAACGATGCGGAAGATGATCATTCCCTTCGGGATAACCGGATAGATGACCACCGAGCAGAAGATCTTGTAATTCTCCCGCAGGTCCTTGGCCATCTTGGTCGCCTGGGCGACACCACCGAAAATATGGACCGGCGTCACGCAGGCCTGGGCTTCGCCGATGTTGAAACCTTCTTTCCGGAAACCGTCCTGGATAGCGTGGGTGATCTTCCAGCATTTGGCGCGGAGTTCGTCACCCTCCGGGGAATCGATGATCTCCATCC
>JAILAO010000137.1 GCA_024681565.1 Bacteroidales bacterium
GATGGAGATGAGCAGGTCGTTGGTCAGCTTCTTGTACCAGTCGACACCGAGGGTGAGGCGGTTGTGCAGGAAGCGGGCGTCGAGACCGAAGTCCAGCTGCTCGGAGGTCTCCCACTTCAGGTCGGGGTTGGCCAGACCGGAAGGCATGGAGCCATAGGTCGGGTGACCGTCACCGGCGGAGGGATTGTACTGGTACATCTGGCCGTTCAGGGCGATGGAGGTGGAGTAGCTGTAGTTGCCCAGGACGTTGACGTTACCGTTCAGACCCCAGGATCCGCGGAGTTTCAGGAAGGAAACGATGTCACGGTTTACATTGTCGCGGAAGAACGGCTCGTTGCTGATGGTCCATCCGGCGGAAACGGAGGGGAAGTAACCCCAGCGGGACTGCGTGGAGAGCTTGGAGGAGTCGTAGGCGTCCGCACGGAAGTTGGCCTGTACGCTGTAGCGGTTGTCATAGGAGTACATCAGACGGCCGAAGTAGGACAGCTGGGCGGTCATTCCCGGAGCGTTGCCGACATTCTTGGTGGCGTCGGAGGTCAGGTAATCGATGTAGCGGAAGTTCGGTTCGTATCCTTTCAGGATGTCCGGACCGTTGGAGGAGATGCTCGCATTGTCGTTGTGGCTCTCGATGTAGGACATACCGGCCATCACGCCGATGTTGTGCTTGCCGAAGGTACGGTTGTAATTGGCGAAGTTCTCCCACTGATAATAGTAGCTGGTGTTGACGTTGGCGGAAATATCATAGTTGGAGGACTGGGCCATGGCGGTCAGCCAGTAGGGCGCCGTGTAGGAGTGGCTGCTGTTCTGGGCGATGCGGTAGCCGAAGCGGGAGGTGATCGTCAGACCCTGCAGCGGCATGAAGTTGGCCGCCAGGGAACCGCGGATGTTGATGCCGCCGCTGGAGCTGTCGGACTTGTCACGCTGGAAGAGCGGGTTGCCGGTCGCTTCCTCTACATATTTAGAGGTACCGTAGAAGTCGTTGTTGTGCGTCGGATCCGTCGGGATGGGATCGCCGGCATAGTAGTGCTCCTGCATGCCGCCCGGCGTATCCTTGATGTCGGAGATGTAGGCCGGGGTCAACGGGTCGATGGAGACCACGGAGTTCAGCATGGAGCCGTATCCGGCGGACACCGATTTGCGGTCCCACTTCTCGATGGAATTGTTGGTGGAAACGTTGAACCACTTGAAGAGCTGGTAGTCGGCGTTGATCTGGGCGGTCAGACGGTTGTACACGTCTTTCTTGCCGACGACGATACCGTCGTTGTTGACATAGTTGAGGGAGGTGAAGAAATGTCCCTTGTTGTTGCCGCCCTGGAAAGTGATGCCGTGCTGCTGGCTCCAGCTGGGCTGGAAGGCCGCATCATACCAGTTGGTGTCCTGGCCATTGTAACCGTTGGCATTCAGGAGGTCCTGGTTGAGATTGCCGATGTAGGTCTGGTACTCGATATAGTCCTTGGCACCGAAGATGTCGGCTTTCTTGCCCATGGACTGCAGCGTGAAGCGGCCGTTGTAGGTGATGTGTGCGGTGCCGTTGTTCGAGGCGCCGGTCTTGGTGGTGATGAGGACGACACCGTTGCCGGCCTGCGCACCATAGATAGCGGCGGAAGCGGCATCCTTCAGGATCTCCATGGACTCGATCATGGAAGGATCGAGGTACTGGATGTTGTCCACCTTCAAACCGTCTACGATGAGGAGCGGTCCGATGTTGCCGGAGTTGGATGAATAACCGCGGACACGGATTTCAGAACCGGCGCCCGGAGCGCCGGAGGTATTGATGATCTGGATACCGGCGGCCTTGCCCTGGAGGGCGGCGGCAGCGTCCGTCGTGGAGCGGTTGGTGAGATCGTCCGAGCGGACGGAAGCGACGGCACCGGTCAGGTCGCTCTTTTTCTGGACACCGTAACCGATGACCACGGTTTCTTCAAGCATCTCGGTGTCCTCTTCAAGGACGATGCTGTAGGTGCTCTGACTGGTGACCGTGAAGGTCTGGGGCTTATAGCCGATGCTCTCGACGTTGCAGGTAGCTCCGGCGGGAACGGTCAGCGTAAATGCACCGTCGAGATCGGTGGCGGCACCGATACGTGTGTTGCCAACGACCGTAACGGCAGCGCCGATGACCGGCTGCCCGCCGGTGTCGACGACTTTGCCGCTGATGGTGCGGTTCTGTGCGGAAGCGTTGAAGCTTCCGAGCGAAGCGAGGAGTATCATCAGGATACTCGACACTCTCATCAGATTTTTAAGCATTGCGCGTTTTTGTTTAAGGATTAATTATAGGGTTACAATATTTACGCACTTGTTTCGTTTCGTTACTCAAATGTAGCCCGGATTTTGAAACCCGCCAAGGACTTTCATCCCGCTAAAAATAGTTTGATACGTTTTTAAAATATTTTGAACTTATTTCTAAAAATGACGCATACATTAAAAAATCAGCATCGTTTATGAGTGCCCTCTTTAAAATTCAATTGGTGCAGCCGGGGCCTGAAACTCCCATCTGCTCCCTTTTTTTAGCATTTGTATCTAATTATTTAAAATATGGTTCATCCGGTTTGAAACATGCATAAACGGCCCGCCTCTTGAAACTTTCCAAAAAAAGTTTCATCTTTACGGTATGAAACTTTTCCTGATTGACGGCCATGCGCTCATCTTCAAGATGTATTACGCCTTCCTGGGGCGGCCGATGGTCAATTCAAAGGGGGTTGATACCTCCATCCTGTTCGGTTTTACCAAATATCTTCTCGAACTTATAGACCGGGAGCGTCCGACGCATATCGCGGTCAGTTTCGACCCGCCCGGAGGCACTTTCCGGAATGAAATGTATCCGGAATATAAGGCCAACCGGGGGGAGACGCCTGCGCTGGTCATCGAGGCGCTGGAGCCGCTGACGAAAATTGTGCTGGCGCTGGATATACCGGTGCTGATGCTGCCCGGTTTCGAAGCGGACGACGTGATCGGCTCTGCCGCGAAACGTTTTGCCCGCGAGGGCTTCGAGGTCTATATGGTCACGCCGGACAAGGATTACGGACAGTTGGTCGAGCCGCACATCATCCAGGTCAAACCGGGCAAGGGCGGATCGGAAAGTGAAATGCTCGGGGAAAAGGAAGTTTGCGAGAAGTGGAAGATCGCTTCCCCGGACCAGGTGATCGACATCCTGGCCATTTGCGGTGATGCCTCCGACAACGTTCCGGGGGTGCAGGGCGTGGGCCCGGTCGGAGCTGCCAAACTCTTGGGGAAATACGGCTCCGTCGAGGGAATCTATGCACATCTCGGGGAGCTTACCGCCCGTCAGCAGGAACAGTTCCGTGCCGCCGAGGACCACATCGGCCTGTCGAAGCAGCTGGTCACGATCAAGACGGACATCCCGCTCGACGTTACGGCGGAGGAGCTGGTCTATGATACGGTCGAAACACCGGAGCTCAATGCGCTCTTCGACCTTTACGAGATGCCTTCGCTGAAACGCCTGCTGAAGAAGGTGGCCGTTTCCGACCGGATCCCCGCTGCCGCTGCGCCGGCTTCTGCACCGGAGGTCCCGGGCGGCAGCCGTACGTTGATCCAGGAGGCGCTGGACGTCAGAGATATCCGAGGCAACAGAATCGCTGTCAATCTGCAGGGGGAGCGCCTTTTCGTGGCGACGGAGTCCGGCGTTGCCGAAGGGACTCCCGAAGCGTTCCGTGCCCTGCTGGAAGACGCATCGGTCGTCAAGGCGGGGACGGACCTCAAAACGCAGATCAATCAGCTGGCCGCCCGCGGCATCACCGTCCGGGGCCGTCTGATGGATATCGAGCTGATGCATTACCTGCTTAACCCCGAACGCAGCCATAAGCTGGAGATCCTTGCCCGCAGTTACCTGGGTGTGGAGCTGGGGGCTGCGGAAGCGCAGGAAACCGGTTCTCTGTTTGACGAAGTCCCGGAAGAAGCCGGCCCGGACCGCAGGCTTGAGACCGCCGCCATTCTGCAGCTTTCCGCCTGTCTGGACCGGGAGCTTTCCGCGACCGAAGGGATGCGGCGGCTCTATGACGAGATGGAGGAACCGTTGATCCATGTGCTGGCCCGGATGGAGCAGATGGGGGTCAAGGTGGACATGGAGTCGCTGCGCGAATATGCCGACGGGCTTCGCCGCAAGATGCTGGAACGCGAAGCAGAAGTCCGGCGACTGGCGGACGACCCTGCGCTCAACGTGCTGTCTCCCAAACAGGTGGGTATTCTTCTCTTCGAGAAACTGAAACTTGACCCGAAAGCCCGCAAACCCAAATCGGGCAATTGGCCTACGGATGAGCAGACGCTCGTGCGTCTGGCCGACCGGAGCCCCATCATCGATGCCATCCTGGATTATCGCGGGCTGCGGAAGCTGCTTTCTACCTATATCGAACCATTCGCTACGTATATCTCCCCGGTGGACGGGCGTGTGCATACGACCTTCAACCAGGCGCTGACCGCTACGGGCCGCCTTTCCTCTTCCAACCCCAACCTTCAGAACATCCCGATCCGCACGGAAGAGGGCCGCGAGATCCGCAAGGCCTTCGTGCCCGGGGAACCGGGCTGGGTGATGATGTCAGCGGACTATTCCCAGATCGAACTGCGCTTGATGGCGCATCTGTGCGGGGACGCCCATCTGGTGGATGCGTTCCGGCACGGGGTGGACGTACACGCCGCTACGGCCGCGAAAATCTTCCGCGTGAACCTGGAGGACGTGACGCCCGACCAGCGCCGCATCGCCAAAACGGCGAACTTCGGCATCATGTACGGTATCTCTTCTTTCGGTCTGGCCGAGCGCCTGCGCTGCTCCCGTTCCGAGGCGAAGCAGATCATCGACGATTATTTCGCTTCCTTCCCCTCGATCCGCGGATTTATCGATGCGACGA
The DNA here is from genome assembly GCA_024681565.1 of Bacteroidales bacterium. Lineage (GTDB taxonomy): Bacteria > Bacteroidota > Bacteroidia > Bacteroidales > UBA932 > Cryptobacteroides. The sequence continues at coordinate 4,860 of JAILAO010000137.1, forward strand.
TAGCCCAGGCTCGTCAGCAGGGCTATGTGGAAACGCTTTTCGGCAGGCGCCGCTACATCGCCGACATTTCTGCCGGCAATGCTACCGTGCGCGCCCTGGCCGAGCGCAACGCCGTCAACGCCCCGATCCAGGGCACGGCGGCCGATATCATCAAGCTGGCCATGATCGCCGTCGACCGCCGGCTGCGTGAAGGCGCTTTCCGCTCCCGGATGGTGCTGCAGATCCACGATGAACTCCTGCTGGAGGTCCCGCAGGAGGAAATCGCACCCGTCCGCGGGCTTCTGGTCCATGAGATGGAAAATGTCATCCGACTGTCAGTCCCTTTAACCGTAGAATGCAATGATGGAAAAACCTGGCTCGAAGCCCACTGATGAACTGATCCGCCGGGCTATTATCGGTGACGGCACCGCATTCACCGAACTCTGGGATACCCATATCGGATCCTTGCGCAGCTATCTCCGTTCGGCCATGAAGAACCTGGACGACTTTTATATCGATGATATCTGCTCGCGCAGCTTCGAGAAGGCCTTCCGGCAGATCCGGACTTTCGACCCTGCCAAGAGCCAGTTCTCGACCTGGCTCCGCCGGATCGCACACAATACGGCGCTCGATACCATCGACGCCGAGACCCGGGCGCAGAGCCGGCTGGTGTCCCTGGATAAAGAGAGTTCGGGCAGTGGGCAGATCATCGACACGATCGGTGACGAATCCGCCACGCCGTTGGACCAGATTGTTGAAGAAGAAGATGCCGAAAAGCTCGAAGGCTACATCGAAGGCCTGCCGGAACTCTACCGGAACATTGCCCGGATGCGGCTGATCGACGGCCTGCAATACAAGGAAATCGCCGAAGAACTCGGCATGGAACTCAACACCGTCCGTACCCGCATCCGCCGCGCCAAGGGCATCATCGAAGCGATGAAAGCAGACGAATAAGTTTCCCGTTCATCGCTTGCTGCGGCAGTCCGGGCAGAGGCCGTGGGCCATGTAGTTGGCGTGATGGACATCGAATCCTTCGGGGTATGTGACAGCCGGAATGGGCATATCCTCGAAGCAGAAGGTCCGGCCGCAGGCCTCGCAGTGGAAATGGACGTGCCGGTCGGTGTCGGCTTCTTCGTCACTGCAATGGCAGACTTCGTAGCGCAGGCTGTCTCCGCCATCCTCCAGCGCGTGGAGCAGATGATGTTCCCGGAACGTCGCCAGGGTCCTGGAAATGATGGATTTGTCCACGGATTCGAGCTCCGTTTCGAGCTCGGTCATCGAAAGGGGACGGTGTGCGGCCAGCAGGGCACGCAGGATCAGGATGCGATTGGCGGAGGGCTTGATGCCGTGTGTCTGAATCAGTGCCAGGGGATTCTCGTCTTGACAGTCGGATTTCATAGGGCAAAGATAGCCATTAAAAATCATAAAAATCGGTCCGCCGGATGTGATTCTTATCATCATTGATGGGGATTATCGCTATCCTTGCGGGGCTATGAAAATCAAAGATCTCTGCGCGGACGAGCGGCCGCGCGAAAAAATGCTGGCCCGCGGTGCGGGCAGCCTCAGTGACGGAGAACTGCTTGCCGTGCTCCTGCGGAGCGGGTCCCGTGAAGAAAGCGCCCTGGATCTGGCCCGGCGCCTGCTGGCCCTGGCCGGAGGCAGTCTCGGTGCGTTGTTCAACCTGCCCCTGGACAAATTGCTCTCGCTGTCCGGGATGGGCCCCTGCAAAGCCGGCAGTGTCCTGGCCGCCTTCGAACTGGGCCGACGTTTCCTGCAGGAAGCCTCTTCGGTCGTCAAGACCCCGCTGGTCACGGCCCGCCAGGTCTATAACCGGATGATTCCCCAGCTCAAGGGACTGCGGCACGAAGAATGCTGGATCCTGTTTCTCAACGAACACAATTATCTGCTGGACAAGATGATGATGAGCTCCGGCGGAGGCAACTCGACGGTCATTGATGTCCGGCAGATCATCCGCCGCGCATTGGACAAGGGAGCGGCCTCCCTGATCCTGGTGCACAACCATCCCACCGGCAATCCGACGCCCAGCCAGGCGGACATCCGGCAGACGGACGGCCTCCGCAAAGGTGTCGGTGCGGTGGGAATGTCGTTGCTGGACCACGTTGTCGTGGCCGATGACAGTTTCTTTTCTTTTGCGGAAGACCGGATGTACCAGGCCTAGGCAAGCTTGCAGAGCAACGTCGCCTGGGTGCAATCCAGGACCTGGACGTCCACGAGATCTCCTGCCTTGTGTTCCGTATCCGGCCAGACACACATCTTGTTCTGGCTGTTGCGTCCGCACAGTTCGGCGGGGTTGCGTTTGGAGGGCCCTTCAACCAGCACCTGCAGGGTCTTGCCGAGGTCGCGCCGGTTGCTTTCCAGCGAGAGACGGTTCTGTACGGCAATGATCTCCTCCAGCCGGCGGGTCTTGGTCGCAATGTCCACATCATCGGGATATTTCCGGGCGGCAAGGGTTCCGGGCCGCTCGGAGTAGTAGAACATGAATGCGGCGTCGAACCCCACCTCTTCGAAGAGGCTGAGCGTATCCCGGTGGTCTTCTTCGGTTTCGGAACAGAAACCGGCGATCACATCGGTAGTGATGGCACAGTCCGGCATGAGGCTGCGGATCTTGGCGACACGTCCGAGGTACCATTCCCGCGTGTAGCGGCGGCGCATCTTTTCCAGCATGCGGTCGGATCCGGACTGGACCGGCAGGTGGATGTGACGGCAGATGTTGGGGTGTGCGGCCATCGTCTCCAGCACGGCGTCGGAGATGTCCTGCGGGTTGGAAGTGGAGAAGCGCACCCGCATCCCCGGAACCGTTTCGGCCACCCGGGCCAGCAGGGCGGCGAAATCCGTTTCCTCAAAACGATAGGAGTCCACATTCTGCCCCAGCAGGGTGATTTCTCTGTATCCCTGCGCGGCGCAGTCGCAGGCTTCGCGTACGATGGTCCGCCAGTCCCGGCTGCGTTCGGCGCCCCGGGTGTAGGGAACTACGCAGTAGGAGCAGACGTTGTTGCAGCCGCGCATGATGGAGATGAAGGCGGAGACGCCGTTCTTGTCCACGCGGACCGGGGCGATGTCGCCGTAGGTCTCCTCCCGGGAGAGCAGGACGTCGATCTGCGGATGGCCTGCGGAGGCGGCTGCGAGCAGGCGGGGCAGGCTCCGGTAGGCGTCCGGTCCGGCGACGATGTCCACCTTGCCGGACTCCAGCAGGGCCTCCTTGAGCCTTTCGGCCATGCAGCCGAGGATGCCTGTCACAACCCCGGGACGGGTCTTCCGCTGGAAATTGAACTGCTCGATCCGGCCCCAGATACGCTGCTCGGCGTTGTCCCGCACCGAACAGGTGTTGGCCAGGATCACGTCCGCTTCCTTCATCTCTTCCGTGCGGACATATCCTTCACCGGCCAGGATGGCGAAGACGACTTCCGTGTCCGCCACGTTCATCTGGCAACCGTATGTCTCTATGTATACCTTTTTCATACGCTTTCGCAAAGATAGAGATTTTTCTTATCTTTGTCAGATAGTTTAGCGCAAGAATCCTATGAAGAGAGTCCGTCTTCTCATCCTGCTTTTCCTGACCCTGCTGCTTGCCGGATGCAAGGGCGGGGGCATCAAGGATATCACGGTCACTTCGGCCCGGATCGTCTCGATCGTGCCCGAAGGGCTGACCGGACTGTCTGCGCTCGTGGAGGTGGAAATCCACAATCCGAGCGTCGCCTTCGAGATCACGGACCTGCACGGACTTGCCCGCTACCGCGAACAGGACGCGTTTACCGCCGATGCCGACCAGTTGATTGTCTCCGGCCATTCGGACAAGGTCTACCGGGTCCCTGTCCGCGGGCAGATCGCGGACGGGTTCAATCCTTTCCAGTTGCTGCGGCTGGTCGGCAGCGAGAGCGCCTATGACGACGTAACTTTCACCGTCAGGGGAAAAGTCGCTCTGCGGGGCGGGATTGGCAAGAATATTGAACTCAAGGATATCCCGCTGAGCAATATCCTCAAAAAACCGGAACAGAATGAACAGACAGAAAAGGAATAAGACGGTCCTGATGCTTGCCCTGGCGCTCTTTGCCGGACCGCTTCTGCGGGCACAGAACCTCGAAGAGGAGACGGGTGAGATCGAGCACGCCGGCGAAGAAGTCCTGCTGGACAGCACCCTGTTCGGCCGGGACATTTTCTCGGCCCTGCCCGAGCAGGTCGTGGTGCGCCAGAGTCCGGAGATCCGCTCTGCCCTGAACAGGCAGATCGAGACCCATGCCGCCCGGGATTTCAACGGTTTCCGCATCCGGCTCTATTTCGCCAGTACGCGTACGGCGCGGGAAGAATCCGCTGCCGTCATCCGTCGTTTCAATGCCATGTACCCCCAGGTCCAGGCCTACCGGACCTATGCCTCGCCCAATTTCAAGGTGACGGCCGGCAATTTCCGCACGCGTCTGGAAGCAGACGCCTTCCTGCGTGAGATCAAGGGAGACTTTCCGGACGCTTTCATCGTCCGGGAACGCTTCAAGTATCCATCCATCGGGCGGCCGCAGACGGCCCCCCTTGCTACAGAAGGACAATAGATGCTCAAACAAGGCTTAGAAATCAAACAGCAGCAGAAGCTCTCTCCGCTGCAGATCCAGACGATCAAACTGATCGAACTCCCGATCCAGGAGCTCGAGCAGCGGATCCGTACGGAACTGGAAGAGAACCCGGTGCTGGATGATTCGCCTGATCCCGACAAGCCGGAGGAGACCAAGGACGTTTCCCTCGATGAGATTACGGACGACGGGGATATCCCTGCCTACAAGACCCGCGTCAACAACTGGGGCAAGGATCCGCGTCCGGAGTACAATACCTTCTCAGTCCGGCAGAGTTTCACCCAAAGCCTGATGGACCAGCTCGGTTACCGGAATCTCTCCCCGGAGCAGTACAATATCGCCGCGTTCATCATCGGTTCGCTGGATGAGGACGGCTATCTTCGCCGCGATATCGAATCGCTGGTGGACGACATGGCTTTCCGGGCCGGGATCCAGACCGACGCCGATGAAGTGCTGGAGATGCTTTCCGTCATCCAGGAGTTCGACCCGGCCGGCGTAGGTGCCCGTGATTTGCGCGAGTGCCTGCTGATCCAGCTGCGCTCGATGAAGCAGTCCCGGGACGTCATCAATGCGGAGCACATTCTGGAGGGCTATTTCCAGGAGTTCTCCAACAAGCATTTCCAGAAGATCCTTACCCGTCTGAACCTTTCTGAAGAAGATCTCAAGCGGGCGATGGCCCGCATCGTCAAGCTCAACCCCGCTCCCGGGGGCGAGGTGGACTATACCTATACGGACCAGGCACAGCAGATCGTCCCGGATTTCATCCTGGAGGAGAACGGGGACGGAAATCTCAGTTTCTCGATGCCGCGCTTCTCCGTGCCGGAGCTGCGCGTGAACAAGAAATACGCCGACCTGCTGATCGAAGCGAAAGGCTCATCGGAGCGTGCGCAGAAAGAGGCGGCGACTTTCGTCCGGCAGAAGCTGGACTCCGCCAAATGGTTCGTGGAGGCACTCAAGCAGCGCCAGAACACGCTCTCCAAGACAATGTCCGCCATCCTGGAATACCAGCATGACTATTTCGTGTCCGGAGACGAGGCTGACCTCAAGCCGATGGTGCTCAAAGATATCGCCGAGAAGACGGGATTCGATATCTCGACCATTTCCCGCGTGGTCAACAGCAAGTATATCGAGACCCATTTCGGCATCTTCCCGCTGAAGTATTTCTTCTCCGAAGGGATGGAAAACAAAGAGGGAGAGGAAGTGTCCACCCGGGAACTCAAGAAGGTCCTGCAGGAGTGTGTGGATGCAGAAGACAAGAAGAAACCGCTTACCGACGAGCAGCTGGTGGAGCAGATGAGCCGTCGCGGCTACAAGGTGGCCCGCCGGACCATCGCCAAATACCGCGACCAGCTCGGCATTCCGCTGGCCCGTTGGCGCAAGGAATTATAAGCAGATGAAAGCCAAGAATCCCGGCATACCGGACATGGTCCAGTTCAAGCGCCTGCTCAAGGACAAGGGACTCAAGTCCACGCCCCAGCGGGTGGCGGTCCACGAGGCGATGCTAGCGCTCGGACATGCCTCCGCGGATGGCGTGGCGGCTTATCTGGCGGAACGGGGCGGAACGACCGTATCTCCCGCTTCGGTCTACAACATCCTGTCGGTCCTGGCGGACCTTCGGATTTACGGACGCCGTTCCAGTCAGGGAGGAAAGATGGTGTTCGATGTCCGTTCGGACGCCCATCTGCATCTGTACGACACCCGTGACCAGCGTTGGCGGGACCTGGAGGACGAGGAACTCCTCGCCTGGGTGGAGGCGCATTTCAAAGGACGCCGTTTCCGGGGCTTCAAGCTCGACGGTTTCGAGATCCAGCTTCTCTGCCACCCGACCCGGAGGGCCGGAACGGCCAAAAAACAACAGTAGTAACCATTAATGCGAGTCGAGATATGGAACACATCAAATGTCTGATCATCGGGGGTGGCCCTGCGGGTTACACCGCCGCCATATATGCCTCCCGGGCGGCTTTGGCCCCGGTCCTGTATGAGGGGATGGAGCCCGGCGGCCAGCTGACCACGACGACGGTCGTGGAGAATTATCCGGGTTTCCCGAAAGGCGTGGATGCCAATCAGTTGATGAACGACATGCGTGAGCAGGCCGTCAACCTGGGCGCGGACATCCGGCGCGGGGCCGTGACGGCGGTCGATTTCGGGGTCCGTCCCTTCCGCCTGACGGTGGACGGTTCCACCGAACTTGAGGCGGATGCCGTAATCATCGCGACCGGCGCGACGGCCCGCTACCTCGGTCTTCCTTCCGAAGAGAAGTTCCGCGGTCTCGGCGTGTCTGCCTGTGCCACCTGTGACGGTTTCTTCTACCGCAAGAAGGATGTCGCCGTGGTGGGTGGCGGAGATACTGCCTGTGAAGAAGCGACTTACCTGGCCGGACTCTGCCGCAAGGTCTATATGATTGTCCGCCGGGATGTCCTGCGCGCCTCCGTGGCGATGCAGCAACGCGTGATGAATACTCCGAATATCGAGGTTCTGTGGAACTGCAACACCCAGGAAGTGCTCGGCGATGCCTCCGGTGTCACCGGTGCCCGTCTGCTGCGCAAGAATGGCGAGGTTTTTGATATCCGGATAGACGGTTTCTTCCTGGCCATCGGCCATCACCCGGCATCCGAACTGTTCGCGCCGTGGATTACGACCGACGCCAACGGATACATCCTCACGGACGGCGGCAGCAGTCGCACCAATGTCGAGGGTGTTTTCGCGGCCGGGGATGTGCAGGATCCGCATTACCGCCAGGCGGTCAACGCCGCGGCTTCGGGCTGCCGGGCTGCACTGGATGCCGAAAAATATTTGAAACGATGAAAAAATCCACCCTTTTGACCGCAGCGGCCCTGCTGCTCTTGCTGCTTGTCCCGGCCTGCAAATCGCAGTACGACAAAATCCTGGAGGGCAATGATACCGACGCTAAATACACGGCGGCCTTCGAGTATTTCAATACCGGTAAGTACAACCGGTCGGCGCAGCTCTTCGAGTCGCTTACCCTGTTGACCAACGGCACCGAGCGCTACGATACGGTGATGTATTACCTGGGATTGAGCAACTACTCCAATAAGGACTACTATACGGCGGAAACCAACTTCCAGCAGTACCTGACCTATTTCCCGCAGAGTTCCTTCTCGGAAATGGCCGAATTCCTGCGCATTGACTGCCTGTACCGGGCTACCCTTCGCTATGAACTGGACCAGACGCCGACCTATACGGCGATCAATGCCATCGGAGAGTACCTCAGCAGTCATCCTACCGGGGCGAATGCGGATATCTGCCGCCATTATCTGGAGGATCTCGGCGAGCGTCTGGACCGCAAAGCCTTCGAGAACGCGCGGCTCTACTACAAGATGGAGGACTACCTGGCTGCCCGCGTCGCGCTCAAGAATGTCCTGAAAGAAGATGCGGAGAATGTATTCCGCGAGGAGATCTTGTATTATTCGGCGATGGCTTCCTATAAATATGCTGCGATGAGTGTCGCTGCCAGGCAGAAAGAGCGCTTCCTGGTATTCCAGGACGACTATCTCAACTTCATCGGCGAGTATCCGGAGTCGAATCACCGTAAGGAACTGGATGCGCTTTATGCAAAAGTGAAAGAAAATTAATGAAACTTCCGGACAGGCGTCCATCGTATTCTTAATATGGAAAAGAAAGTACCTACCAATACCATCACGCGGGACATCAAGGATCTCGCCGCCCCGACGGGCAACATCTATGAGACTGTAGTCATCCTCTCCAAGCGCGCCAATCAGATCGCCCTCGCCGAGAAAAAGGAACTTGCCAAGAAACTGGAAGATTTCCGCGGTGAGCGGGATACCATGGACGAGGTTTTCGAGAACAAGGAGCAGATCGAGATTTCCAAGTATTATGAGCGCCAGCCCAAGCCGGACCTCGTTGCGATTTCCGAGTTCGAGGACGGTGACCTCTACTACCGCGTAGCGCAGGAAGACGGTGCTGCGTAGTCTGCATATCCGCAATTACATCCTGATAGACTCTCTGGATATCTCTTTTCCGGAGGGTCTGGTCATTATTACGGGGCAGACCGGCGCCGGCAAGTCCATCCTGCTGGGAGCCCTGTCCCTGCTGGCCGGTGCCCGGGCGGATGCATCCCTGATCGCGGAAGGTGCCGACTCCTGTGTCGTGGAGGCGGAGTTCGGCTGGCGGGATGAAGTTTTGGCCGCACTCCTGGCTGCTGCGGATGTGGAAGAAGACGGCGACCGGCTGCTGGTCCGGCGCGTTGTGTCTGCTTCCGGCCGTTCGCGCAGTTTCATCAATGATTGTCCGGTGCCGGTCGGCTTGCTTCAGCAGGTGGCGGAACGCCTGGTGGACATCCACTCGCAGCACAAGAGCCTGCTGCTGACCGATCCGCATTTCCAACTGTCGGTGCTGGACCATTTTGCCGGTAACGGCGAACGGCTCCGGGAGAGCCGTGAGGCCTGGCGGGCCTTGCAGGAGCTCCGCTCCCAGCTGGATACCGCGCGGAAGGAACTCTCGCGGATGCAGGCGGACCGCGATTACAACGAAGCCCAATGGCGTCAGCTGGACGAGGCCCGTCTGGTCCCGGGTGAGTTGGAGAGTCTCGAAGAGGAGCAGCGGAGCCTGGCGAATGCCGAGCAGATCAAAGAGGGACTTGGCCGCAGCCTGTCCCTGTTGTCCTCCGACGGAGAGACGCCCGGCGTTTCGGCCTCGATCAAGGAGGCT
>JAILAO010000003.1 GCA_024681565.1 Bacteroidales bacterium
CCGGAGCATTGCTCCGTCCCGGGCACCGATGAAGCGTCCGGACAGGGCCTCCCCCGCATAGGCGAAACCGTCCGTGAAATAGCTGAAGAACATCAGCAGCTGCATCATGATCGAACCGGCCGCCAGCATCAGGTCGCCGTAACCCGCATTGATCATCGTAAAGCCGATGTAGATGAGGATAAAGAAGAACGAACGCCCCAGCAGGTCCAGGTTCATCCGGAAGAAACGGCCCATCGAACCGTCGTGCAGCAAGGCCTGGAAATCTTCGCGGTGCAACAAGGCGAAGACACGCCGGCCGTATTTGTGTGAGCAGACCCACAGGCCATAGGCCAGACCGCAGTACTGGGCGATCACGGTCCCGAGCGGGATGCCGGAAAAGCCCAGGCCCTCCCAGGAACCGATACCGAAAGCCAGCAAGATGCTGGCGCCGATATTGACCCCGTTGACAATCAAGTCCATCCACATCGAGTCCACGGAATTCTGCATGCCCACGAACCAACCCCGCAGCGCCATCAGGCTCATCGTGGCGGGCGCGGCCCAGATGCGGATAAAGAAGTACTGCTCAGCCAGCGCCTTGACGCCCGGCGAAGCATCTGTCAGGAGCATCACCCCCTTGAAAAAAGGCCACTGGAGCGCCAAGGCGGCCAGGGCGGCAAGCAGGGCGAGCCCCATGCCATGCAGGAAGATACGTCCGGCTTCGGCCGCGTCCTCCCGGCCGAAGGCCTGGGCCGTCAGCCCGCCCGTGCCGGTACGCAGGAAACCGAAGCACCAGTAGAGCAGAGAAAGGACCATCGAACCCACGGAAATGGCGCCGATGAATGCAGCGGAATCCCCCGCCAGATGGCCGGCCACGGCCGTATCCACCATTCCGACGACCGGCACGGTGATCCCCGCGAGGATGCTGGGGATGGACAGCCGCAGGATCTCGCGGTTGAGTTCGGAACGGGTCATCATCGGAATTTCTTGTCTTCCTCGAGCATGCCGAGATAGGAATTGTAACGCTCGGCACTGATCTGACCGGCATCGACGGCCGCCTTGACGGCGCAGTCCGGCTCATGGGTGTGGGTACAGGGCACGAAACGGCAGTCGTCCATCACCCGGAGCATCTCCGGGAAATATTTGGAAATCTCTTCTTTTTCCAGATCCACCAGGCCAAACCCGCGCAGCCCCGGCGTATCGATCACGAAGCCGCCGGAAGCCAGCCGGTACATCTCGTACAGGGAGGTCGTGTGTCTGCCCTGCAGATGGGCTTCTGAAATCTTGCCGATCTTGGGATCGAGCGAAGGGTCCAACGCTTTGATGAGACTGGACTTGCCCACGCCGGATTCCCCGGTAAACAGATTGACCCGGCCCCGGCAGCGTCCGCGCAGGGCATCCACCCCTTCTCCCGTCCGGGCCGATGTCTCCACCACCGGATAGCCGGCCCCTTCGTAGATCTGCCGGAAAGCGGCGACCATCTCCGGGACTTCTTCCCGGTAGAGGTCCACTTTGGCCAGGACGATCAGCACGGGGACCTTATACACTTCGCAGGTCACGAGGATACGGTCCAGGAAGGGGAGCTTGATTTCGGGAAACAAGAGGCTGACCACGATGACGGCCTGGTCGAGATTGGCCGCGATCACGTGGGACTGGCGGGAGAGATTGGTAGAACGGCGGATCAGGTAATTGTCACGCGGAAGGATCTCCTTGATGAGGGCGGGGTGCTCCTCCGTAGCCGGACCTTCGGTCTCATAGCGGACCCGGTCGCCCACGGCCACGGGGTTTGTGGCACCGCTGCGTTCCAGCCGGACCCGGCCGCGCAACACGGCCGGAAACAGATCCCAGGCCGGCAGTTCGCTCAGCAGGTAATGGCTTCCCGCATTCTTGACAACCGTTGCGACTCCGCCCATCTATTTGACCCGGCCGACCAGTTTCTCAGCGAAATTGCACAGAACTTCCAATTTGTCAGCGCTGAAACCCACACCGGCCACCGCCTGCATCGCCTGCTCCGTAAAACGGACGATTTCGGCCTTGGCATCCTGGTCCACGCCATATTGGAGATAGATATCGCGGACCGTGGAGATTTTGTTGGCACGCTGCTCCGGCGTATCGGCCGGAAGGGAGAAAGCGGCCAGGAATGCCGCCTTGTCCGCTGTTTTCTCCAAAGTACGGACGGTCAGCCAGCTCTTTTTGCAGTTGACAATGTCCCCGCCGATCGGCTTGCCGAAAACTTTCTCGTCGCCGAAGGCGTCGAGATAGTCGTCAGCCACCTGGAAAGCCATACCGAGTTCGTAGCCGTAGCGGTAAAGCGCTTCGCTCTCCGCTTCGGTCGCCCCGCCGATGATGGCGCCCATCCCGGCAGAACAGGCCAGCAGGACGGCTGTCTTGAGACCGATCATCTTATTGTATTCCGCCATCGG
>JAILAO010000004.1 GCA_024681565.1 Bacteroidales bacterium
GTATTTGCCATGCCATACCTTCTGGCCGGACTGATTTTCACGGGATTCTATATTTTCATGACCAATGGGAAGTCAGCGTATTCCGGGAAGACGGGACGCTCGCCACGCCGCAGACTTTCGTCGGGGCGAAGATCCTCGACCAGGTGGAGCTGTTCAGCGTACGCTTCCGGGACGGCGGCTGGGGCGTGGTGGACGGCAACGGCCGCGTCATCACCCAGCGCAAATACAAGAAGATCGACTGGAACTCGAACAACCTCCTCAGCCCCTCGCGAGGCTACTGCGTTTACGGCGAGCGTGACGGGGTCAACTACATCATCTCCCCGACCGTCGGCTCCGAGATCGGCACCTTCAAGTTTGTCGCCGGAGACAGCCACGAAGTCAACTACTATCCCGGCAAGGATCCCCGGAAACAATGAAGAAACTATTGATTATTGTCTGCTTCCTGCCGCTGGCGGCGGGGGCACAGGAGCGCTACCGGACACTGCGGCTGGAGCCGGTCAGTGAGGCCGACACACTGAACATCGGCTGGATCGATACCCGGGCGCCGGGCCAGGATCGGGCTTTTGCGTTGGTGAATACCTACGCGGAGCTCATCACGAAGCGGGCGCAGTACCGCGTGGCCCAGGCCGAAATCGGCATGGCGGAGGATGACGGAATGTCCCGGGAGCTGAATGAACTGGACGCCATGTGGGAGGGTATGCGCAAGACCTACACCCAGATGCTGCAGCAGCAGGGCCTGGGCGCCGAGGAGCGCAAGGAGATCGAGCAGGCGCTCGCCGACATCGACAAGAACAAGGCGGAAACCCGGCGTCAGGTCCAGGGGCAGCTGGAAGCGAATGCGAATGCCGGCCGCGAGTCGATCTCCGGTCTGGACCCGGCGGAATTCTCCGACGAGCGCTTGCTGCAGATCAAGCATAACTTGCTGAAATACGTGCTGGGCGGCCGCCTGTGGGGCTTCTCGTCGGCCCGCGATTTCCGGAACGGATTCGCCGCTGTGGCGCGTAAGGACCGCAATGGCGACGAGCACTGGGGCTTCGTGAACCGCGCCGGGAAGCTCGCGATTCCCTGCCGGTGGGACGAAGTCTTCAACTTCAACAACCATCGTTATTACAGCACCAGCATCTGGGACGCCCCCGAAGACGAGGACGACCGCCCCTGGACCACCGTCCGCCAGGGCAACAGCATCGGCATGATCGACTCGACCGGCGTCGTGCGCATCCCGGTCCGCTTCGCCCGGACCTACCGTCCGCAAATCGTCTTCGTGGGGACTGACAAAGGCGAATTCGCCGCCGCTCAGGATCCGAAGACCCGCAAGTGGGGCCTGCTCGACCGCGAGGGGAACTGGTACATGCAGCCCTTCTCCTCCGGCGAACTCGAATGGGACCCCGACCGCCGCTGCTTTGTCGACGCCGACGGTCAGGAAATTGGTTTTTCGGCAAACTTGTCCGAAAAATAATTTCCGGCCGCCCGCTTCGGCTTAACCATCCTGACGGCTCTCGCTCCCACGCGCGCCACCCACGGCCCCGACTGCGCTCGAAATAACAGTCGGGAGATTCGCTGGTCGGGCCGGCGAATGACAGGAAGTGCGGTCAATGTCCTGCAAAGACGGACATTGACCGCATTTTTGTTCTTTTTTTGATGTCAATGTCCGTGTTTCTCGGACATTGAAGACACTTTGGAGAGGAGAAGTCGTGAAGAGAGGGATTTTTTTCTTATCTTTGCAAGCTTGTATAAACATTTGAAGCTATGCTGACAATTGCATTCACTGATGGCACCATCCGTCCCTGGGACGACGATGAGGCGAAACACATCTTCTGGCACTCTTCCGCACACTTGATGGCAGAGGCACTTGAAGCGCTCTACCCGGGCGTCAAGTTCGGCGTCGGGCCGGCCGTGGAGACCGGTTTCTACTATGACGTCGACCTGGGAGACCGGCAGATCTCCGATTCCGACCTGAAGGCGGTTGAGGACAAAATGATCGAACTGGCGCGCACCAAGGAGACCTTCGAGCGCAAGGAGGTGTCCAAGGCGGATGCAATGGCGTACTTCAAGGAGAAGGGTGACCAGTACAAGTGCGAGCTCATCCAGGACCTGGAGGACGGCAAGATCACGTTCTACTCGAACGGCGCCTTCACCGACCTCTGCCGCGGCCCGCACATCAAGCATGTCGACGACATCAAGGCCGTCAAGCTGACCGCCATCGCCGGCGCCTACTGGAAGGGCGACCAGAACCGCGAGCAGCTGACCCGTATCTACGGTGTCACCTTCCCCAAGAAGAGCATGCTCGACGAGTATCTCAAAATGCTCGAAGAGGCCAAGAAACGCGATCACCGCAAGCTCGGCAAGGAGATGGAACTCTTTACCTTCTCCGGCCGCGTGGGCCTCGGCCTGCCGCTGTGGCTGCCGCGCGGCGCCGTGATGCGCAACGTCCTGGAGAACTTCCTCCGCAAGAAGCAGACGGAACTGGGTTACCTCCCGGTTGTTACCCCGCACATCGGAAGCAAGGACCTCTACGTCACTTCCGGACATTACGCTAAATACGGCAAGGACTCCTTCCAGCCGATCCATACTCCGCAGGAAGGGGAAGAATATATGCTCAAACCGATGAACTGCCCGCACCACTGCGAGATCTTCCGCAGCAGCCCGCGTTCCTACCGTGACCTGCCCCTCCGCTTCGCCGAGTTCGGCACGGTGTACCGCTACGAGCAGAGCGGTGAGCTCCACGGACTGACGCGCGTGCGCGGCTTTACCCAGGATGACGCCCACCTTTTCTGCCGCCCGGACCAGCTCCAGGAGGAGTTTGAGAAGGTGATCGACTTGATCCTCTATGTCTTCAAGACGCTGAAGATGTCCGATTATATGGCCCAGATCTCCCTGCGCGATCCTTCCAACAAAGAGAAGTACATCGGCTCCGACGAGAACTGGGAGAAGGCCGAAAAGGCCATCATCGATGCCGCCGCCAGGAAAGGGCTCAAGACCGTCGTGGAACTCGGCGAGGCCGCTTTCTACGGTCCGAAGCTCGACTTCATGGTCAAGGATGCCATCGGCCGCCGCTGGCAGCTCGGTACCATCCAGGTCGACTACAACCTGCCGGAGCGCTTCGAACTGGAGTTCACGGACGCCGACGGCAGCAAGAAACGCCCCGTGATGATCCACCGCGCACCGTTCGGCTCGATCGAGCGTTTCACGGCTGTCGTGCTGGAACACACGGCCGGGCATCTGCCTGTCTGGCTCTCGCCGGATCAGGTTAAGGTCTTGCCAATCAGCGAAAAATATGAAGATTATGCTGAAAAAGTTTGCGAATTGCTTAAAAATTCCGAAATTCGCGCTTCCATAGATGCTCGCAACGAGACGCTCGGCAAACGTATCCGGGAGATTTCCCTGCTCAGGGTCCCTGTGATTGCGATTGTCGGCGAGAAAGAAGCCACGGAAGGTACTGTCTCTGTCCGCAGGGAAGGTGTCGACCAGGGCTCCATGTCTGCAGAGCAGTTTGTAGATTATTTGAAAGCAGCAATAGCTGAAGAACTTAAAGATTAAGGAGGATTTAACCATCGCTGGACCTTACAGACCGAAGCCCTCGGGCTTCAAACCGGGCGGGCGCAGACCCGATCCTCGTCAAATGCAAAAGCGTGACGAGAATGAGTTGAACATCAACGAGCAGATCACGGCATCGCAAGTGCGCCTGGTCGGCGAGAACATCCCTGAACAGGGGGTGTATCCGATTGCCAAGGCACGCCAGATGGCGGAAGATCTTGAGTTGGACCTGGTTGAGATCAGCGGCAAGGCTGATCCGCCTGTGTGCAGGATCCTGGATTATCAGAAGTTCCTTTATCAGCGCAAGAAGAAGGCCAAGGAGATGAAGGCGAACGCCGCCAAGGTCGTGATCAAGGAGATCCGTTTCGGCCCCAATACGGACGAGCATGACTTCCAGTTCAAACTCAAGCATGCGCAAGAGTTCCTGCAGGAAGGCTCCAAGGTCAAGGCGACGATCTTCTTCCGCGGACGTTCGATCATGTTCAAGGACCAGGGAGAGAAGCAGCTGCTGCGCTTCGCCGTCGAGCTCGAAGAATTCGGCCGCGCCGAGAATATGCCGGTGCTCGAAGGCAAGCGGATGACCATGATGATTGCTCCTATTAAGAAAAAATAGGCGTCATATATTTTTTAACAATTTAATTATCAAAACAATGGCAAAGCTTAAAACCAACTCCGGTGCCAAAAAGCGCTTCACGCTTACCGGATCGGGAAAGATCAAGAGGAAGCATGCTTACCACAGCCACATCCTCACCAAGAAAACCAAGAAGCGCAAGAGGAATCTCGATCATTTCGCCCTTCTCGAGAAGGCCGATTATGTGCGCGTAAAAGAAATGTTGGTTCTCTAAAAGTATTGAATTATGCCTAGATCAGTCAACTCTGTCGCCTCCAGGGCGCGCCGCAAGAAGATTCTCAAGAGAACCCGCGGTAACTTCCTTTCCAGGAAGAATGTTTGGACCGTA
>JAILAO010000007.1 GCA_024681565.1 Bacteroidales bacterium
CAGCATGCCCTGGAGATAACGGCTCTTGCTGTCGGGGGTCAGGATTTCAGTATCCAGGAAAGCCTGCTTACGTTCACTAGTATGCGTCAGGTGCGTCGCCAGGCGGCGGTCTTCGCCGTGGGATTTGATTTCGGCCGGAACATCACAGAGTTTGATCTCATTGAGCGGATCCGTGAAATCGCGGCGGAAGAAACCGCGTTCGCGGTCACCGTACACCATATAGTCCTGGTTGATTTCCACAAACGGGGTCATCGTCGAAAGGCCCAGGTCAAAGACCTTGTCGGTCTTGAGGTCGGCCAGCATCTGATGGCGGGGACCCGGTCCATCGGGCTTTTTCTCATTGCCTTCGGTATACCAGAAGACCAGGAAACGCCCGTCGTTGGTCATCGACTTGGAGGTAAAATAGATGGACTGCCGGTTGTCATCGGGAGCACCATACTTGAGAGCATAGGAAACCACACCGGACTCGGGGTCCACGCGGGGTTCGAAGAGTTTGGAGGTCTCAGGGGTCTTGATCCCCTGACAGGAAACGGCCAGCACGAGGGCACCGGCCAGAGAGAGGGACTTGATCAACGGTCTCATATTGGTTTGAAAAGGATTGATAGTTTTTGGTTGCTACGAATATACGAAAAAAAGCTAAATTTGTATCAATGAATCGCATCAATCCTGCCTTGGTCTCTTTTGTGGAATCCGACGTGATTCCGCGGTATGCCGCTTTCGACAAGGCGCACCGGGAAGACCACGCCCGGGCCGTCATCGGACGTGCGCTGGACCTGGCCGGCCATTATCCCGTGGACCGGGCGCTGGTCTATACCGCGGCCGCATGCCATGACCTGGGACTGGCCGTGGACCGCAAGACACACCATCTTGAGAGCGGGAAGATCATCCGGGAGATGCCGGAACTCCGGCGCTGGTTTTCCGAAACAGAGATCGAGACCGTCGCCCAGGCGGCCGAGGATCATCGTGCCTCCTCGGACCATGCGCCGCGCAGCATCTACGGCCGCATCGTCGCCGAAGCCGACCGGCTCATCGAACCGGAGCAGATCATCCGGCGCACCGTGCAGTTCGGACTTTCCCATTATCCGGAACTTGCACGGCCCGGACATTGGCTCCGCACCCTGGAGCACCTGCACGAGAAATACGCTGACGGCGGCTACCTGAAACTCTGGATCCCCGAGTCACCCAATGCCGCCAGACTGGAGGAACTGAGGGCCATCATCCGCGATGAAACGACCCTGCGGGAGCTGTTCAACCGGATCTACCGCGAAGAGGTCCTGGGGCCCCTGGTCTGTGAACGGTACCGCCATGACGAGCGATACCGCAGCGGTCATATCCGCATCATTGCTCCGGCCCCGGGAACGGTCATTCTCGGCCTGCATACGCCGGAGATGAAAGGACTTGCCCGCTCCCTGGCCCGTCGGGAAGACCTTTCCGGAATCCTCGATGACTGGGCGGCGGACCCTGCGCTTTCCCATGACGAGCGCATCATCTGGGGATTGACGCTGGACTACATGAAGGCTCCGGTCGAAGAGCGGGTCCGACGCATCCGGCAACTGCTCCCCAGGATGGACAACTGGGCCATCTGCGACACCTTCTGCTGCAATGCCAAATGGGTGCGGGACGACTCGGTCCGCCCCTTCATCCTTGACTGTATCGCCCCCGGGCAGCCGGAGTTCACCCGGCGGACCGGCATCCTGTTCCTGATGTGCCATTTCCTGGATGATGCACACCTGCAACGGACTTTTGCGGATCTCGAATCCATGCGTCTGGAGGCAGGGGAGCCCTACTACGTCCGGATGGGCGTGGCCTGGCTGCTCGCGACCGCGCTCGCCAAGCATCCGGCTGAAACCCGCCGTTATGTCAATATCGGCAATCTGCCCGACGATATCCTCCGCCTGTATATCCGCAAGGCGCGGGAATCCCGCATCACCCGGGATGTCCCTGCCCGCTGAAAATTGAAGATGATGAAAAAAATAGAAGTCGTAGCCGCCATCATCCGACAGGGAGACCGGATCTTCGCCACCCAGCGGGGATATGGGGAGTTCAAGGACTGGTGGGAGTTCCCGGGAGGGAAAATGGAGACAGGGGAGACACCCGAGGCCGCCCTGGTCCGGGAAATCCGCGAAGAGTTGTCCACAGAGATCCGCATAGACAGCTTCCTGCATACGGTCGAATGGGACTATCCGGCCTTCCATTTGACCCTTCACTGCTATCTGTGTTCCTTCCGGACGGCCGCATTGCATCTCAACGAACACGAAGCAGCCCGATGGCTGGGTGCAGACGAACTCCATGCCGTCCACTGGCTGCCCGCCGACGAGGAGCTTCTCCCGCTGATCCGGGAGGAACTTCTGAAGATCAACCAGGAATAAAAGAAGAGACACGCCGGAGCGGGTCTCTTTCGTTTAAGCGGGTCTGGTAACGGGTCTTTACAATGTCTTTACCCAAGCTGCAATCCGGTCGTCCGTCTGGTCCGCCTCGTTGGTCTCGTCCAGGGCGAGCCCCACAAATTTCCCATCTACGACAGAAGCGGAATCCGTATAGTGATAGCCGGAGGCATCCACACATCCCACCATCTCGGCGCCGGCCTCCCGGGCGGCATCAAAGAGCGCTTTCATGCCCCCGCAGAACGTATCGGGATAGCTCTCGGCGTCGCCGACTCCGAAAACCGCAACCTTTTTGCCGGCCAGCGGCAGCCCCCGGAGCGTTTCAACCGCATCATACCAGTCATCCTGCAGATCACCGTCTCCCCAGGTGGAAGTCCCCAGCAGGATAAGATCATAACCGGCCGCATCCGCTCCGATTTCGGTAGCATTCTTGACATCGGCCCCGCCGATGGCGGCGGCAATCCGGTTTGCGAGATCCTCGCAGGTCCCGGTGGTAGAACCATAATAAATGACAGTACTCATAGTCTCTTGTTTTTGTGTTATTGTACAAAATTGGTGAGTATCCGCGACCTTGTCAATCCCCATTTATCGGGATTCTTGCGCGTTCAGCGATATTTCCGCATAATTCGTATATTTGTTCCTGATAAAACAAAAAAGATATGAATCTGCTCGAAGCCATCGCCCATCGGCATTCCGTCAGGAAATACACGGACCAGGCACTTCCCGGAGAGCTTGTCTCGGTCCTTCAGGAGCGCATCGCGGCCGTCAATGTCCGGGGCGGGCTGCATATCCAGCTCGTCCTGGACGAGCCCAAGGCCTTTTCCTCCGGACTGCTCCGCTACGGTGCGTTTTCCGGTGTGAAGAACTATCTCGTGCTCGCAGCCGGGGAAGGGAAGGACGAAGCCGTCGGTTATTATGGAGAAGAGCTGGTCCTGCTCGCCCAGACCTGCGGGCTGAACTCCTGCTGGGTCGGCCTTACCTACAAAAAGATCCCCGGGACTTTCATCCTCGGCGAAGGGGAAAAGGTCTATTGTGTGATCTCGCTGGGTTATGGAGCGGGAAACGGCGTACAGCATCCGCTCCGGGAGGTGGAACGCTTCTATGAGATTCCGGCGGGAACACAGGCTCCGCCGTGGTTTCTCGACGGTATCCGGGCCGCGGTACTGGCACCCACGGCTGTGAATCAGCAGAAATTCCGTTTCATCCTCCTCGATGACAAGAAGGTCCGTGCGATTCCGGGATCCTCCCTCGCCGGATATACGGGAATCGACCTCGGTATCGCCAAGTACCATTTTGAGATCGGTGCCGGGAAAGAGAATTTTGAATGGGAAGCCTCGCGTTGATTGTTTTATTTTATGACAATCTCGGTAAAAGCATAGAGTTCTCGTTATCTTATATTTTCGTCCATATGCGCTTGATGTTTCAAAACCGTTTCTTTGCGAGACCTGCGGCCTCTGTACGCAATGGTCTCGCACTCGCTGTCTGTTTTCTGTTCATCTCATCCATTACCGCCATGTGCAAGACCCCAGTGTTGAAGAACACCCGATGGACTGCCGTCCAGAAGATATTTGTGGCCGACGCCGGCACGATGACCATCACGTACACGTTGGATTTCATTTCGGACAAGGACGTCCGGATCAGGGAGGAGAGCCATATGCCGTCCCATCCGGCAACATACATGAATGCCGACGGGACGGTGGATACAATCCCCGGACATTCCTCCGAAACAGTCGAGTCCGGCACATACCGTTTCCGCCGCGGCAAACTGACTGTCATGTTAGAAGACGGCCTCCCGAAGGAGTTCGCGCTTCAGCGCGACGGCACATTTACCGTTGAATGGTACGGCGAACCGCTTGTATTCTCCCGCAGCACTGAAGAATAGAAAAAAACTGCATTCCTCGGGTTGGATATCCAATTGCCGCGGGCCGTCTGGTACGGCAACATAAAAGTAGAAGGGCTGACGGAGCACATAGACAAACGACTCCTTCTCTCTCGATGCGGTAGATATTGATCGATGCGACGCAGCCGGGGATCCCTTGTCGGTGCCGATGAGTTCAGATGATGCCCAGTTCCTTAGCCTTGGCAACAAACTCAGTGGCATTTTTAGCCTCGAACTTCTGGTTCAGGCGCATGCGGTACCACTTGATCGTTTGCTCCGTCAGAAAAAGCTTGGAAGCAATCTCCTTGTTGGTAAGGCCTACGGCCACCAGCGATTGTAGCTACCCCTTAAAATGTAGCCACCCCTTAAAATAGGACAGAGTGAAAGTTTACAAAAACGATAAACTTTGTCATATGAAGAAGACCCGACACAGTGGGACGGAAATTGGGACGGGAACAAAAAACCCGCTGATAATCAGCGGGTTATCGTGGTGCTGGGAAGAATCGAACTGCCGACACAAGGATTTTCAGTCCTTTGCTCTACCATCTGAGCTACAGCACC
>JAILAO010000020.1 GCA_024681565.1 Bacteroidales bacterium
CGCCGACCCGACCTTCTCGGACAGGTTGGCCAGCACGACCGTGCCGCCCACGGCCTCCAGGTTGCCCTGGGCCTTGAGTTCGGAGCTGACCGTGATGATATCGACGGAGGTGTGGTCCGTCACCAGGCGGGACATCGCCTCGAATACCATCCGGTGCTTGGGGTCATAGAAACACGAGGGAGTCAGCTCCTCCATCGCGAGATCGACGCAGGCAGGCTCCAGCAACATAGCGCCCAGGACGGCCTCCTCGACATCGGTGGCCTGGGGCGGCTTGTTGCCGATCTCCAGTCCCAAACTCTCGAGGTTGACCGCCTGGTCCTTTTTGCGGGAATTGCCTGGCCTCTGCGCTGGCATCCCTCTAGATGTCAGGATTGACGATGATGCGTCCGCAATGCTCGCAGATGACGAGCTTCTTGCCGGACTCGATGTCGATCATCCGCTGCGGGGTGATGGTGTGGAAGCATCCGCCGCAGGCGGCGTCGATCTTCGCATGCTCCCCTTCCTTCTCGGTATCTTTGTAACGATAGCGGAGGGTGACGACGGCCAGATGGTTGTGGGCATTGCCGCGGATGCGCTCGTAAGCGCTCAGCGTACGCTCGTCGATCTTGGCGGCGCAGGCGTCGCGCTTGGCCTGGAGGGCTTTCTCCTCCTTGGCGGTGGACTCGACGATCGTATCCAGCTCTTCTTTCTTGGCCTTGAGGTCCTCTTCACGGATGAGGATGCGGTCCGCGATGCGCTCACGCTCCATCTTGCGGTCCTCGATCGCCTCGCGGGATTCTCTGATGTTCTTCTCGGCGATGGCGCGGAGCAGGCCCTGGTTCTCGAGCTCCTTGTTGATGGAGTCGAACTCGCGGCTGTTGGAGATATTCTCCAGCTGGCTGCGGTATTTCTCGATCTCGGCATCCAGTTCGACGATCTGCTTGTTGGCGGAGTCGATGGTCTGGTTGTAGCCTTCGATCAGCTGGCTGATCCGGTCTGACTTGGCCTTCAGGCCATTCAGTTCCTCTTCGAGGTTGGCGACCTCGACGGGAAGTTCACCGCGCAGGTGGACCAGCTCGTCGATGGCGACATCGGCGGCCTGGAGTTCATAGAGGACTTTGAGTTTCTCCTGGGTGCTCTGTTCTGATTCTGCGAAATTCTTCTGCAGGGAAACGAAGGTTTCGCGCTCGTCGACGGGAGCAGCCACTTTGGTAATTTTTTTGGTGGTAGCCATATATTATGATTCTCGATTTTTATCTTGCGCTCCGCTTTGGATACGAATTGCAAAGTTAGGAAATATTTTTCTTAATCTCCATAAGTTGGGACCGGATTTCCTTGAGGGATTCGATGGCTTTGACGCTCCGGTCCACGGGCCTGCGGTCGGCAGCCAGCTGCAGGGCGGCACCCTCCAGCGTCAGCCCCCGGTCCTTGACCAGGTGATGGATTTGTTTGAATGTCTGGACATCCGCCGCCGTGAACTGCCGGTTGCCCTTGGCATTGCGCTGCGGCTTGATGAATTTCGGGAAAGAGTTGGACCAGAAGCGGACCAGGGAAACAGATTCTCCCAGGATCTCCGCCACCTCTCCGATCGAATAAAACAGTTTCTCCATATCTCGTGTGTTAATCCATTGATTGCATAGTGTTTACAGACATGTACAGCATGTTCGCGTACTCCGCCGGAGAGACGGACGCGAAGAAGTAGCTGACGGGCTCCATCAGGGCTCCGTCCTTGCGGACTTCATAGTGGAGGTGCGGGGCGAAAGCCTGGCCGGACATGCCGACGGTCCCGATCTTCTGGCCGGCACGCACCTGCTGGCCGGCACGGACGGACATGCTCTCCAGATGAGCATACACCGTCTCGTAACCGCCTTCGTGCCGGATACGGACCGTATTGCCCGTCGTACGGGATGAAGCGGCGGCCGTCACGGTCCCGTCCGCGGTGGCGCTGACGAGGGTTCCGCGGGCCACGATCAAATCCAGGCCCTCATGATAGACATAGGCCTTGTAGAACGGATTGATCTTGCGTCCGACGGAAGCGCCGATCTGGGGATAGGTAATGTCCCCGACCGGCATGATCATCGGCGGAAGGACCAGCGCCGAATCGGACAGGGAGCGGAAAACCCGGCGGAAGGCCGCTTCTACCTCCCGGCTGCGGGACAGCAGGCTGTCCGCCTTTTCCCGCGTATAGGCCACCAGTCTGCTGTCCGGGATGGAATCCACCACCGACAGGGACGCGCGGTCCGACATCGGGTCCAGGCCCGGTGCACTGGAATGGAACACCAGCCCGTAGATCTCGTTGTCCTTGTGCTGCAGGTTCGCAATGGCATCGCCCAACAGTTGCTCCCGCTCCTCCAGATCCGGATAGAGACGCTCGTACATCCGGATCTCCCGGCGGAGCCGGCGCTCCGTATCCGTCCGGAAGAACAGGGAGAATGCGAGATAGGTCAGCACGGCCAGCGTGAAGGTCAGCAGCATATACAGCAAAGCCATCAGGATGGTTTTACCGATCTTGCGGGGGACTTCGCCGAAATGGAAGTTCTCCGCATCGAAGACGAATATTTTACTGCGTTTAGCCATTTCCCCTGTTTCTGCGGCGGAGCAGCTCCGTCGTACTCGATCTCTTGCCGACCGGCGAATCCTCCCGGCGCGTTTCGATCATCGACCGGTACTCGTCGAGCGGCATGTTGAAATCCATATAATTCATCGGGTTCACCCGGTTTCCCCGGTAAACCACCTCATAGTGGAGATGGGGGCCGGTGGATTTGCCGGTAGAGCCCACGTTTCCGATCTGTTCGCCCCGTTTGATCCGCATCCCCTCCACCACGGTGATGACGCTCAGGTGCGCGTAGCGGGTCTGGTAGCCGAAGCCATGGTCGATGACGATCTGGTTGCCGTAACCGTTGGACCTGTACTCGGCCTGGATGACCAGACCGTCTCCCGTGCTATAGACCGGAGTGCCGGTAGAAGCCGCGAAATCCTGTCCTCCGTGCCGCTCTCCCCCGCCATAAACCGGATCCGTACGGTAGCCGAAGCCACTGGACAGATGGACCTTCTTGTGGTCCGGAAGCATCGGAGGCACGCTCGGCACGCAGGAAAGCATGTCTCCCGCCTCGCGGGAAAGCTGGCCGACCTCATCCAGGGCCTTTCCCTGGATGTAGGCGCGTTTGGTCAGGTTGTCCAGCCGCCGGACGCTCCAGCCCAGGGAAGAGTTCGTTCCCAGGCGGTCCAGTTCGACATAACGGTTGATTCCCCCGAGACCGGCATTCTTGACCTCGTCGGGAATCTTTCCGAGACCATAGATCGAGCGGTAGACTTCGTCATCCCGCTGTTCGATACCGGTCAGGGTCTGGTCGTAGAGGTCGAGCCGGCTTCCCAGCACCTCCATCCGGGCCTCCCAGGCGGCGGCGCGGCGCTTGAGCATCGCCGTCCGCGGAAGATCCCAGTGGAACACGTAGATATAGAGCCAGAAATACAGCAAAACACACCCGACGGCGACCACGACGGCCACCGTTATCCGTATGTGATTGAGGAACTTGGGTTCCTCCTTCTCCTCATACAGCAGCGTTTCGGGATTGAGGACGTATTTAGGCATAGGGCTGCAAATATACTCATTTTTTGATAATTACATGCGTTTATCTCAAGCAACTTCGCGCGGGCGCGTTTCTTTATTTGCGATTAATTTGCTACTTTTGCGGTTCGTTTATAATTTGCATCAATATGACCTCCAAGGAAATCAGACAGAAGTTCCTAGAATTCTTCGCATCAAAGGGCCACGCCGTCGTGCCTTCCGCACCGATGGTCGTCAAGAACGACCCGACCCTGATGTTCACCAACGCCGGCATGAACCAGTTCAAAGACATCTTCCTGGGCAATGCCACGGCCCCGTACCGGCGGGCCACCGATTCTCAGAAATGCCTGCGCGTCAGCGGCAAGCACAACGACCTCGAAGAAGTAGGACACGACACCTACCACCACACGATGTTCGAGATGCTGGGCAACTGGAGTTTCGGCGACTATTTCAAGACCGAAGCGATCGACTGGGCCTGGGAACTCCTGACCGACGTATACAAGATTGACAAGAACCTCCTCTACGCCACCGTATTCGAGGGTTCCGCCGAAGACGGCACGGAACTGGACACGGAAGCGCAGCAAGCCTGGCGCAAGTATCTGCCCGAGGACCACATCCTCCTCGGCAACAAGCACGACAACTTCTGGGAGATGGGAGAGACCGGCCCCTGCGGCCCCTGCTCCGAGATCCACATCGACCTCCGTACGCCCGGGGAGAAAGCCTCCGGCATCCCGGGACGCGACCTGGTCAACCAGTCCGATCCGCATGTCATCGAGATCTGGAACCTCGTCTTCATGCAGTTCCAGCGGATGGCGGACGGCCATCTCGAGCCGCTTCCCGCCCGCAACATCGACACCGGCATGGGATTCGAGCGCCTCTGCGCCGTGCTCCAGGGCAAAAGCAGCAACTACGACACCGATGTTTTCTCCGGCATGCTCGCCCGCATCGGAGAGCTTTCCGGTCACCGTTACGGAGAAAGCACCAAAACCGACGTCGCCATGCGCGTGATTGCGGACCACATCCGGGCCATCAGCTTCAGCATCGCGGACGGGCAGCTGCCCTCCAACGTCAAGGCCGGCTACGTCATCCGCCGCATCCTCCGCCGCGCCGTCCGCTACGGCTACACCTTCCTCGGGCTGAACGAGCCCTTCCTCTGCCGCCTGGTCGGCCAGCTCGTGGACGACATGGGCGAGGCCTACCCCGAAATCGCCAAGCAGCAGAAATTCATCGAAAGCGTCATCCGCGAAGAAGAGATGGCCTTCCTGCGCACCCTGGACCGCGGCATCCGCCTGATGGACGACTGCATGGAGCGCAGCAAGGAGAGCAAGGTCATCGCCGGCTCCGACGCCTTCAAACTCTATGACACCTACGGTTTCCCGATCGACCTGACGGAACTGATCGCCGCCGAGAACGGTTATACGGTGGACCAGGACGGTTTCCAGATCGAGCTTCAGCAGCAGAAGAACCGCGCCCGCAACGCCACGGCCAACTCCTTCGGCGACTGGACGGTCTATCACGAAGGCGAAAACGTGGAATTCGTCGGCTTCGACACGGATGAAGTGGAAGGAGCCCTGCTCCTCAAGCAGCGGGTCGTCGTCCAGAAAAACAAAGAGATGCTCCAGCTCGTCTTCGACCGCACGCCTTTCTATGGCGAGATGGGCGGCGAGATCGGCGATACCGGCACCATCACCGCAGCCGACGGGGAGCAGATCCGCATCCTCAACACCGTCAAGGAAAACAATCTCACCATCCATATCGCCGAGAAACTGCCGCAGGACTGCGACGGCGCCTTCCGTCTGAGCGTGGACGCCGCCCGGCGCCAGCGCATCGCCAACAACCACAGCTGCACGCACCTGCTGCACCGAGCCCTGCGCGAAATCCTCGGCACCCATGTGGAACAGAAGGGCTCCTTCGTCGGCGACAAGGGTTTCCGTTTCGACTTCTCGCATTTCGAGAAACTCTCCGATGAGCAGATCGCGCAAGTGGAGAAGCGGGTCAACGAACTCATCCGCAGCAATTTCCCGCTTGCGGAAAAGCGTGACGCCACGATGGACGAAGCCCGGGAGATGGGCGCCATGGCGCTCTTCGGCGAGAAATACGGCGACCGTGTCCGCGTAGTCCGCTTCGGTCCCAGCGTCGAGCTCTGCGGCGGATGCCATACCTCCGCCACGGGCAAGATCGGATTCTTCAAGATCACGGGCGAGTCCGCCATCGCCGCCGGTATCCGCCGCATCGAAGCGGTCACCGGTGAACAGGCCGAAGAGCTCGTGCTGGCGATGCAGAACCTGATCAAGACGGCCCGCTCTTTCTTCAACAATGTCCCGGACCTCCCCGGCGCCATCCAGAAGCTGGTCGAAGACAATGCCACCTTCAAGAAGCAGGCGGAAGAATTCGCCCGCCAGAAGGCGGCCGATTTCGCCAGGCACCTTGCCGAGAAGGCTGAACTCATCAACGGTACCCGCATCATCATCGGCGGCAACCCCGAGCAGGACATCGATCCGACCATGGTCCGCAATGCGGCCCTGATCCTGCAGAAAGAACTGAAGGCTACGGCCGTCGTGGCCGCCTACCGGCATGACGGCAAGCCGCAGCTGGTCCTGATGTATTCCGACGACCTCGTGGCCGCAGGCCGCAACGCAGGCAAGGACATCCGCGACGCGGCCAAGTTCATCCAGGGTGGTGGCGGCGGACAGCCCGGCCTGGCTACCGCCGGCGGCAAGAACATCGACGGACTCCGCCAGGCGCTCGACGCCCTGATCGAAACGGCGACCCGCCAATAAACCCGGCATCCCAGGATGAAAAAGCTCGACCGCTTCACGCTGAAGGCATTTATCGGACCTTTCGTCGCGATCCTCTTCGTCGTGATTTTCATCCTGATGATGCAGACGCTCTGGCTCTACATCGACGAGCTGGTGGGCAAGGGCCTCGGCATCCGGACGGTCCTGGAATTCCTGTTCTGGGGCGTCTGCAGCCTGGCGCTTCCCCTGGCGCTTCCCCTCGCGACCCTTCTGGCGGCGACGATGACCATCGGTCAGCTGGCGGAAAACAGCGAGCTGATGGCGATGAAGGCCTCCGGCATCTCCTTCGGCCGCATCATCACCCCGCTCGCGGTCGCGGCGGCCCTGATCGCCGCAGGCACCTATGTCGTCTGCTCCCACCTGGTCCCTTACGCCTACAACCAGATCTACACCCTGCGCGATGATATCGCCAAGACCAAGGACGAGATCAAGATCCCCCCGGGGACCTTCTATGACGGCATCGAGGGCTACATCCTCCGGGTCGGCGCCCAGAACAAGGAGACCAAGATGCTCTATGACGTGCAGGTTTACGACCATACGGCCCACAAGGGCAACATCTCCGTCACGATCGCCGATTCCGCCGTCCTCAAGATGGCCAAAAGCAAGGACTACCTGACCTTCTCGCTCTACAACGGATCCACCTACCGCGAAGACAACACCCTGCGCTACAGCGACACGAGCCTGGTCCTGCAGCACATCGATTTCGCCCGCCAGGAGCTGCTGATCCCGCTCAACAACTACAGTTTCGAGAAATCGGATTCCGCCCGCTTCGACGACCAGATCAAGACCAAGCAGGCCGATGAACTCCGGCACCTGAGCGATTCGCTGCGTTACGAGCTGGACTCGCTGCACCGCCTGCACTATGAGCAGATCCGACGGTCTCCGTCCCTGCTGCAGGTCAAGCAGCTGGACACCGCCCTGCGCAATCCGGACCGGCAATATTTCTCCCATCCCGACTTCCTTACCTGGAAAAGCCGGGAAGCGGAAGCCAAAGCCTGGGCCCAAGCGGCGGACAACGCCATGAAACTCAGCGGAGAGATCAACAACTTCCGTTTCGAGTCCTATGACCGCGGGTTCAGCCTGCGCCAGTCCGACCTGTCCTACCTCGAGAAATTCGCCCAGGGGCTCGCCTGTTTCCTGCTCTTCTTCATCGGCGCCCCGATGGGCGCGCTCGTGAAAAGCAAACGCGGGGGACTCGGTGTCGGACTCATCATCTCGGTACTGTTCTTCGTCCTGTATTATGTAGTCAACATCTCGGGCACCAAACTGGCGCGTGACGGTGCGGTAGAGACTCCGGTCGGGGTCTTCATCTCCGCCGCCGTGATCGCTCCGATCGGCGCCTTCCTGACCTGGAAAGCACTGAAAGATTCAGACCTCTTCAACATGGACCAATTCAAGATCTGGCGGCGCAGGACCTTCAGCAAGATCCAACAGTTATTCCGCCCCACCCGCATCGTCTATATGGGCACGCCCGAATTCGCGGTCAAACCCCTGGACACCCTCGTCCAGGCAGGCTACAAGGTGGTCGGTGTCGTCACCGTAGCCGACAAACCCAGCGGACGCGGCCTCAAGGTCAATGAAAGCGCCGTCAAGCAATATGCCGTCGCCCACGGCATCCCGGTCCTGCAGCCGGTCAGGCTCAAGGACCCCGGGTTCCTGCAGGCCCTGCAGGCATGGAAAGCCGACCTGTTCGTCGTCGTCGCCTTCCGGATGCTTCCGGAAGAGGTCTGGTCGATGCCTAAACTCGGCACCTTCAATCTCCATGCGGCCCTGCTGCCGCAGTACCGCGGTGCGGCTCCGATCAACTGGGCCGTCATCAACGGCGAGAAGATGTCCGGCGTGACCACTTTCATGATCGACAAAGACATCGACACCGGCGGCATCATCCTGCGCCAGGAATGCAGTATCCGTCCGGACGAGACGGCCGGAGAACTACACGACGAACTGATGCAGATCGGTTCCGACCTGGTCCTGCAAACGGTCGAGGGACTCATCCAGCACAATGTCGAGCTGCGCGTACAGCGTTCCTTCATCCAAGGCTCCGAGGAACTCAAACCCGCACCCAAGCTGACCAGGGAACTCTGCCACATCGACTGGAACCGGAATACGGACGACATCTACAACCTCATCCGCGGACTTTCCCCGTATCCCGCCGCTTTCGCGGAACTGGTCCAGGGAGAGAATAAGACCCAGCTTAGAATCTACCGGAGCATCAAACGTCCGGACCTGCATGCGGATCCGGGCACGGTCCTCTCCGACGGCAAGTCCTTCCTGGCCATCGCCACCGCCGACGGCGCCCTGGAGATCAGCGACCTGCAGCTCGCCGGCAAGAAGCGGATGGGGGCCGCGGACTTCCTCAAGGGTTTCCGCGACCCGGAAAACTGGCGGGCCGCCTGACCGCCGTTTTTCAAAAACCTCCGGAAAAACAATGGTTCCGGGGGTTTTTGACATAGTATATTTGAAGAATTCGTTTATCTTTGCGGAACACACCGTTTTTATCCTTATATGTTACGTAAATTCCGCATTGCCCTGGCAGCGGTCTTCTTCGTGGGGATCACGCTGCTGTTCGTGGGCATCGGCCATGACTGGTGGGGTTGGATGGCAAAACTTCAGTTCCTACCCTCGGCGCTGGCCCTCAATTTTGCCGTCATCGCAGGCATTCTGCTGCTCACCTTCGTCTTCGGCCGTGTCTACTGCTCCGTCATCTGCCCGATGGGCGTCTTCCAGGACCTCGTTCTCTGGATCCGCCGCACCTCCGGCAAATGGATGCAGAATGCCCAGACCCGCAAACTCAAAAAGCTCAAAGAGAGCGGCTCCACCGAAAAGCCCAAGGTAAAGCAGTATCTCAAGCGTTTTGATTATGTTCCGGAGCACAAATGGGTGCGCTACGGCGTCCTGGTACTCTCTATCGTATCTCTCTTTGTCAGCGGTCAGATGCTGATCGCCCTGATTGCTCCGTACAGCGCCTACGGGCGCGTGGTGCGCAGCATCGTGGGTGTGGCCTCCGGTTCGGTCGTCCCGGCCCTGCTGATCACCGGTCTGCTGACGCTCGTCATCATTTTCTGCTGCGCCTGGCTCTGGGGGCGCGAATACTGCAACACGGTCTGTCCGGTGGGCACGACCCTCAGCCTGGTCAGCCGTTTCTCCCTGTTCCGCCCGACCATCGACCTGTCCAAGTGCACCAGCTGCGGGCGCTGCGGCAAGGGCTGCAAGGCCTCCTGCATCGACACCAAGAATCACCGGATCGACTACTCCCGCTGCGTGGATTGCTTCGACTGCATGGACAATTGTACCGAAGGTGCGCTGAAGTATCGCTTCGTCGGACTCAAGGGCGCCAGGATCGAAGCGGAGCCCGCCGCCCCGGCCACACAGGAATCCGGATCGGACACGGGCCGCAGGGCATTCCTCGCCGCTACCGCGTTTGTGGGCACGGCGATGGCCGCCAAGGCCCAGGACCATATGCACGGCGGATTCGCCGAGGTCGTTCCCAAGCAGAATCCCGAACGCGGCACACGCCTGGTCCCCTTCGGCGCCGGCAGCGTCCAATCGTTCTATGACCATTGCACGGCCTGCCAGCTCTGCGTCAGCGCCTGTCCCAACGGTGTTCTGCGTCCCTCCACGGACTTCGAGCACTTCATGCAGCCGGTGATGGGTTATGAGAAGGGTTACTGCCGTCCGGAATGTACGGCCTGCAGTCAGGTCTGTCCCGCAGGGGCCATCCTCCCCGTCAACCCCGGACAGAAGCAGACGATCCAGATCGGCCTCGCCCATGTCAACCTCGAGCTCTGCATTGCGGCGAACGGAAAAGACAGCTGCGGCAACTGCGCCTATCACTGCCCTTCCGGAGCCATCCGCATGGTCGAGAAGGAAGGGATGCAGTACAAGATCCCGACCGTCGTCGAATCGCAATGTATCGGCTGCGGCGCCTGCGAGAACCTTTGCCCGTCCCGCCCTGTCAGCGCGATCACCGTCCGCGGAAACGCCATCCACCACACCAACGCATAAGCCCTATGGACAGAAGAGAATTTTTGAAATCTGCAGGCCTGGGCGCAGCTGCGCTCGGTGTTGCCGCCTGCGCTCCCGGCGCCGACCAGAAAGTCAGCGACTTCCAAGGCAACAAAGACCTCAACGGCCAGATGCTCCAGAACTATCCGGGCATCGGCACCCTCGGCTACGGCTGTATGCGCTGGCCGATGAAGAAGGGTGAGGACGGCCGGAACCATATCGACCAGGAAGAAGTCAACCGCCTGGTGGACTTCGCGCTCGAGCACGGGGTCAACTATTTCGACACCTCTCCCGTGTACCTGGGCGGAGACAGCGAGCGGGCCACCGCCGAAGCGCTCAACCGCCATCCGCGCGAGAGCTGGCTGCTCGCCACCAAGCTGTCGGTCTTCGGCAACTCCACCTACGAAGGCTGCGTCCAGATGTACAAGCGCTCGCTGGAGATCTTCAAGACGGAGTATATCGACTACTATCTGCTGCACTCCGTCAAGGACATGGACGACTTCAACAACCGCTTCGGCAATACCGGCATCCTCGAATTCCTGCTCAAGGAGCGGGAAGCGGGCCGCATCCGCCATCTCGGGTTCTCGTTCCACGGCCACAAGGACGGCTTCGACGGCATGATGGCCCTGCACGAGAAATACCATTGGGATTTCGTGCAGATCCAAATGAACTACGTCGACTGGGAGCACCCCAACGGACGCAACACCCGCGCCGACTACCTCTATGCCGAACTGGACAAGCGGGAGATTCCCATCGTCATCATGGAGCCCTTGCGCGGCGGTGCCCTGGCAGACATTCCCGCCCGGCTCGCCGACGAGCTCAAGTCCCGCGAACCGCAGCGTTCCATCGCCTCTTGGGCGTTCCGCTACGTGGGCAGCTTCCCGCGTGTGATGTGTGCGCTGAGCGGTATGACCTATATGGAACACCTGCAGGACAACCTGGAGAATTTCCTCAACTTCGAACCGCTCGACGACGAGGAGAAGAAGCTCCTGCTGCATGTCGCCACGCAGATGGAAGATTACCCCCTGGTGCGCTGTACGGCCTGTCAATACTGTATGCCCTGCCCTTACGGCATCAATATCCCGGGCATCTTCAAGTTCTACAACGATAACGTCACCGCCGGCACCTATGTCACCAGCAAGGAGCAGGAAGGTTACGCCAGGATGCGCCGCAAGTTCCTGCTGGCTTACAACGAGGCCATCCCGACGGTCCGCCAGGCAGACCATTGCATCAGCTGCCGCCGCTGCGAGAAGGAATGTCCGCAGAACATCCATATCCCGGATGAGCTGCGCCGCATCGACCGCTACATCGAAAGTCTCAAACAGGAGACCTTGTAAGTACCAGCGCCCGACACGGTATCGGCACGCTCTGTGAAAACCCCCGGTCATCTGGCCGGGGGTTTTCCTGTTTTCCTGTCAATCGCTGCCGGCCTCCGCGTGGAGTTTCTGCCGGCGGGTTTCGGCGGAGTCGTGTCCGAAGAGCAGGCGCGGTCCTTCTGCGGCGCGCCACGCCTTGCTGTCGAACTCCTCCGGATCCCGGGGACTCACATAGGCTCCCTCGTGGTCGATGACAAAGGACAGATACGTGATCGGATAGCCTTGTTCCAAGAACAATTGCTCGTAGAATGTCTGCACTTCGCGCACGACCGGCTGCACTTCCGGGGAAAAGCCGTTCGGCAGCTCCCCGCCGAAAACGTCCTGCTGTGCAGGACCCCTCCCTCTTACGGTGCCGAGGGTGGCACGGTTTTCTGCAGGGACTGCCGATACGGCAGAATCTTCCCCGGAAGCGCCGTACAGATCGGCGGTGCAGGCAAGGATGCGGAGGCCGTTGGCCCGGCAGACGGCGAGCGTGTATTCGTGCAGGAACCGCGAATCGGTCTTGAGGTGGACGATACCGCCCGGACGCAGGAAACTGCGGTACCGCTCCAGGAAGAGCGGCGAAGACAGACGCGAATTCTCGCTGCGGTACTGCGGATCGGAGAAGGTCAGCCAGATCTCGGAAACCTCCCCGGGTGCAAAAAAAGCCGTAATGAATTCCACGCGCGTGCGGAGGAAGGCTACATTCGGCAACGCATGCTCCGTCGCATACTTGGCACCCTTCCAGAGACGTGCTCCCTTGATGTCCACACCGATATAATTGCGCGACGGATCCCGCTCCGAGAGCGCCACCGTATACTCTCCCTTGCCGCAGCCCAGTTCCAGGACGGTCTCCCTTCCGGAACCGGCAGACGCACCCGGCAAGGAGGCGAAGAACTTGTCCCAATGCCCCTTGACGGCATGGTCGCGCAGCTTGAAGTAGCCATCGGCCAGGAGTTCCTGCGCCGAAGGCTGGAGCAGACAGGAGAACGTCTCGTTCTCGGCGAATTTCCGCAATTTATCGTGTCCCATCCTGTTTCTTGTATACGATACCCATTCCCAGAAAATCCGGCCCTACGTCCACGGGCCGCACGCTCAGCTGCCAGTCCCCTGCCTGGGCAGGCACCATGCCGCTCCGGTAGAGCTCCTTCGTCCCGCGTACACCCACGGAACGCATATAAACCGTTTCCGAAAAACCGTCTCCGGACGGAGCCAGCCACTGCACGTTGAGCCGGACATTGTTCACCGGCGTCTTGCCGACCCGACTGTAAAACCAGAAATCATACGCCGCCGTGGTGTCCGTCAGCGGAAGGGTGAAAAGATACACCCCGTCGCGGGCATCCTTCCGCGAGACGAACTCTTCCATCCCGTCCGGCTCCGAACAGGCCGGCAGCATCCATCCCAGGATGAATGCTGCCGCATATGCCCATATTCTGCCGGGCTTCATCTATTCGGATTCTTTCTGCTGGGGTTTTTTCCCGCCGCGGCCGCCCCCCTGGCGGCCCCGGTTGCGTCCGGAATTGCCATTGGGATGCTCGGCTTTGGGTTGCTGCTCTCCGGATTTCGGGGCGGCCTGCGCCGGCCCCTTGGCATTCCGGGACTTGGAGCGGTTCCGCCCGCCCCGGGATTTCTTGCGCTTGGGAGAATCGAAGCGGCTGATACTGTCATCACCCACCGCTGTCACGAACTCCGGGACATACGGTTCCGGTTCCGTCCGCAGCGACTCGGGCTTTTCCCCGTTGCGGTTCATCTCGATGATATCCCACACGTCGGCGGCGTCCAGCGGGAACAACTCCGCATCGGAACTGCGGTCATAAGAGAAATACATCACCTCGCGGAGGATATCCGTCTTGCGCAGCCAGGCCTGGCCGTCCTCGAACTCCAGCGGTTCGCTGACCTTGGGGATGCGGGACTGCGCATCCAGATAGGTTGCGACCTCATAGTTGAGGCAGCACTTGAGTTTGCCGCACTGTCCCGCCAGTTTCTGCGGATTCAGCGACAGGTCCTGACAGCGGGCCGCCGCCGTGGATATGCTCTGGAAGGAAGATATATAATTGGCGCAGCACAGCTCGCGGCCGCAGATTCCCAGGCCTCCGATGAGGCCGGCCTCCTGCCGCGCTCCGATCTGCTTCATTTCGATCCGGATGCGAAACTCCTCCGCAAACACCTTGATCAGCTGGCGGAAGTCCACGCGCCCGTCAGCGATGTAATAGAAGATGGCCTTGCTGCCGTCTCCCTGGAACTCCACGTCACCGATCTTCATCTCCAGTCCCATCTCCGCCGCGATCCGGCGGGCCTTGATCATCGTATCCTGCTCCCGGGCGATGGCCTCCTGCCATTTCTCGATATCGCTCTGGCGGGCCTTGCGATAGATCTTCTTGAACGGGGCCGTTTCCGGATCGATCCCGCGGCTGTGCATCTGACGGCCCACGATCGGGCCTTCCAGGGTCACGATGCCGAGGTCCTGCCCCGTCGTGGCTTCCACCACGACCAGGTCGCCCATGCGGATGCTTTGGGAGGAATCATTGATGTAGAAGCCCTTGCGGGTGTTTTTGAACCGCACTTCATAGAGATTGCGGTAGGTACCGTCGGCGGCATATTTGAGCCAGTTGAAATCTCCCAGCTTGCAGCAGCCGGCACGGTAAGTGCAACGGGTCTCGCCCGTCTGCTCTTCGTGCGTCACCACGCAGCCGCGGGAGCAATCGTATTGGATGGATTCGTTCGTCGTCATATCAATAAAAACATTCGGTCGGCCATGTCGGCGAAGAGGATCTTCAGATTGACATTGCGGCCGATCAGGGTCATCGCCCGGTCCAGCACCTCCAGGGCCTGGCGCGGGAAAGTCTTGCGGCACCGCCCGGCCCAGCGCTCCACTTCCGGAGCGCAGGTTCCGAGCCCCTGGACGCCCTGCTGACAGAGAAACATCTGCCGCAGGCGGTCTGCTGCAAAGATACAAAAAGCTTTGGCACTTTCCCGCGAAGGGAGGGCAGCGATCCGCTCGGAAACCTCCAGGGCCGCCGTGAGATCCTTGTCCAGCAGTGCCGTCATCAAATCGTCCAGCAAGTCCGCATCCGCGAAACTTGCTTCCGCCGCCAGCCCGGCGGGCTGGATACGGATCCGCTGACAACGGGACGAAATCGTCGTCAGCACCTTCTCCACCTGGTGCGCGATCAGCAGGAACTGGGTCTGCTGCGGCGGTTCTTCGATCATCTTGAGCAGGCGGTTGGCCGCCTCGGCATTCATCCGTTCCGGCAGGTAGATCACGACCGCCCGGTAACCGCCCTCCAGCGCACTGAGGGACAATTTCTCCAACAGGCGGCGGGATTCGGCGACGGCGATCATCGGAATCTTGCCTTCCAGGCCCAGGGCCTCCAGCAGTTCCGCTTCGCAGAACGAGGGCCGTTCCGCCACCAGACGCCGCAAGGGCGTCATATACTGTTCCGACAGCACACCGGCCGCCGTCGGAAACACAAAATGCACATCCGGATGGATGAGTTTCGCAATCTTGCCGCAGGAAGGGCACTGCCCGCAGGAATCCCCGCCGCTCCTGTGTTTGCAATACAGATACTGCAGAAACGCCAGCGCCAGGGGGAAGGCGCCGCCCCCGTCATCCTCGTGGAAAAGGATGGCATGCGGCACGCGGCCCGAATCGACCATGCCGGTCAATGCCTTTTTGACATCTTCGTTCCCCTGCAGCTGCGCAAACGTCATACCTCCCTCCACAGATTATAGCGGGCGACCTCGGTCAGGTAGGTCCTGGCCGGACTGTCCGGGAAAGCGGAGAGGGCCTCTTCCGCCCGGCGGACCCAGACTTCCAGTTGCCGGATGGCGTATCCGATCCCGTCCCGTTCCTGCACGAAGCGGCGGATTTCATCGCAATATTCAGGATGGGAAGGAATCTCCCGGACCATCGCGCGAATCTCCTCCGAACGCGGAGAACCCTCCAGGGCTCCCAGCAGCGGCAGCGTGATTTTCTGTTCGCGCAGATCCACGCCGATCGGCTTGCCCAGGGCATCCGTCCCGGCATAATCGAGGATATCGTCCTTGATCTGGAAGGCTTTGCCGAAAGCATCCGCATACGCACGGGCTGCAGCATACTGCACTTCAGGAGCGTCGACGGACAGCGCCGCCGTTTCGGCCGCGGCGCAGAAAAGCGAACCGGTCTTGCAATGGATGATCCGCAGATAGTCTTCTACCTCCGTATCGCCGGTAGCAGCTTTCTCCATCTGCAGCATCTCGCCTTCGGCCAGGTCGGTCAAGGTCCTGGAGAAAAGACGGATCGCCCGGTCGCGGTGGTCGGAGTTGACCACCAGATCCACGGCACGGGCCAGCCAGTAATCCCCGACCAGCACGGCTCCGGCAGGTCCCAGCAGGGCGGCGAGGGTCGGACGGCCGCGCCGCTCCGAACTTCCGTCAGCCACATCGTCATGCATCAGGGTGGCATTGTGGAAAAGCTCCGTGGCGGCTGCATAGTGGAGGGTGTCCTGCACCGGCACGGCGATCGCCTTGGCAACCAGCAGGGTGATGATCGGACGGAGCAGCTTGCCTCTGTTCGCAAGGATCTGCCCGTTCGTTTCCTCCAGCAGCGTTACATCCGAATGCAGATTCGAACGGATCAGGGCCAGCATCCGGTCCCAATCCGCTCCGATATATGTGACGATTTCCTGTCTGCTCACAGAAGTTCCACCAATTCTTCGACCGTTTCCGGGAAAGAGACCAGGGCCCGGGAGCCCGGATCCATCATTCCGCGTTCGACGTAGAGGTCCAGTTGTTGCTTGAACGGATCGTAAAAACCGTTCATGTTGAAAATCACGACCCGGCCGGGATAGCGGCCGAGCTTGGCAAGACAATAGGTCTCCGCTACTTCATCCAGGGTGCCGATCCCGCCCGGAAGTGCAATGGCCAGGCAGGTTCCCTCCCGCATCACATCCTTCCGCTCGGACATCCGTTCCGTCCAGATGCACTCCGTCAGGTCGGGATGTTCGAAACCCTTCATGAAACGGGGGATCACACCGATCACCCGCACACCGTATTTCAACGCTTCATCGCAGACATGGCCCATCGTGCCACGCCACGATCCTCCCGAGACGATATCATATCCAGCCAAACAGGCTGCACGGACAATTTGCCGCGCAGCCTCGTTGTATTCAGGATCGATGCCGGAGCTGGAGGAGCAATAAATTACTGCCCGCTTGTCCGACATGGGAGTCTAGAAGAGAAGTGCAACGGATGCGGCGATACCGCTGGCCTTGCTGTTCGCAATCGTTGCCGAAGCGCCGCTGATGGTGACATCTCCGCCATAGAGATCGCCCATGTTCCAGAAGTACTTGACGGCCACCTGGACATGCTTGATCAGTTCGACACCGGCACCCAGGCCGACACCATACTCCAGACGGCTCTTGACATTCTCCCAATTCAGGTCCTTGATCGCCGTGCCGTTGAGGGAGCCGGCATTCGAGATGGCATAGCCGACAAACGGCTCGACAAAGCCATAGACGCGGGCGATACCCAGATCGACACCTGCCTGCAGCTGCACGGGGACTTCCAGATAACCGGTCTTGAAGTCAAGCTGGGTCGAGGCAATGTTGGTATAGTCGAACGACGTTCCCTTCATATTGTAGAGGATGGAAGGCTGGATGGCGATCAGGCCCAGATCCAACTTGTAGGTAAGACCTACATGGTATTGCGTAATGTTCTTGCCCTGGAGATCACCGATGGCGGACTTCAGATCCGACTTGGAAGAAGTGATACCCGCCACGACACCGAGCTGGGCATGTGCGCTCACTGCCACGAGCAGGGAAGCGACGATAACAAGTAATTTTTTCATTGTATTAATTGTTGGTTAAATAGTTTTACGCCAGTTTTTCCAGACGGGACACGATTTCCTGCTTGGAAACCACGCCGACGGTGCGGTCCACCAGCTGTCCGCCTTTGAAATAAAGCAGGGTCGGGATGTTGCGGATGCCGTACTTGACGGCAATGTCCTCGCAGTCGTCCACGTTGCACTTGGCGACGACGGCCTTGCCGTCCATTTCGGCGGCGATCTCATCTACGGTCGGCGAAAGGATGCGGCAGGGGCCGCACCAGGACGCCCAAAAGTCGATCAGAACAGGCACGGGCGATGCCAGAACCTCTCCGATATTGTTTTCGTTGATAACGATTTCCATAATAATTGGGTTTTGATTCAATGTAAATACAATATTCTGCAACTACAAAGATAATAAATTAATAGAAAGTTTCAACCCCCCACACGAACGCGCGGAGTCCCAGGTCCGGAGCCTCTTCGTCCTTCGCTTTGAGCGCAGCGAGCACCGGGGCCACCTTTTCGTCCTTCATCATCACGAGCAGGGCGTGATTCATTTCCGGCCAGGCATGGTTGCCCAGACGCGGGAATCCGTTGAAATCCCCTTTGCCTTCTACACTTTCCCAGCGGGTGAATCCCCGCTGTCCGTGGACGGTAAGCAGGTCCACGATTTCTTCGTTGTATGCCTGGTTATAGGCGATGAACATGGCTTTCATTTCTTGTTCCTCCTCTTTTCCATCCGGGTGGTCAGTGAGCAATACAGTGTCGGGATCAGCACGAGGGTGATGAGCGTGGAGACCGTCAGGCCCCATACCACCGTGACACCCAGCGAGCGCCACAGTTCGGCACCTTCACCGGTGCCGATCGCCATCGGGAGCATACCCAGGACCGTCGTAAGGGTCGTCATCAGGATCGGGCGCAGACGGCTCTTGGCGGCCGTCGTGGATGCATCCCGGATGTTCATGCCGCGTTCCCGGCACAGAATCGTATAGTCGATGAGCACGATGCCGTTCTTCACCACGATACCGATCAGGATGATGATGCCGATGATGGACATCACGCCGAGGGCCGTACCGGTCACACGCAGGCCGAGCAGCACGCCCACCAGGGCGAACGGCACCGAGAACATGATCACGAACGGGGCCATCAGGGACTCGAACTGGGAAGCCATCACCATATAGACGAGCAGGATCATCAGCAGGATCAGGGTGAACATCTGGCCGAACATCTCCTGCTGGTCTTCATAGTCTCCGGCCAGGACGGTGGAGATGTCGGAAGGCATTTCCATCGTGTCGATGACGCGGCCGGCAGCTTCTACGGCATCACTCAGGGCGGCACCCTGCGCCACGATGCCGGTCACGGTAATCAGCCGGGACCGGTCCTTGCGCTCGATGGTCGGCGGCACCAGGCCTTCGACCACCGTACCGAGCTCCTTCATCCTGACGGTCGCGCCGGTCGGGGTGGTGATGGTGATGTTCTCCATATCTTCGACGCTGGTGCGGAACTCGGGCGCATACCGGACACGGATGTTGTATTCCTCGCCTTCCTCCCGGTAAAGCGAAGCGACGGTACCGCTCATCGCCGCACTGAAGGCGGCGGCCGCCGTCGTCGAATTCAGGCCGTGCAGGGCCAGTTTGGTCCGGTCGAAATCCATCTGGAGTTCCGGCGTATATTCCTCACGGCTGACGGTCACCTGCGTGAAGGAAGGATCCTGGAGCAAACGCTCCTGAAGTTCCTTCGCCACCTGGTCCGTTTCCGCGAAGTCGTAACCGTACACCTCCACTTCGACGGTGGAGGCTCCGCCCATGCCCATCCCTTCGGAGACCATGGCCCGGCGGATTTCCGGGTACTGCGCGCAGATGCCGCGCAGGACATCCGCAATCTCGGCCGCCGAACGCTTGCGGGTGCTGGACGTGCCGATGTTGATATTCATCGAAAGGATGTGCGTACCGTTGCTCTGCATGCTGGCGAAGGTGTTGTCCGTATCCGCCTGACCGAAAGTGGCGTTGAGCACCTGGATCTCCGGAACCGCCTGGCGCATATCCGCATAGATACGCTCGTAGAAGTCACGCGTGACTTCCTGGGCCGTACCCATCGGGAGGTTGATCGTGACCGTGAGGCGGTCGGAATCGCCGCGGGGGAAGTACTCGGTCTTGAGTCCCGGGACCAGCAGGGCCATCGCCAGGACGAACACGCCGGCGAATCCCAGGATCACCACCTTGCGGCGTTTGGTCGCCCAGTGGATCACGTGGGCATAGCCGCGGGAGATCTTGTCGATGAGCTTGTTGATCGGAACGAAAATGGCGTTATAGACCTTGCCGTGCCTGTCGTCGCGCTTGAGCCAGCGGGAACAGAGCATCGGGACGAAGGTCAGGGCCGCGGTCGTGGAAACGATCATGATGATCGAAACGATCCAGCCGAGCTGGCGGAACATGATACCGGCCATGCCGTTGATCATCGTCAGAGGCAGGAAGACGCACAGCATCGTCAGGGTGGAGGCGATGACGGAGATACCTACTTCGCCCGTGCCGTGCACGGCCGCTTCCTTCGGCTTCTCCCCGCGTGCAATGTGCGTCGAGATATTCTCCAGAACCACGATGGCATCGTCCACGACCATGCCGATGGCGATGGCCAGGGCGGACATCGAAATGATGTTCAGGGTATTGCCGGTGGCGTAAAGATACATCAGGGAGGCCAGCAAAGCCAACGGGATGGAGAGGATGATGATAAACGTGG
The DNA here is from genome assembly GCA_024681565.1 of Bacteroidales bacterium. Lineage (GTDB taxonomy): Bacteria > Bacteroidota > Bacteroidia > Bacteroidales > UBA932 > Cryptobacteroides. Next base: position 20,245 of record JAILAO010000020.1, read on the forward strand.
ATTTCCAGTTGCCCAGGAAGATAAAGACCACGAGCATCACCACGAGGAAGGTGATGAGGATGGTTTCGATCAGGGTGTGGATCGTATTGATGATTTCCCGGGAACCGTCCACGATGGTCGTGATCTTCACATCGGAAGGCAGGTCCTTCTCGATCTGCGCCATCTGCTTCTTGATGCCGCGGATGACGTTGACGGTATTGGCACCGCTCTGCCGCTGGATCACGATCCGGGCGGCACGGCCGCCATTGGTATAAGACTCCTGTTCCCGCTCCTGCTGGCCGTCGGTCACCGTGGCGACATCGCGCAGGTAGACAACCCGGCCGTTCGAGGCCCCGACGACGATGTCAAGCAGTTCGGAGGGATCGGAAAATTCTTTGTGGACACGGAGGGTATAGGTCTCGGAGCCGATATCGATGTTGCCGGACGGGAGGTTGCGGTTCTCGGCCGAGATCACGGAGGCGATCGAACTGACGCTCAGTCCGTAGGCCTGCAGTTTGCTGGGATCGCAATAGACCTGGATCTCCCGGCTCGGCGCGCCGCTTACGGACACCGTGCCGACACCGGAAACGCGCGCCAGCGGCGTCGCCACCTTGTCGTCCAGGATCTTGTCCAGGCCGGCCAGGCTCTCCTCCGCCGTGGCGGAAAGCATCATGATCGGCATGTCGGAAGCACTGAACTTGAAAATGACCGGCATGGAAGCACCGTCGGGCAGCATCGAGTTGACCATGTCCAGTTTATCCCGGACGCTGTTGGTCGCCGCCTCGATATCCACCCCGTAATTGAAAGTCAGGGTCAGCAGGGAGATATTCTCCTTGGACTGGGAGTTCAGCTCCTTGAGGTCCTCGACGCCGTTGAGGGCATTCTCCAGGACCTTGGTCAGATTGGTCTCGATATCCTGTGCATTGGCCCCCTGATAGGAAGACATCACCATGATCGTATTGGAATCGAACTCCGGGAACTGGGCGATGGACGTCCGGCTCAGGGAGAACAATCCCAGGATCGCCAGGGCGATGAATATCAGGGTGGTCGTTACGGGATGCTCGACCGCGGAACGGTAGATACTCATTGCTTGACCTCCACTTTATCTCCGGACTTGAGGTTGGTATGACCGCCGGTCAGCACCTGTGTGCCCTCCTCCAGGCCGGAAAGGATCTCATAGTTCGAGCCGAAATGACGCCCGGGGGTCACCATGCGGACCGAAACGGTATGGTCCGGCTCCAGCACATAGACCACGCGCTGTCCGGAACCCTGCTGCTTGATCACGGCCGCATCCGGAACGACGATGCTTTCGCTTGATCCGAAGTCCACCGTCACCCGGGCATACATCCCGGGACGCAGCTCGCGCTTGGAGTTGGCCACGCGGATCTCCGCATTGAAGGTATGGGTCAGGGCGTCCATCGTCGGATACAGCCGGATGATGGACCCGGTAAAGGTCTTGCCCGGCAGGGCATCGACCGTCAGGGAGACCTTGTCCCCGCGCTTGACGCGGGTATAATCCGTCTCGGAAATGGCGACCAGGAGCTTGACCGGGGTAATCTGCTGCACGGTATAGACCGGCTGTCCCATGGTATAGAGGTCACCGCGGTCGTAGTTGCGGGCAGACACCACGCCGCTCACCGGCGCACGCAGGATCGTGTTTTCCAGCAAGTTCTCATAGCTGCTCTTCGACACGTTGAAGGCAAGCTCGAGCGCTTCGTAGTCCGACTGGGACACACCGCCCTCGGCCTGTAGCTGCTTGACGCGCGCAAGTTCCGTCTCGTCGTTCTTGAGTTTGAGCGCAGCCTGGTCAAGCTGAACCCGGTCCATTTCGGCCAGGATCTGGCCGGCGGAAACGAAATCCCCCACCTCGACGTTCAGTTTCTGGATACGGCCGCCGCTCTGCGGGGCGATGTTGTTGACCACATTGGCCTGCACCGAAGAAGAATACACCTCATTCTGCGGGACCATCTGCCGGACAGCCGGCGTCACGGAAACGACCGGCGTCACCGCCTCCATCGGGAAGGCTGCGGGCTTTTCTGTTTTCTGCTGGCCGCAGGCGGCGCATACCAGCGCGCAGAGGGCCAGCCCCATACGGACTTGCTTATTCATTGATATAGGTTTTATTCAGTTGGACTTGGCCGTCGTCACCGATAAAATCGGCGCCGAGCGTGCTTTCGAGACTGGCTTTGGCGGTCACGAAATCATAAACCGCCTGGGAGACGACAAGCTGGGCCTGCGTCAAGGCCAGCTGCGCGTCGTTGAGATCGGTCAGCGTACTGCGGCCCACATCGTAGGACTTGTACGCGATGTCATAGGCTTTCTGCGCCGTCTCGGCCGCGCTGGAGGCGGATGAATAACTCTTCATGGCCGTCTCCATCTGATTGAGGTACTGGCGGATGGCAATCTTGAGCTGGCGCTCGGTATTGGCACGCTGGATATCCAGTTCCTGTGCCTGCACGCGGACCTGACGGACGTTGTTGGCACGCTGGCCGCCGGCAAAGATCGGGATGGACAGGTTCAGCCCCACAAAAGAATACGGAGACCACTTGAACTCGCTGAACACGAAGTCGTTGGTCATGGCATTCAGACTGTAGTTGAAGGACAGCGACAGCGTAGGCAGGCTGGCATAGCGCTGGGCGTTGATCGTTTCCGCGAGCTGGTCCGCCTGGATGGCGAGCTGACGCATCGTCGAATTGTTCTCCAGGGACAGCTCTCCGCTCTCATGCAGGTCATACAGCATATGCTGCGCATAATCGTCCAGGGAGCCGGCCACATCGATGTTCTCGTCCAGGTTCACGCCCATCACGGCTTTGAGCTGCCACAGGGACAGGAGCACGGAACTTTCCGCATCATACACGCTCGGAATGGCATTGGACAGCGTCGTCTTGGCCCGGGTCAGCTCCAGCTCCGAGGCCCGCTGGGCATTGTAGCGCCGCTGGATCTGGTTGTAATTCGTCAGGGCGTTCTCATAAGCGGACTTGAAAACGTTAAAGGCCTCACGGGCCAGCAGACAGGCGAAATACGCCTGCTTGACCTGCGCCACGGTCTCCAGCCGGGAGCTGCGGGCTTTCTCGACGGCCAGTTCCACATCCCGGTCGGAGATACGCAGGCTCTTCCACAACTGGGCGTTGATCAGCGGCATCGAAGCGGAAATGCCGGCGGACCAGGTGTTCCACCGTCCGACGGAAAATCCTTCATTGGATGAAGCGCTTTCTTCCTGCGAAGGGTCCGGCTGGGCCGGCTGGGGAAAAGGAACGTCCGGATGCTGCGCATAGAGCGGCAGCAGATAGTTGGACAAAGTCTCGGCAAACATGCTGGACATATCGAATCCGCCGCCGTCCATATACATCACCTGTTTTTTGATGGTGCGCTGGTAAGAAGCGGAACCGTTGATCTGCGGATACAGGGCCGAATAGGTCCCTTTGCGGGCATAGCCCGTCCGCTCGACTTCCTTATCTGCCACTTTGACAGTGGCATTCTCACTCAAGGCAATGCGAAGCGCGTCTTCCAGGGAAAGAAGCGTCGGGGTGGCCGTCGTATCGGCAGCCTGTGCAAATGCGATGAACGGAAGGAAAAAAGATACTACTAACGAAATTGATTTCTTCATAACTAAATTGCAGGCGCAAATATGCAAAATTTGCACCACCGCGGCTTCCTGTCAGCAATAATTAGTATATTTGTGAGATTAAACGCTTGATTATGCTGAATCTGCTCTACGTGCATTGGCACGTCAATCCAATACTTTTCCAGATCGGATCCCTGGAAATCCGCTGGTACGGCCTGCTCTTCGTTTCCGGTTTCGTCATCGGCTGGTATCTCTTTAAGTGGTTCTTCACCCGCGAGAAGGTCGATACCAAACTGATGGATCCGCTGCTTTACACGCTGCTGATCGCCACCATCGTCGGAGCCCGGCTCGGCCACTGCATCTTCTACCAACCGGACTATTATTTCGGATCCTGGCAGGGTTTCTGGGAAATATTCATGCCCTGGAAGGGCGGGCTCGCCAGCCACGGCGGCGCCATCGCCCTGCTGCTCGCGATGTGGTGGTTCGCCAGCCACTATGGCAAAAAGAATGATTTCGACTTCCTGTGGATCATGGACCGCCTGTGCATCGCGGTCGCCTTCGCCGGCTGCATGATCCGCCTGGGCAATCTTTTCAACTCCGAGATCTACGGAGACGTGACCCGTCTTCCCTGGGGGTTCATCTTCGACCTCCGCGGAGAGACGGAGCCCAAACATCCGACCCAGCTCTACGAAGCGTTTTCCTACCTGATCCTCGGCCTGGCGATGGTCTGGGTCTATCGGTACAAACTGGACAAGGTCCACCGGGGCTTCTTCTTCGGTCTTTTCCTGCTGGGCTGTTTCGGGAGCCGTTTCCTGATCGAGTTCATCAAGGAGCCCCAGGTCGAGTTCGAGCAGACGATGGCCCTGGACATGGGGCAGATCCTCTCCATCCCCTTCATCATCGCCGGCATCTGCCTGCTGGTCTATGCCGCCCGGACGAAAAAACCGGCCGCAGTCGTTCACCCGCAGCCGGTCAAAAAAGAGCCGACGCATTACGCGCACGGCACCAGGTCTTAGGGAAACCTAATCCACAAAGACATACCAGGAGTCCTCACCGAAGAGAACCAACTGGTCGCCCTGCTGACGCAGGCCGAAAAGGTTGATGCTCTCAGGAGCCGGATGGTTCAGGAAAAGGATGACATTGTCGTGGTGGTCGAAAGCCACGCAGAGAAGCTGCGGGATCCCGTATTCACCTTCGTCATCGACATTCCAGACACCGGACGCACCATAGTCGGGGTTGATATCCGCAGTGAGCACATAGGTAGCCTTGACCTTGCCTCCGACGGTCCAGGCATAGACGACCATCGCCTCGCCGTCCGTTATCTCGAACTCACAGATTCCCAGTTTGCCGTCACCCTCGCGGAGGTTGCCGACATACCGGGATTGTTTCACCTTGCGGCCGTAACGCTGTTCCATCTGCTTGTCGAACGCGGCCCCCATCGAGACCTCTTTCTCGGGATATTTCCAGCGGTTGAACGCCGGGAAACGGTGCTGTGCCAGGAAATCCGACCCGGCGATCAGGCCGATCACTTCGCCGTATTGATAGCCCCGGAACATCTCTTTCCGGACAGCGTCCGGGACACGCATTTCATAATAAGCCCCCTGCATCTCTTCCGCCCGGAGCGGAGAATAACCCCAGCGGGCAGTTTCATCCTTGCTGCGGTCCTTGACAAAGGTAAGCGGCGCATAATTGTGCTTGAACAGCACCCAGGAAGGGGCATCGAAGTTGGTCCATTCCTTCACCGTCGGGCGTACGAAGGTGAAATAATCCGCGTCCGGATAGACATAGCCGGGCAAATCGAACGACTGGTTCCAGGAATAGAAGATACCGCTGCGATAATAGGCAGACTGGCGGGCATACTGCTTGTCATTTGCCATCTGGACACGGCGGACGGCCTTGTTGCCATAAAAGGCCTTTTCAGCGATGCCGACCACGGGCAGGTGCTCGCCCTGATAGTCCACGAACTCGGGAAGCTGCACGGCATCCCGGTAACGGCCGCCGGCACAGAGCTCCAGGGCACTCCCTTCGGACACGCGCTGATACATATAACCCTTCGTGTCGGGAACGGTGCCATAATCGAGGCTGTACGCCCCTCCCAGGGTAATCCCTTTGCCAAAGGGGGACGCTCCGGCGTTTTCCTGCTCGGTGACTACGATCCCCTCGAGCGAGACCAGGTCGATCACGACCGAGTAATCGAATGTGTCGGTCACCCAGTTATAGGTCAGCTTGCGGCCTTCGGTCGGAACCCACTCCCCGTTGGCCGGAGAGAGCGTCGCCGTCTGGCCGTCCGCACGCCTGACATTGATTTCAAACCAGGCATTCCCGCTGCCGTCATAGATGATGTTGACCTCGCCCTTGCGGGCCATCTCTCCTGCGTCGGCTTCTTCTTCCAGCCGGAAAACACCGCCGACCGCTCCTTCATGGGTCTGCGCCTGTACGGTAAAGGCAGCCGCGGCAAGAAGCGAAGCCGCGATCCAGACTTTATTGAACAAAGTCTTCATTTTCTTCAGCATTTATCAATCTGTCGTCCCGGAACAGCGTGCCGGGTAAAAACACATCAGCCCCCGAGAGGCTTACTTCGTAGGACAGGCCCTCTTCCCGGACCGTGAAGGTGCCGGTGCGGGGTGTTTCATCCACACTGATATTGTCTTCAGCGATCCGGCCCCGGCGTTCGATCCTGTAGTTGAAAACAGCCGGACCGTCCGAACGGGACTTCTCGCTGAACGAACCGTTGTAGACTTCTGCCAGATCTCCGTCGGACCTGAAACAGCTCAGCGAAAAACGCCAGTCGGGAGAGAGGTCCGCCTCCAGGAGGGTCTCTCCATCCTTGCCGATGAAATGGCCGCTCCCCGGGAACGCTTCGACCTCCGTCCGTCCGCCGCGGGCATCCAGGGCAAAGATGGTCTCATATTCGCTAAGGATGTCCCCTTCCCCGTCCGGCAACGGTTCACCGTTGCCGCGCTCGAATCCGGTCACGTCCTTGAGGCCGGGCAGCGCGGGGCTGAGCTCCGGCTCTCCGTGCTGCATCGCATAGAAGGCGGTACACTTCTTGACATCGCCGTTTTCCATCACGACACACACCACCGGATTGTAGTCCTGTCCGATCGTGCCGAGGAATACGCCTTTGCACAGTCCGTTGATTCCGTTGAACTCATTGTCGCCGTCCGCCAGGACAAACGAATCGGGGTCGTATCCGATCGCCTCCAGCGGGGCGGCGGACATGGTCAGCACCGGCCGTCCGGCCTGCAGGCGGACCTGGATGCCGAGGTTGTTTCCCTCGAAGGCCTCGCCGTAATCGAAGAAGGTATAGCCCTGCATCGGTTCCGGAATCGGGCGGGAAATGTCATGGACCGCACCGCCTGCATCCTTTTGAAGGGCGCCGGTGCGACCGTCTGTCTCCGGGACATACGTGACCGTGCGCCCTTCGTTGTCCGTACAGACAATCTCCGTATTGCTCTCGAAAAAGTTATTGAAGATGAGCACGGGATGCCCCTCTTCGCTGCGGTAGAAGACCTGGGCGTCTTCGACGAAACGGCCGCATTCGTTGACGGCCAGGGTACTCATCGGGTCCCGCGGGACAACCAGATAGACCTGCCGGCCGATACCGGAATCCACCTTGACCGCCTCGACGATCTGCGGATAGCTCTTCGTCAGCTGGAGATAGGAAGGAGAAGCCTCGAAGGCTCCGAACGAGTCGTAATAGCCCAGGAATCCTACGGCCAGCATCTCGCCCTCCTGCCAATCGATCCGGTCCGCCACCTTCTTGCCGTTACAAGCGACAAGGGCCAGCAGCGATGCGGCTGCCAGCCCGAGATGAATCCATCTTTTCATATTACTCCGCATCTGCGTCCGGAGCTTCAGGGACCGCAGGTGTCTCCTCCGTCGGAGCCGGGGCATTCTTGCTCTTGTAGATCAGGAAAGCCACCAGCAGGCAGATGATGACGGCAAGCACGATGGCCAGCGCCGGCCGCCACATCAGCCAGGCGACCATGATCACCAGCAACGCCCAGATGAAGCCGACGATACCTGTCACCAGGTTGACGCCCAGCTGGCCGACCTTCGCAAGCGGCGGGAGTACCTTCAGGATCGTGACGACGATGCTGAACATCAGGCGCAGGGCCGTGATGACGAGCAGGACGCCCAGGAGGCGGAACAGCCAGAGGGCCAGCTTGTTGGCGGAACGCCTTGCGGCACACATGTCGGCCAGGGAATGCTCACCCATGGTAATGACGCACATGGACTTGCCGCTCTTGTGCGTATAAGGTTCGAATGTATCGCCCGTTACCTGGGCCAGGATAGAAGCTTCACCGCCGTCCGCCTGCATAAAGGTCACGCGAACATCCCCGATGACGGGAGCATTCGGGTTACCATAGTACAGGACATTGCCCTGCGCAAAGGTATCGACCCCGTCGCCGAGGGACTGGGGCAGGTTTACCTGCGTTGTCGCAGGGATGCTTTCGACCATGCTGCGGGGCAGCACATAGCCGCCGAAACGGACCTGGTCCGCCGTGAATGCGGCATCTTCGATCTCGAGACGGACGCTGTTGGCGCCCCTGTAGTCGGGATCGGAAAAATCGGCGGAATTGACCGGAGAATCCACCCACTCTTTCGCATAGGAATAAACCGTCGTGGTCTCCTGGCTGCCGCCCACCTTGTCCTTGCTCTCGGAATCGGAACTTTCCACCCACTGATAATACTCCACCCTGCGTTCGAGACGGATGGCATTGACCTGGATCCCATAGCGGGTATCTGTCAGGATCTCATCCGAAGCCGCAACGGCTACCGCGTGGACCGGCTTGCCTTCGAGGGCGGGATCCACCTGGGAGATATCCGCGACATCGACACACTCTTTTTCGAAGTCGCTGATCATGTCAGCGGTTTTTTTCGCTCTGCCTTCATTCCACCACAGCAGGGCGGTAGCGGCTACAAAAAGAACAAGCCCCACGATGATTCCGCTCAGGGAACTGCCGAGGCGCCTGCCATAACCGATCTTGGTAACTTCTTGAAAAGCCATAAATTTTAGAGTTAGATTACACGTTTATACAAAGATAGAAAAAAACGGCACATATCGAACTGAATCTGACTCGTATGTTAAAAAAACGGCCGCCACGCCCGGTATGACGGGGTGGCGGCCGTTAAAATCAGGACGATCAACCGCGGATCGCAGCGATGCCCGGGAGATCTTTTCCTTCGAGGGCTTCGAGCATGGCGCCGCCGCCGGTAGAGACATAGCTCACCTTGTCGGCATAGCCCATCTGGGTCACGGCAGCGACGGAATCACCGCCACCCACCAGCGTGTAGGCACCCTTCGCCGTAGCCTCGGCGAGGTCTTCGGCGATCTGGAGCGTACCCTTGGCGAAGGTCGGCATCTCGAACACGCCGACGGGGCCGTTCCACAGGATGGTCTTGGAGCCGAGGATGACTTCCTTCCAGGCCGCAAGGGATTCGGCACCGGCATCCATACCTTCCCAGCCTTCGGGAATGGCATTGGACGGAACGGTCTTCTTGTTGGCATCGTTGCTGAAATCGTCAGCGACCACGGTCTCGGTGGAGAGGTAGATCTTGACACCCTTCTCCTTGGCCTTGGCCAGGATCTCGAGGGCCTGCGGCATCAGGTCATCCTCATGCAGGTAACGGCCGATCTGACCGCCCTGGG
>JAILAO010000025.1 GCA_024681565.1 Bacteroidales bacterium
TCTCGTATTCTTTTTAGGGAATTATTCCGCTGCGCCGCCGAGAAGATCCAGGATCTCGGCGGCGCAGCGGAATAATTCCCTAAAAAGAATACGAGAGTCCCGCGCAGAGCGTCCCGCCCAGCGTGGGGGAGCCGTAGAGTACGGCGACGTCGATGCCCAGGCCTTCGATATCGAGGCCGAGCCCGCAGGAACCGAAAGAAGGAAGTCCCTTGTCGGCGGGTCCGTAATGGTATCCGGCCCGGAGGGCCAGCATCGGGATCGGCCGGAATTCGGCACCCGCACCGGCCATGACGCCCGCACCGGAAAGATATTCCAGTTCCGCCGTCACGTCAAACTGTTCGAACAGCGCGCTGCCGCCGCCGCGGACCAGGATGGGCAGGGCTGCTTCAGTGCTGCCGTAGCGGAGATGTCCGCCCAGGTTGGCGGCGCTCAGTCCTGCGCAGAAATGCCGGGCGTGGTAGAGGATCCCCAGATCGGCGCAGACTGTCACGCCCGAGACCCCGGGGGCCAGCGAAGAGGAGACCAGCCGGGCCGCAGCGGACAGGGCAAAGCCGGGTGCAGGGCTCCAGGCGAGGCCCAGGGCGGCACTCATGTCAAACGGCTGGACGCTGTCGAGCGTCTCTCCGCCCGCACTGACCTGCTCGTAGGCCGGAGCGAAATCCCCCCGCGCGGAGAGGCCGAATGCGAGACGGCCCTTGCGGTACCATCCGCCTGCGGCGAAACGGTTGTCCGCCACGGGCTGCGGCGCCCATCGGTCATAGGCTGCGCCGAAGGTACCCGTATCGGGAGATACGGCCGCTGCAGCGAAGTTCACGTCCAGGGCCCAGGCGTCGGCGGTCAGCGCCACGCCGGTTCCGCCCATCGCCGAGGAGCGCGGATCGGACGGGGTATAGAGAAGGGGCAGCGCCTGGGCACCCAGCAGCTGCGCAATCAAAAGGGCGCCGGAGAGGAGGATCAGTCTTTTCATCTCACTGCTTGACTAAGTTCGTGGTTTTCTGCTTGCCGCCGTATTCGACCTGGAGGGTATATGCGCCGGGTGCCAGTCCGCTTACATCCAGCCGGAGCGGTTTGAAGGGGCCGGCATCGCCGCTCTTTTCCAGGACGCGGGCGCCGCTGCGGCTGTAGAGGACGGCTGTCGTCGCCAGCTGGGTGTCGGGCCGGATATAGAGGTAGTCGGAGACGGGGTTGGGATAGACGTCCAGATCCTGGTAGGCATTGCGTGCGAGCAGTTGGAATCCGGCGGTACAGCTTGCCTGGAGCGCATCCGTCGCCGTTACGCTCACCTCGGCCAGTCCGTATCCCTTGGGCGTCAGATACAGGGTGGAGCCGGCCAGGCGCGTCGTCAGGATGTCGTCACCGCTCGCGCTGGCGCTGAATGTAAGCTCCTCTCCATCAGGGTCCTGGATATATTCTGACAGATCTATGCTGACAAAAGACGAAGAGGCGGCATTGACGATCCGGTCCTCCAGCGTATTCACAATGACCGGGGCATGGTTTTCCAGGATGGTGAAATCGACTCTCCGGGACGCGATGCTGCCGACACGGAGGATGCCGGTGTAGTTGCCGGCCGGGGCCTTCGGCGCTTCGATCCGGACCTGGGCGGAGGAGGTCGTGCAGGTGGCGCTCACGCCGGCGCAGTCACTGTCGAAACGCACGGGAAGCTTGACCCGTTCGTTGCCGCGGATGGTGAAGTTGAGGACGGCGGTCTCATGGGCCTTGAAGCGATAGTCCCCGCTGTAGTCGCAGCTGATCCGGATGTTCGCCTGAGAGGGGTCGATGGGACCGGTGTTGTATTGGAAGGCCGCGTAGGCGTCGAGTTTCCCGCCGCCGGACGAACGGCCCTGCAGATCGATCACGTCGGTCGGGGCGCTCTCCGTCAGCCGTTCCCGGAGCTCTTCGCAGGTGAAGCCCTGCCCGCCGTAATAAGAGACCAGCAGGGCGGCTACGCCCGCGACATGCGGACAGGCCATCGATGTGCCGGCCATATAAGCAGCGCCCTGGTCGGTCGCGAGGCTGACGATCCACTCCTCATATTTTACTTCCGAGTCGGAGCCGCCCGGGGCGAGGATATCGACCCAGGGACCGTAATTGGAGTAGAGCGCCATCTTGCCGTCCGGTCCGAAGGCCCCGACGGCCAAGGTGGACTCATATTCGGAGGGAACATCGTGGGCCCAGCCATAGTTGCCGGCCGCGAAGATAACGAGTCCGCCCCGCATCGGCCCGGTCTGGTTGCCGTCGGCATCGAGACCGGCGTTGGCGACAAAGTAATCGAT
>JAILAO010000034.1 GCA_024681565.1 Bacteroidales bacterium
CGATTTTCCGGACATGGGCCGGAAGCAGGGGGAATGGTATCCCGCCGTGCCGCCGCTCTGCCGTCCCGGTACCGGACTCACTCCGGCCGACTATTTCGGGCGTACGCTCGTCGAGAACCTTCCCGAGAATGTCAGGGTAGGCATCATCCATGTCGCCATCGGCGGCTGCCACATCGAGACTTTCCTGCCGGACAGCATCGACAATTATGTCAAGAACCGTGCTCCTGTCTGGATGAAGGGGATGCTGGCCGCCTATGACAACGATCCTTACGGCCGTCTGATCTCGCTGGCGAAAAAGGCCCAGGAGGACGGCGTGATCAAAGGCATCCTGGTGCACCAGGGCGAATCCAACACCGGGCAGCGCGACTGGCCGCAGCAGCTGAAACGCGTCTATGACAACATCCTGCGTGACCTGGACCTGCAGGGCGAGGTCGTGCCCCTGCTGGTGGGTGAAGTGGTCAACAGTGACCGCGGCGGCATCTGCGCCGCGATGAATCCGATTATCGATGCAGTGCCCCGGACCATTCCGCAGGCCCACGTGATCAGTTCCAGCGGCTGTTCTGTCAATTTCGACCTGCTGCATTTCGATGCGGCGGGCTACCGCGAACTCGGACGGCGCTATGCCGCCACCATGTTGCAGCTGCTGGGCTATCCGGCTCCGGAAGGACCCCGGATGTGGAACTCCTCGATGGAGTCGCACATCGTTCATCCCGACGGCCGGGTAACATTCAATTATCTGGCTCCGAACGCTTCCCAAGTGGCCCTGTCCGGTCAGTTCCAGGAACATGACGTGCCGATGACGCGCAATGCGGAAGGCGTCTGGAGCGCGACCGTCAAGCCCCCCAAAGCGGACATCTATCCCTACAATTTCGTCGTGGACGGCATCCGCGTCCAGGATCCCAACAACATGGAACTCTTCCCGAACGAACAGTTCAAGGCCAGTCTGCTGGAAATGCCGGACAAAGATGCGCTTTACACGCTGAACGACGTCCCGCACGGCCGCGTCCAGTACATGAACTACAAGTCGTCCGTGCTTGGAATGGACCGCCCGCTGGTGGTCTATACACCGCCGGGATACGAGAAGGGCAACAAGAAGTATCCGGTCTTTTATCTGGTGAGCGGCACGACCGACACGGAAGAGACCTGGTTCAAGGTCGGCAAGGTCAACGTGATCCTGGACAATCTCATTGCGCGCGGCGAAGCCGTGCCGATGATCGTCGTGCTGCCTTACGGCTACATGATGAACGGTACGCCCAGCCCCACCACGATGGCTGCGGCCGACATGTACACGGATTTCTCCCGTGAGCTCACGGAATGCGTGATGCCCTTCGTGGAAAGCAATTTCCGCACGCTCAACAAGCGCGAGAGCCGCGCCATCGCCGGTTTCTCCCGGGGCGGCGGCCAGTCGCTCTTCACGGCTTACAGCCATCCTGACAAATTCTCCTGGTTGGGATCCTACAGCGCATACCTGACCCCTGAGGTGATGGATGCATATTTCCCGGAGATCGACGAGACCGTCGCGCAGCTGAAGCTGATGTGGTTCGGCGTGGGCACCTCCGACTTCCTTTATCAAAATGTGCTGGACCACCAGGCCTATTTCGATGCCCGGGGCATCCCGTATGAGAAAATGTTCACGGAGGGCGGGCATACTTGGATGAATGCCCGTACGTATCTTGCTGAAACACTTAGAAAATTCTTTAAATAGATGAAAAAAATCCTGCTCTTCTTCTGTCTGTTCGGGGCCCTGTCCCTGCAGGCGCAGCCCGCGGGCGGCTTCGGCGGATTCCAGATGCCGGAAATCGATGTGCATTGCTCCGAGAAGTTCGCGGATATAGATTATGCCGGAGACGGTCAGGTGTACCACCAGCTGGACATTTATCTGCCCCGGATGCAGAAAGAGACCTATCCCGTGGTCGTGCATATCTACGGCAGTGCCTGGTATTCCAACAATTCCAAGGGCATGGCCGACCTCGGTACCATCGTCAACGCCCTGCTGGATGCAGGCTATGCGGTTGTGACGCCCAACCACCGTTCATCCGCGGATGCCAGGTTCCCGGCTCAGATCGAAGACATCAAGGGCGTCGTCCGTTTCGTACGGGCGAATGCGGCGAAGTACCGGCTCGATCCTTCATTCGTTGCCGTTTCGGGCTTTTCTTCCGGCGGACATCTCGCTTCGCTGGCTGCGACGACTGGCGGAGTCCAGGCCCTTGAGGGATCCGTGGGCGGCAACCTGGGCTTCAGCAGCCGGGTGGACGCCGCGTGTGACTGGTCCGGTCCGGTTGACCTGAATTATATGAGTTGCGGCGGTACGACCGACAGCTGGAACCATGCTCCGGAAGAGGCGGTGATGGGTTTCCCCTTCAAGGGCAATGAAGAACGTTTCAAGGCGCTCAATGCCACGAACTACATCGATCCTTCCGATCCTCCCGTGGTGATTTTCCACGGTACGGCGGACAATGTCGTCCCTTCCTGCCAGGGACCGCATTTCTATGAACTGCTGGACAAAGCCGGCATCCGTACGGAACTGTATATGGTTGACGGCGGGGGACACGGCTTCAATATGTACACGGAGTACACGCTTCGTTCGATGACCAACTTCCTGGACAAGGTCCGTACTGAAAAGGGCGGCACCTTCGTGACCGGGACCAATCCGGTGGTTACGGGACAGTTCTCCGCCGACCCTTCGGCACACGTTTTCGGCGGCCGGCTGTATCTCTATCCGTCCCATGACATCCCTACGGTCAAGTACCAGGGGGACCAGCCGTGGTTCTGCATGTCCGATTACCATGTCTTCTCGACCGACGACCTGACCCACTGGACCGACCACGGCAACATCGTGGACCAGAAGGATGTGCCATGGGGCAATCCGACGGCCAATTCGATGTGGGCGCCGGACTGCGTGGAAAAGGATGGCAAGTACTATTTCTATTTCCCGGATGCACCCTCACGCGGGTTCGGGTTCGGCATCGGCGTTGCCGTTTCCGATACGCCTTACGGCCCGTTCACGATCCTGGAGAACACGGTTCAGGGCACCGGCGGCATCGATCCCTGCGCCTTCAAGGATGACGACGGCACGATCTACCTGATCTGGTCCGGCATGGGGATGCGCGGCGGTAAACTGAAAGACAACATGGCGGAAATCGACGGCCCGGCGGTCCGTCTGGACGAGACCTTCCCGAAGGGACAGACCGAAGGACCGTTCATGTTCAAGCGCAACGGGAAGTATTACCTGACCTATCCCTGGGTTCGTCTCGAAGGCGGCACGGAGACCCTCGCCTATGCGATGGCCGACCACCCGCTCGGTCCCTACGAGTTCAAGGGCGTGTTCATGGATGAATCACCGGTCGGCTGCTGGACCAACCATCATTCGTTCGTGGAGTTCAATGGAGAGTGGTACCTGTTCTATCACCACAACGACTTCAGTCCCGATTTCGACAAAAACCGCTCGGTACGGATAGACAGGGTGTATTTCCGCGAAGACGGCACCATCATCCCAGTCAAGCCGACCTGGCGCGGCGTAGGACATATCCTGGCTTCTGACGAGGTACACATCGACCGTTACAGCGAATGTGTGGGTGCGAAGATCGATTACCTCGATCCGTATAACTTGTTTGCCGGGTGGAAAACCCGTTTCACCCAGCCTTATGACCGCGTACGTTTCGACGAGGTGGACTTCGGCGCCAAAGCCCCGGCCAGGATCGTGCTCCGCGTCCGCAGCGACGCCGGCGCCGTCCTGACGGTGACGGCCGGTACGTCCGCCAACAAGGTGACGGTCCCGGCCAGTTCCGGATGGATGTTGCTGGAAGTCCCTGCCAGAATCAAAGCCACCGGCATGCAGGACGTTTCCGCAGAGCTGGTCTCCGGTGCCGCCGAGGTGGACTGGATATCCTTCCGTTGAGTTTTTTTGCGGCGAATCATTAAAATCGTCGCAAAATACCTTAAGAATCATTCAACCTGCACGTGCCCTCCTGTGCGCGTGTAGGTTTTTTTTATCGCGTTATCTAACTTTGATACAACACTGAAATAAACCGTTATGCACTGTATACGTAAAATCTTTTCCTGCTCTGTCCTGGCGCTCGGCATCTGCACTGTCCTTTCCGCCCAGGATCCGCAGCCGATCTATCTCAACACCGCCTATTCGTTCGAGGAGCGTGCGACCGACCTGGTCTCCCGGCTGACCCTCGAGGAGAAACAGAGCCTGTTGGGAAACAACATGGCCGCCGTACCCCGGCTTGGTGTCAAGAATTACAACATCTGGAGCGAGGCCCTGCACGGCGTGCTCTCCGGAGCCAATCCGGCTGCAGGCCTGCTCGGACCGACATCTTTCCCCAACAGTGTCGCCCTCGGGTCGACCTGGGACCCTTCTGTGACCGAATGGATGGCTTCCGCCATCGCGGAAGAAGCGCGCGCCATTTTCCAGACCGGCACCAAGGGATTGACCTTCTGGTCTCCGGTGGTGGAGCCGGTCCGCGATCCCCGCTGGGGCCGCACGGGCGAGTCCTATGGTGAGGACCCCTTCCTCGCCGCCACGATGGCCAGCGGCTTTGTCCGCGGCCTGATGGGCAGTGATGCGAAGTACCTCAAGGCCGTCCCGACGGCCAAGCATTATTTTGCCAACAACAGCGAATTCGACCGCCACGTCAGCAGCTCCAACATGGACAGCCGTGATATGCGCGAGTTCTATCTTTATCCCTACAAACGCCTGATCGAAGACGACCATCTCCCGTCGATCATGTCCTCCTACAACGCCGTCAACCATGTTCCGACTTCGGCCAGTGCTTTCTATCTGGATACGCTGGCACGCCGGACCTATGGCATGAAAGGCTATGTCACGGGTGACTGTGCTGCGATCGAAGATATCTGGAACGGGCACTATTATGTGGAAACCCGCGAACAGGCCACTGCGGCCGGTCTCAAGGCCGGCGTCGATTCTGACTGCGGCAGCATCTACCAGCGTTTTGCGATCAGCGCCTACGAGCAGGGCATCCTCTCGATGGCTGAGATCGACCGGGCCCTGATCAATGTATTCACCATCCGGATGCGGACCGGCGAGTTCGACCCCGAACAGATGGTGCCCTACACGAAATATGAGCCTTCCCGGGTCAGCTCCGCAGCGAACCGTGCCCTCGCGGCCGAGATCGCATCCCGGACCCTGGTGCTTCTCAAGAACGAAGGCGGCATCCTGCCGCTCAAACCCGGATCCCTGGGGAGCATCGCCCTGATCGGCCCGCAGGCTGATGACGTGGAACTCGGCCCCTATTCCGGACGTCCGGAACAGTCCGCGATGATCTCCCCGAATGCGGGTATCCGTCAGTATCTGGAGAAGAAAGGATACGACGTCGATGTCAGCCTGGTCACGGGCGGAAACATCAAGAGCAAGAGCAACCTGCTCTATGTCGCCTGGTTTGAAGTGGAGAAGACGGACGGTTCCGTGACCCGTTATGACGCGACCAAGTATACGGCCTGTGCGGACGGCATCACCGTCGGTTCCGGCATGGGAGAGGAGGAGCAGGTACGTACCATCGACGACGGATCCTGGACGGCGTATGATAATGTAGATATCACCAATATCGAGAATCTTACCGTCGGTCTCAATATTCCGACCGAGGGCGGCATCGTCGAGATCCGCGTCGGCGGCCCGGACGGTAACCTGATCGGGCGCATCGAAGCGACCCGTGCCTCCGGTGCCCGCGTCGGAGGCGTCTATGGCGCCAGCACGCCGATGAAGACCGCGGCCCTCAAGCTTGGTTTCAACGGTCCCCAGACCGTCTATCTTGTCTACAAGGCTCCGCAGGATGCTCCGATCGACGAGGAGACGCTTTCCGCCGCACGCAACGCCGACGTGGCCGTCGTGTTCGTCGGAACGGATGAGAACACGGCAACGGAGGAAGCCGACCGCCTTACCCTGCTTCTGCCGGGCAACCAGCTTGCACTGATCAAGGCCGTCGCGGCGGTCAATCCCCGCACCGTCGTCGTGATGCAGACCCTCGGCTGCGTGGAGGTGGAAGAATTCAAGCACCTGGCCCAGGTCCCCGGCATCCTCTGGACCGGCTATAACGGGCAGGCCCAGGGAGAGGCAATCGCCCGAGTCCTTTTCGGCGAAGTCAATCCGGGCGGCAAACTCAACGCCACCTGGTACAAGAGCGTACAGGACCTGCCGGCGATTACGGATTACAACCTGCGCCGCAGCGCCGGTGCGGGCGGCCGCACCCTGTGGTATTTCAACCGCGAGGTTTCGTACCCGTTCGGCTACGGCCTCAGCTATACGGACTTCGAATACAGCAATTTCCGCATCAGCCGCAGCACTGTCACGCCGAACGATAAGGTGACGGTCAGCGTGGATGTACGCAATACCGGTGATTACGACGGAGACGAAGTCGTCCAGATCTATGTGGCGACCCCTGACAGTCCCGCCTCGCTGGAACGTCCTGCCAAACGGCTCAAGGGGTTCCGTCGCGTGACCATCCCGCGCGGTCAGACGCGCACGGTCAGCATCACGGTCGATTGTGCGGATCTCTGGTTCTGGGATATGCAGGCGGATCGGATGACGTATGATCCGGGCCGGTATGTGTTCGAAATCGGTTCTTCTTCGCAGGACATCCGCGGCCGTGTCACTGCGGTCATGTCCGGCAGTCTGGAACGCCGCCTCAAAACGGTTGTCGCCGACTGTGGTGTTTCCGTGATGCGCATCGGCGATACGGCTCAGGGACGCTTCTCCGCCTGTATGAATGATGACAGTTTCTATGATACCGCCCGGGCGGAAGTCCTTTGGACGAGCAACAATCCCGGCGTGGTAAGCGTCACCGCCGACGGGGTCCTGAAAGCTGTGTCGATGGGCGTTGCTACGGTCAGTTGCGCCGTGACCGTCGACGGCAGAACCGTCACGGACTGCTTTGCCTTGAAGGTGATGCCGGATCTCGGCCTCGCCAGCCTCAAACTTGACGGCAAGCCGGTCCGTCTCGGGGATGCCTCACAGGTCAGTTTTCTGCGCAAGGCGGGCAAGGCACCTGTGGTCGAAGCCGTTGCTGCGGATCCTGCGATCGACGTGGATGTACGTCAGGCCGCCCGAATTCCGGGGACGGCCGTCGTGACCCTGTCCGACAGGGAGACCGGCGACAGCCGTGTGGTCACGGTCAATTTCGGGACGAAATCGTCCGGCGACAGTTTCCAGAAGGCTCCTGCCAGCCCCTGGTCCTGGGTCCGGGAGGATCCTTCCGGCTGGAAGGTTTCCGACGGTGCGCTGGTGCTCACGGCCGGCAAGGGCGATATCGCCCAGGCGGGCAACGACGCAACCAACATCCTGCTTCAGTCCGCCAACACGGATTGGACTGTCGATACCCGGATGAGTTGTTCTGCCGCTCCGGCGGCGCCCGCACAGAATGCCGGACTGGTGGCATACGAATCCGACGACAATTTCGTGAAGTTCGTCTATTCGGCGACGTTCAATTTCCGCCGTCAACCCGATGCCGGTCCTGCTCCGGGTCAGCTCCAGCTCCTGGTCGAAGAGAACGGCCAGCAGAAAACCCTGGTCAGTATGAGCCTGGAGGGCATCATCCGACCGGACAATGTGATCTGGCTCCGCCTGGTCAAGCAGGGTGACATTTATACCGCATGGTACTCCGTAGACGGCAGGAAATATGAAAAGGCCGGCACGGCGTCCGCCGTGTTGAAAGACATCCGTGTGGGTGTAATGGCCTGCGAAGGAGCGATGCCTGCCATGATGCGCGGTTTCGGCGGCCGGGGCGGCGTGCAGTTGCCGCAATCCGCTCCGCTCGAAGTCTCCTTTGACGAATTCAAGATTGTCAACAGCGGTCTGAGATAATGTCAGGACGCTCTCTCATATTGCCTTTCTTCCTGCTCCTGGCCGGCTGGACGGTCCAGGCGCAGGAAGCGGTATTGCGCTCCGCCGTGGTCTCCGGAGACGGATATCTGGCGGCGGGAGACTGCCTGGCATGGCTGGATGAGAGAGGCGTCATTTCCCGAACCCGTACCGTGCAGGTCCCGCTTGTCGCCCTCGTCTCCCTCGGCGGGTCGCTATATGCGGCAGACTCATCGGGACGGGATGTCCTGCAGCTGGATGCTTCCGGCGATGTGCTTTCGCGGACGGCACCTGCAGTCCGCGGACGGATCCGTTCCCTTGCCACGGACGGCAGGGAATTGTTCGGCGTCACGGATGCGGGAGAATTCATCCGGTCCCGGGATGCTCGTTCCTGGCAGGTGCTGGATTTCAATGCAGAATATGCCGGTTATTATCCCCGGATGGATTTCCGGGCGGTGGCGGCCGGCGGGGGAGCCCTGATGGTTGCCGGGGTGGATGTTTCCGGCCACCTGGCCGTCTTTACGTCCAGCCGGGGAACCGTTTGGGCTGAGCGCAGCCTGGATTACCGGGACCAGGGGCAATCCCGCCTGCTGGATACGGTTCCTCTTTCCCTGTCGTATGATCCTGTACAGGACAGCTTCTGCCTGACCGGCGGGGGAGGTGTCCTCTTTTCGATGCCGGGCTGTTCGCACTGCAACCGCCTGGTCCGCTATCCCGTGGATACGCTCTATGCGCGGATTCCGTCCGGTTATTCTGCCCTGCTGCTGGGAAGTGGCGGGTTCCGGACAAACGACCCCAGATGATGATTTAAAAACCTATACCTTATGATTAAACGTTTATTATTGACTGTAAGCTTGTTGCTCCCGCTGGCCCCGGCGGTGGCACAGGTGCCGTCCCCGACAGCGCTCGGCCGCCAGGCCTTTCCGCGCATCGAGAAGGACGGACGTGTCTCCTTCCAGCTTAAAGCGCCGGATGCTTCCGGCCTGACCGTCTCGCTCGGCAAGGACTATGTGATGTCCCGGGATGCCGACGGGGTGTGGTCAGCCGTTACCGAACCCCAGGTAGAGGGGTTCCATTATTATTCCCTGAAGGTGGGTGGACTTTCTTTCACCGATCCCGCCACCCACGCTTATTATGGGGGCGGACGGTGGAGCAGTGCGGTGGAAGTGCCCGAGAACCCTGCTGCAGCTGCCTTTTACACTCCCCGCCAGGGCGTCCCGCAAGGTGCGGTCCGTTCTGTCCGTTTCTATTCCAGGGTGTGTGGGGAATACCGCCGGATGTATGTCTATACGCCGGCGGAATATGAGCAAAACCCCGGAAAACGCTACCCTGTGCTCTATTTACAGCATGGTGGCGGTGAAGATGAGACCGGCTGGATCTATCAGGGCTTTGCAGATGTGATCCTGGATAACCTGGTGGCGGACGGCAAGGCCGTCCCGATGATCATCGTCATGAACAGCGGGGTCGCACACCGGGTGGACAATCCGGAGGAAGATGCTTTTGACGCGATGATGACAGAAGATGTCATCCCGTTGGTGGACAAGCGTTTCCGTACGATTGCAGACCGGGACCACAGGGCGGTCGCCGGACTTTCCTGGGGGGCGAAACAAGCCTATGACCTGGGACTGGGACACCGTGACCTTTTTTCTGCCGTGGGCGGTTTCAGCGGTATCATCGTTATCGGAGAATTCGATGTCCGCAATCCCGGATTCCGGGATCCGGAGAAATTCGCTGCGGCATATGACGGTGTGTTCCGGGATGCAAAATGGTTCAACGACAATTACCACCTCCTCTTCATCAGTACCGGTGAGGCGGAGGGCAGCCTGCTCTCGCAGATGTCCGCGCTCCTGAAGGAACGGGGCATCGGCAATGTCTATTATGCTTCTCCCAAAACGGCCCACGAATGGCTGAGCTGGCGCAGAAGTCTCTACGAATTCGCTCCCCGTCTTTTCAAATGGTAATCGCTATGAAAAACAATCTGTTTTTGTTGCTTGCCGGGCTTGCCTTCCTGGCATCCTGCGGTCAGCCGGTCCCGAAGGACACGGTCGCAGAACCATTCAGCGCGTCGACCAACATTCCCGGGCGTGAGTACCCGAAAATCCATCCTGACCTGCGCGCCGAGTTCCGGGTAGAAGCGCCGGATGCACAGTCCGTGGCCGTGGACATCTGCGGTCAGGTTTGCCCGCTCGAAAAGGGGGAGGATGGCTGCTGGTGCGGTTTCACGCAGCCGCTCGAGCCGGGTTTCCATTATTATTTCCTGGTCGTTGACGGAGTCCGCCTGTCCGATCCGTCCAGCACGCTTTTCTATGGTTGCGGGTTGATGGCGAGCGCCATCGAGATCCCGGAAAAAGGCGTGGACTTCTATCTGGACCGCGACGTGCCGCGGGGCGAGGTGCGGATGCAGCGCTATTGGTCTCCGAGCCTGAATGCCTGGCGGACCTGCTATGTGTATCTGCCGGCCGAATATGAACAGAATCCCGATAAGCGCTATCCGGTGCTGTATCTGCAGCACGGCGGGGGGGAGGATGAGACCGGCTGGTCCCGCCAGGGACATGCGGATATCATCCTGGACAACCTGCTGGCCGAAAAGAAAGCCGTGCCGATGCTGATCGTGATGGACTACGGACAGGCAGGGGACTTCTCCAAGATCCTTCTCGAGGAGACCATCCCCATGATTGACGGACGCTATCGGACACTGCCGGATGCCAGCCACCGGGCGATGGCGGGCCTGTCTTTCGGCGGCGGACAGTCCTGGTCGATCGGACTCAAGCATCCCGAGGTCTTTTCCTCGATCGGCATTTTCTCTTCCGGTATGTTCGGCGGCGTGAGCTATGCCCCGTTCGACCTGGCGGCCTCCCTGCCTGAGCTGACTGCGGATGCGGCTGCGTTCAATGCCGCGCATCCGGTTTTCTACATCTCCTGCGGAGAAGGCGATCCGCGCATCGAGTACACCCGCAAGGCGGCGGAAGCGCTTTTGGAGAAAGGGGCCAACGTGCAGTTCAAGGCGTGGCCCGGCGGCCACGAATGGCAGCCCTGGCGCAAGTCGTTGCACGAATTCCTGCAGTTGATTTTCAAATAAACGTTCTATGAGAAATATCTTTGCCCTGGCGGCGCTTCTGCTGTCGGGGGCCGTGGGCGCGCAGAATCCGGTGATCCGGACTTCATATACCCCGGACCCCGCACCATATGTCCACGGAGACAAGGTCTATCTGGCTGTCGATCACGATGAGGACGACGCGACTACTTTCAAGATGAAGGATTGGCAGTTATACAGTACCGGGGATATGGTCAACTGGACCTATCTGGGTACACCTCTTTCCACGGCGACATTCCCCTGGGCATTCCAGGGCGACCGGGCCTGGGCCTCGCAGTTGGTGGAACGGAACGGCAAATGGTACTGGTATGTCTGCCTTACGGAAGCTGCGACCCGGGCCGATGCACTGGCCGTCGCAGTGGCGGATGGCCCGCAAGGCCCTTATCGGGATGCCATAGGCGGTCCGCTCGCGACCGGTTTCGCTTTTATCGATCCAACGGTCTTTGTGGACGATGACGGTTCCGCATGGTTGTTCTGGGGCAACAAGGGCTGCTGGTATGGCCGCCTGGGCGAGGACATGATTTCATTCCCGGAAGGTTGGAAGGAAGTCCCCGGTTTCCACGATCCCGCCTGTTTCGGTCCCGAATCGATGAAACCGGACTGGTCCGATGGAGGTAAAGACAAAATGATGGTCGGCTACGAGGAAGGCCCCTGGCTTTATAAGCGCGACGGTATCTATTATCTTTCTTATCCGGCCGGCGGCGTGCCGGAGCATATGGCTTATTCCACTGCACCCAGCATCCACGGTCCCTGGACATACAGGGGACGCATCATGGATGAAGCGGAAAACAGTTTCACGATCCATGGAGGGAACATCGATTTCCAGGAGCATCACTATATGTTCTATCACAACGGGGCCCTGCCCAACGGCGGAGGCTTTCACCGTTCCACCTGCGTGGAAGAGTTTTCTTTCCGCCCGGATGCGGCCATCCCCTTCATCCCTTTCACGAAAGAGGGCGTCGGGCCGTTGCGGACTTTCGATCCCTATCAGATGACGGAAGCGGAAACGATGGCTTCCTCGTATGGTGTCAAGACCGACCGGGAGGCCGGAGTCCGTCATTGGCTGACTTCCATCCACAACGGGGACTGGGTCTGTGTCCGGAATGTGGATTTCGGGGATGAACCGGCGACGCTGGTGAGCATCGAGATGCTGAATTTCAAGTCCGAAGGCATTCTTGAGTTTTATCTGGACGCGATGTCCGGACAGCCGGTCGCTTCGATCGTCATCAATGACGATAACATGATGAAGACGGCGCCGGTGGACGAGCGTGCCGTCGGGGTCCACGATCTGTACCTGCTGTTCCGTGGCGGAGACGGTGAACTGTTCGACCTGGACTGGTGGAAGTTCAACCGTCACGTCAACCGCCCGCTCATCCAGACCAAGTATACGGCCGATCCGGCGCCGATGGTCTATGACGGCACGGTCTATCTGTACACGACGCACGACGAGGACGACGCAGACAATTTCAAGATGTTCGACTGGCTGTGCTATACCTCGACGGATATGGTCAACTGGACGGACCACGGTGCCGTGGCCTCCCTGGACGATTTCGAATGGTATGACGGCAAGAACGGCGCCTGGGCGGAATGCGTGGTGGAGCGCGGCGGGAAGTTCTATATGTATTGTCCGATCCATGGACACGGGATCGGCGTGTTGGTTTCTGATTCTCCCTTCGGTCCCTTCAAGGACCCGCTCTGCGAGCCGCTCGTCTGGCAAAAGGAGCACTGGTACGATATCGACCCTTCTGTTTTTATCGACGATGACGGTCAGGCCTATATGTATTGGGGCAACCCGAACGTCTATTGGGCGAAACTCAACGAAGACATGATCTCGCTAGATGGTCCGATCCACCAGCTGGACTACAAGATCGAACACTACCAGGAAGGCCCCTGGTTCTACAAGCGGGACGGGCATTATTATCTGGCCTTCGCGTCCACCTGCTGTCCGGAAGGCATAGGCTATGCGATGTCCGACAGCCCGACCGGCCCCTGGAAGTCCATGGGGCATATCATGGACCGTACCTGGCGTACCCGGGGCAACCATCCCGGGATCATCGATTACAAAGGCGGGTCCTATATTTTCGGGCTCAACTATGAACTGATGCACATCGAGACCTTCCACCACCACGAACGGAGGAGCGTTTCGGCTGCTCCGATGTATTACGAGCCGGACGGATCCATCCGCAAGGTCCCTTACTGGATGGACAATGTCCTCGAACAGATCGAACCGTTCGATCCTTATCGGCGGGTCGAAGCGGAGACGATGGCCTGGGGCTACGGACTCAAGACCCGCAAGGAACCCGGCCGCGGAATCGTGCTGACCCATATTCAGGAGGGGAGATACTTGCTGGTCAAGGGGGTTGATTTCGGAGCCCGGGGAGCCCGGTCGTTGACTGCCTGCGTGCGGGCTGACGCGGAAGCCGGGATCGAGGTGCACCTGGACAGTCCTGACGGACCGCTTTGCGGTACGCTGACTGTCAGGCCGGGAGCCGGATGGACCAACCAGCGCTGCCGGCTCGACGGGGCCGGGGGCGTGCATGACCTTTACTTTGTCTTCACCGGCGGCGGCTTTGATTGGGATTGGTGGAAAATTCAGTAAATTTGTCGAAAACAGATCGCTTCTATGAGAAAATGGTTCCTGCTGCCGCTGCTGGCGCTTCTGCTCACCGCCTGTGTACGTCCCCGGACGCAATGTGTCAATCCATTGACTTATACGGATATCCCGGACAATGACGTGATCCGGGTGGGGGAGGATTACTATATGGTCAGCACCACGATGTATTTCTGCCCCGGAGCACCGGTGATGCAGTCCCGCGACCTGGTGCACTGGCGCATCGTGGACTATATCTATGACTGTCTGGAGGACGATGATGTCTATAACCTCCGGAACGGGGCCAATGCCTATGGCAAAGGGCAGTGGGCCACTTCCCTGCGTTATGAGAACGGGCGTTTCTGGGCGCTATTCATCGCCAACGACCAGCGCAAGACCTATGTCTATTCGACACCGCGGATCGGGGAAAAGTGGACGCGCCAGGTTATCGGCCAGCCCTTCCATGACGCCTCTCTTCTCTTCGAAGACGGCCGCGTCTATGTGGTCTGGGGCAACGGAGAGATCCGCATCACCGAACTGGAACCGGACCTCTCAGGCGTCCGGGAAGGTGGCGTGGACCAGGTGTTGTTCACCTGCCCGCGTGAAGGCTACGGCCTGCGCGCCGAGGGTGCGCACGTGTACCATATCGGCGACTGGTACTATGTCCTGGTAATCGACTGGCCTTCGGGCGGACCCCGGACGGAGACCTGCTGGCGCAGCCGGGAAATGCTCGGTCCTTACGAGCCGAAGACCATCCTGCAGGGAGAATTCGACGGCCGTCGGGACGGCGTGGCGCAAGGGGCCATCGTACAGACACAGAAAGGGGACTGGTATGCGGTGATGTTTCAGGACCACGGTGCCGTGGGGCGGATCCCGACCCTGCAGCCTGTCACCTGGACGGACAGCTGGCCGATCCTGGGAGACAATACCGTGCCTGTCAAGGAATTCGAAGTCAATCTGCGTCCGGACGGGAAGGATTATGTATGGGATTCGGATGAATTTGATTCCGATAAACTTGCGCTGGTCTGGCAGTGGAACCACAAGCCGCTGGACGACTGCTGGTCTCTGTCGCAGCGGCCCGGGTGGCTGCGCCTGACGGCCGGTCAGCTTGCGACCGGACTCCCGGATGCCCGCAATACGTTGACGCAGAGAACCTTCGGACCTCAGTGCACCAGCGTGGTCCTGTTGGACGCTTCCGGTCTGAAACCGGGTGACTATGCCGGCCTGAGCGCTTTCCAGAGCTGCCGGGGAGACATCGGTCTGCGCTGTACGGAAGCCGGACTGGAACTGTATTATGTCCACGAACTTCCGCAACGCGGCGAGGACCGCACGGTCACGCGCCGGACCCGCGAACTGTTCAGCATGCCTGCCGTCGCTCCGCAGGTCAGTCTGCGTATCCGTTATGACTTTGATGTGGACCAGGCCTGGTTTTCCTACAGTTGGGACGGGACCGAATGGACCGAACTCGAAGACCCGCTGCAGATGCGCTATACCCTCGATTATTTCACGGGTTACCGCTCGGCTCTGTACTGCTATGCGACCCGGACCCCCGGCGGCCACGAAGACTTCGACTACTTCCGTCAATTCTAACAGTTCCTCCGAAAGGACGGGAAGCCGGCGGGATTTGGCTGATTTGTGCAAAGAAAAGGTGGATTTGTAATGAATCCATCCGGGAAAATAAAGTTATATTTGTATGTTT